>CAILJQ010000190.1 GCA_903834625.1 uncultured Bacteroidota bacterium
CCCGTTTCAACAGCAAACGACGTAGTAACTGTAAGCACTCCTGGTGAAGAGAAACCAGCCAATGCCGACAAAAAGAAAAAGAAAAGTAAAAAAGACAAGTCTTGTGGAGATGAGAAATCAAAATCTTGTACCTCAGGAGAAAAAAAATCATGCTGCAGCAGCAAAGGTCATACAGAAGCTCCGGCTCAAAAAGAAACAGGTAAATAACCTGGTTTGACCAAATACAAAAAGAGGCTATTCTCCTATGAGATAGCCTCTTTTTTTTATGCTTATTCGTTTAAAATTTAAGGGTTAATACAGCTACAACTGGCAAATGATCTGAAGGGTAATATTTCCCATTATTTGTTTGGATGATTTTATAGGAGGTAGGTATAAAGTTCATATCACTTAAAATATAATCTATGCGTTTGCATATACCACTGTTTACTTCAAAACCCGTGAAAGTGCAATTGGGATAGGCATCAATGTCTACATGGTTATCAGTGAACTTTGGGTAATTGCTGGCCAATAAGGTTTCTAGCGCTGTGCTATATGGTTCTGAATTTAAGTCGCCAGTAAATAGGATGGGTGCACCTTTGCAAATGTTGTTCATATAGGTAAGAATGACCTTAGCACTTTCTTGCCTTGCTAATTCACCCATATGGTCAAAATGGGTATTAAAAATAAATAGCCGTTTCTTTTCTGGTCCGTACAATACCTCTGCATAAGTGCATATTCTGGTAATGGCTGCGTCCCAACCTTTGCTGCCAGGAACTGTAGGAGTGGGTGAAAGCCAAAAGGTGTTTTGTGAAATAAGTTTAAATTTGCTTTTCAATAAAAATATAGCGCTGTACTCACCTTTGTTTTTCCCATTGTCTCTGCCTACCCCAACATAAATATACGAAGCTAGTCCTTTCTTCAATTCCTTTACTTGGTGTGGTAATCCCTCTTGAATACACAACACATCTGGAGCTTCATTTACTATTAATTGAAATACTTTCTCTTTTCGCAAAGGCCACTGGTTCACGCCATCTACAGGATGATCGAGGCGAATATTATAGGTCATTATTTTAATGTCATTTGCCCATAGGTTCAAACCGAACAAGAGCAAAAAACAAAGGAGTGTAATTGGTTTCATGTATGTATTTTATAAGATGCCTTTTGGAACAATAACTCTTGATTTGGTTTTGATGTTTTTGAGTTTGCCTGCATAACTATCAGGATTAAATTCTAAGGTGGTTTCCCATGCGTTTTCCGGTAAAAATTCAGTTTCCATTTCCTTCAATACATTGCCTGCAATTTGGGCAGAATTAACAACAGCAAAACATTCTGAGTTCCTATAGGCGCTTCTTGGATCAAGGTTAAAGGTTCCTATGATGACTGTTTTGTGGTCTATTACCATAGTTTTAGCATGCAGTCCAAAAACAGGAGTGTAGTTCACCTTTTTTTGTAAGGCCCCAGTTAATTTTTGGTAACGACAAGTTGCATTAGGTTTGAATTCAAAAATCCGTATGCCTGTTTCTAGTAAATCTTTCCTGCTTCTTTGATACCCACTAAAGGCTTCAAGGTTATCTGTTGAGGAAAGACTATTGGTTAATATTCGCACTTTAACCCCTCTTTTCACTGCGTTGGCAAATAAGGTTCTTCCAATTTCTGTGGTAATTAGGTAAGGCGATTGAATATCAATGCTTGATTTTGCTTGCAAAATGAGTTCCATCAATTGTTTGGTGGTTTTGCTATAAATTTCACCATCTTTTATTTTCCCTGGCGGATCTGAAACAAATTCAACACTGTCTGTCCAAACCAAATAAGGAGAGTTTTGCAGTTCTTTAAATAATTGAGGTAACATCTTTACCTCTTCCCTTACTTGGGGCCAATAGTTTGCAGGATTACATGCATATTGGTGCAATCTATCATACGCATCTGGGGTGTAAGTTATTTTGCTTTCGGCCTGAACCAATTCAGTTATGGGAATACTCAAGGTACTATTCCAAAAAGTTTCAAAACTATTTTCAACCTGTTTTACTTGTTTTCCAAATAATAGAATATCTCTGTCTCTAAAATTATATTCATGGTCGTAATCAAAATATTCATCGGCAATATTTCTTCCTCCAGTAATGCAAATTTTATGGTCAACAATAAAAGTTTTATTGTGCATGCGTTGGTTTGCCACATCAAATTGCGTAACCAATTTTCCAACTTTTTGTAAGATGTTCTTCCCCAAATTTGTGCCGGGGTTATATACTTTAATTTCAATATTGGGATGGGCATCCATGGTAAGAATTTCATGAACACCAGCATCAACCATAATATCATCAACCAAAATACGAACAGGTATGCCTCTATCTGCAGCTCTCACCAAATAATCACATGCAATGAGTCCAACATTATCTGTAGAGAAAATAAAATATTGTACATCTATTTTTTGTTCTGCGTATTCACTCAACCAAGCTCTAGTAAGCATTGCCCTTCCTCCGTCTTCTAAAACCATAACACCTGTTTGTTTTCCCATTTTTTCTTTAATGGGTGCTAATTCTTTGCTGAGGCTGGTGCTTGTATCTCTATGAATTACCCTGCAAAAATCTGCATTTTGTATAGGTATTTCTTTGTTGTTTCCTCTGCATGACCAAAGGAAAGTGGCAAATATTACTATCAGAATACAAGGTGATTTTAGGAGGATGGGTAATTTCATCATATTGGCCACAATTTACCGATTAATCTTAAATTGCGGGAGTGAAAATTTCCAGCTCATTTATTAAGTTTCTTGTTTGGTTACTGCCTGTATTAAACGTTCTAGCCTTTGTTTATATACAGCCCATGGTGGTTCCCTATTATGGGTTCAAGGTGCCATATAATTATTTGTATTTAGCATTGGTTTTTGGTTCGCCCTTTTGGTTCATTATTCCTTCTATAGTAGTGATGTTGCCTTTGGTGTTTTGGTCGGGAGTTAAGCCTTATAAAGAACAATTGCGCTTGTGGAGTATCCGCTTATTTGTATTGGTTAACTTGCTGGTATTACTTTTAAATACGCTTATGGTTTATTCAAAAGCCTTGTTAAATCATGAGCCATTTCCAAAAGTGTTATATGGCTCTATTTCAGTAAAAGCATGGGATTGCAGTGATTTACACACTGGCAATTTTAAAACAGCTTATCAATATATTTACCGCGATTCAAGCTTTCAAACAGAAGTGAGTTTAAATGGAAAGGATACTACACAGTTCTCTATTACTTGGCTTAGCAAAAACGAATATCGCCTCATTAATTTGGATCAGGCTAGAATCATACATGATACCATAGATATTACCATAACCCATAACACACCTAAGTTTTATGAGGGCTTTGTACGGGTGGGTAAATACGCAGTTTATGCTAGGGTAAATAAGGTGAGCGATATCAAATAAAAAGCTGCCTCCAAATTTCTTTGAAGGCAGCTTTCTCTTAAAAGGCAATAAAATTATTTACCTAAACGTGCTTTTAAACCTTGATCTAAGGCATCTAAAAACTCTTCAGTGTATAAATAATGTTCGCCATGGTTTACTTTGTTTCCATGGATACAAACAGCTAAATCTTTGGTCATTTTACCACTTTCAACGGTAGCAATACAAACCTCTTCAAGTGCTGTACAGAAATCTATCAATTCCTGGTTATTGTCTAACTTACCTCTAAAGGCCAAACCACGTGTCCAAGCAAAAATGCTGGCAATAGGGTTGGTTGAAGTTGGTTTACCATTTTGGTGATCGCGGTAGTGGCGTGTTACTGTTCCATGAGCAGCTTCTGCTTCCATGGTTTTACCATCTGGTGTTACCAATACAGAGGTCATCAAACCTAAGGATCCAAAACCTTGCGCTACTGTATCACTTTGTACGTCGCCATCATAGTTTTTACAAGCCCAAACAAAGTTGCCATTCCACTTCAAAGCAGAGGCAACCATGTCATCAATTAAACGGTGTTCGTAGGTAATACCTGCAGCTTCAAATTGTCCTTTAAATTCACTTACATAAATGCTTTCAAAAATATCTTTGAACCTACCATCGTATTTTTTCAAGATGGTGTTTTTGGTAGATAGGTATAATGGCCATTTTTTGCTTAATGCCATGTTAAAGCAAGAGCGCGCAAATCCCATGATACTTTCATCTGTATTATACATAGTTAATGCCACGCCATCACCTTTGTAATTGTATACTTCATACTCTTGAACGGTACCATCTTCGCCTTCAAATTTTACTGTGAGTTTTCCTTTTCCTTTGGTCACAAAATCTGTAGCGCGGTATTGATCGCCAAATGCATGACGGCCAATCATAATAGGAGCAGTCCAATTAGGAACCAAGCGAGGTACATTGCTACATACAATAGGTTCACGAAATACCGTTCCATCTAAAATGTTACGAATGGTTCCGTTCGGACTCTTCCACATTTGTTTCAAGGAGAATTCTTTCACGCGTGCTTCATCTGGTGTGATGGTAGCACATTTAATACCTACATTATATTTTTTAATGGCTTCGGCTGAATCAACGGTTACTTGGTCGTTGGTTAAGTCGCGGTATTCCATTCCTAAATCATAGTATTTAATATCTAAATCTAGGTAAGGAAGAATCAATTTGTCTTTGATAAATTTCCAGATGATACGGGTCATCTCATCGCCATCGAGTTCAACAACCGGATTGGCTACTTTAATCTTGCTCATTGTAATTGGTAATAGTAAATTTTCGAGTTTCGAAATTAGCAAAATTCATTGGTTATGCCAATTATTTAAGGCAAAGGATGAAATTGTGGTAAGTTCTTGAAAATAAGGAGTTGTGAGGCGTTAGTCTTTGGGCATAAAACTAATTTTTTGCGGCACCAAATGGTTGGCATTGTTTTCTAAAAATTTTTCAATCGATTTAAAGCTGCGCACATTTAAGGGTTCAAAATAATCTGTACCTTTTTCATCTTGAAAATGTATTTCTAGATTTTTGGGAGCTTTTTCAAAAAGTAATTTACCTGTACTGGCCTGCCATACATTGAGTTTTCCTCCTCTATAAAAATATACATGGTAACTGTAAGCTTGGGCAACAATTTTATTGTTTTGCTTTTTGGCGGGAATTTTTACCAGAGAGTCAACCAAGGTAGCTCCTTCAGTGGTAATGATATAATCTCCAAAATAAGAGAACTCTAGCATGTCTAAAGTTTCTTGGGTGGGTTTTTGAAAGAAATGTGTAGGGATAAATTCCTGGGCCAAAATGAGCGAACCTTTTTGGTTATAAATGCTGAATTTGCCTTCTTTAAATGCAAGTAGATAAGGGAAATTACCAGGTTCTGTTGATACAAGCGCCATGCTGCGCATGTAATCAAAACTTTCAATTTCAAAGGGTATTAATACCTCCCCAGCGGTATTTATGAGTCCCCATTTGCCCGCTTTTTTGGCCCAAATATTTGTGCCTTCCACCATATACCTGATGTCCTTCACAAAAGTGTCGGTTTTGGTTTTGCTTAGATCATTTGGGTCAATAGGAACCTCAATAAATTCTGTGTCATTCCACATTCTTGTGCTCACATAACTGTTGCCTAAAGATATGCCGGTTAAACTAAGGCTTGAAAAAACTTGTATCTCATCATAAATGGGGCGAATTTTAGAAACAGGGAAGTTTTGTTGATCTAAGATTTCAAGCCCAGTTAGGTTGGCTTCTCTAATGGGTTTTACGGCTTGTGAGTGGGCAGAAATGAGCACCGTGAGCAATGCAAACAAACAAATGATTTTTTTCATGATGGGTAAATGTAAAAAAAATATGGCACTAAAAAAAACACAATTGGGATATCAAAATATGAAGTTCATAGGGGGTGGATTTCTGCGCTATTAAAATTGAAATACCTTTGGTGCATAAAAAATTCACTATGAAAAATTTGATTGTTATTTTGATGTGTTTAGGATTGACACAAAATTTATTTGCTCAAAACCCTCAAGTACAAATAGCTAATGATACTTGTGCTTATAGTTGGGAACAAAATGAGGTGGTTTTTCGGTTCGACCCGAATACTTATATGGATATGAACACTTCCTATGGAATGTGGAGGAAGTTACCTGGAGTAAAGATTAGGAATGTATATGTAAGTGGGGAGTTCAATAATTGGGCAACACAATCCAAAGATTTTATCATGGAGAAGCAAGGCGAAATTTATGTTTTTCGCATGCAAGTTGAGCCCAAGGGTGGGTTGAAAAGGCTTCAGTTCAAGTTTGTAATTAATGGGAAATATTGGGTTGAACCCAAGGCAAGTTGCGCCAATGTAATTGACAGCGGAGCAGGGTGGGGATCTAAGAATTATATCTTATATCTGAAGTAGGGCAAATTATAAGGCTTCATATACGATAGCTGCACCTTGGCCTACGCCAATACACATGGTTGCCACGCCGTATTTAACTTTACGTTTGCGCATTTCATGAATAAGTGTTGTACTTATTCTTGAACCACTGGCACCCAATGGATGACCAAGGGCTATAGCTCCTCCGTTTACATTCACTATTTCTGGGTTCAGATTTAACTCGCGCATACAAGCCAATCCTTGTGAGGCAAAAGCTTCGTTGAGTTCAACCAAACCTATATCGGCCACGGATAGCCCTGCTCTTTGAAGTGCTTTTTGTGTGGCAGGTACTGGACCCATTCCCATAATTGCTGGATCAACACCTGCAATAGACTTAGAAACGATACGTGCAATTGGAGTTAGGTTCAGCCTTTTCACTGCATCTTCACTGGCTAATAAAAGCATGGCAGAACCATCATTGATACCACTTGAATTCCCTGCGGTAACAGAACCCTCTTTTTTGAAAGCAGGTTTTAACTTGGCCAAATCTTCTATGCTGCTCAATCTAGGATGTTCGTCTTTGTTGAAAATTTTTGGATCACCTTTTTTCTGTGGAATAGCTATGGTAATCATCTCTTCGGCAAATCTGTTGGCTTCATGTGCTGCTTGGTATCTTTTCTGCGATTCAACTGCAAATGCATCTTGGTCTTCGCGAGAAACATGGTAACGCTCTGCAACATTTTCTGCTGTTTCCCCCATGCTGTATGGGTGATATAAACCTGCCAAGGTTTTATTGGTAAAACGCCAACCTATGGTGGTGTCATAAATTTCTGGAACACGGTTAAAAGCACTATCGGCCTTGGCCATAACAAAAGGGGCACGTGTCATACTTTCAACACCGCCTGCAATATAAATATCACCATCTCCGCTAGCAATAGCTCTTGCCGCATCCATGATACTTTGCAAGCCACTTGCACATAACCTATTTACGGTATTTCCTCCTATATGAACAGGTAAGCCAGCAAGTAATAAAGCCATACGAGCCACATTCCTATTGTCTTCTCCTGCTTGATTGGCAGCACCCAAAATAACATCTTCTATTTGGTTTGGGTCAACCTTTGGGTTGCGTGCCATTAATGCTTTAATAGCTTCTGCTGCTAAATCATCTGGTCTAATGGTGCTTAAAGATCCTGCATATTTCCCTATGGGCGTGCGTAAGGCATCAATAACGAATACGTCTTTCATACTTGCAAATTGAGTTGCAATAATACAACAAATTGAAATGAGAATGAACTATTCATGCTGTGTTACATGCACCAACATTCCTAAGTGCTAAGTATTATCTTTGCATTGAATGGTACAGAAAGAAGAATTGAAGGAGATATGTTTAACAGCATTGTCGCAAAAGATAGCTGAAACTCATGCTGCCATGCAGAGTGCGCAAGATTCCGCCAATAGCGAAGAGAAAAGTTCCATGGGTGATAAGTATGAAACAGGTAGAGCAATGAGTCAGTTAGAGCGTGATAGGATAGCAGCACAATTGGCGGTATTGCAACAAGAGTTTCAAAAACTTCAAATGGTTGATTCACACATTCCGCATCCAAATGTGCAAGTAGGCGCCTTGGTTCAGACCGAAACCCAATGGTATTGGATAGCAGTTTCTTTAGGACAAGTGCAAGTAAAGGAATATAAAATAATGGTGGTTTCTCCTGTTTCTCCTATTGCCAAAGCATTGATAGGATTGAAAAAAGGAAATGTTTTTACCTTTAATGGGAAACCCCAAAAAGTGATGCGTGTTTCTTAATGCTCGTTTTTGCTTCTGCCTAAGATGCGCATTTTTAACACATCAATGCGCGCATTGGCAACAGATTCAACAGTAAATTCAAAATTCTCGAGCATAATTTTTTCACCTGCTAAGGGAATGTTTTCATGCCTTGCAAAAATAAATCCACCCAAGGTGTGGTAATCGCCTTCTGGAATATGTAAATCGTATTCGTTATTGAGGTAATCTATTTCTTGTCGCGCAGAAAAGCGGTATTCTGTTTCTGAAATTTGCTCCTCTATCAATTCTTCTACATCATGCTCGTCTTCAATTTCTCCGAACACTTCCTCCAAAATATCTTCAATGGTTACAATGCCTGCGGTACTTCCTAATTCATCTACCACCAATGCCAAACTCTTGCGTGAGCGGATAAATTTGTTCAACAAATCCATGATGCTCATGGTTTCGGTGGCAATTTCAATAGAGATTAATATACTGCGAATGCTTTGAGGTTTTTTAAACATCTCCTTTTGGTGCACATAACCAATGATATGATCAGAGTTTTCGCTATAAACCAAAATTTTGCTTAAGCCTGTTTCAATAAACTTCTCTTGTAATTCTTCTACGCTGGCTTCAATATCTATGGTTACCAATTCTGTTCTAGGTACCAAACATTCGCGCACTTTGATATTGCTAAAGTCGAGGGCATTTTTGAATATCTCAGTATCCACCTCAATGTCTTCTGGCAAGTCTTGTTCTTGTATTTGTTCAATGTATTGATCCAAATCTACCTTACTAAATGCAGGTGTGGTTTCTTTAAATTTACTTCCACTTAGCTTACTTAAAATTATTTGCGACAACCAGCTGATCAAATGAACAATGGGCCAAAACAAATAATAAAAAAGCATGAAGGGAAAGACCAAAACCTTTAAAAGATTATCAGGGTTTATTCTGAAGAGGACTTTAGGAATAAACTCTGCGGTAATTAGCACAATCAGCGTAGAGATAATGGTTTGCAAAGCCAAAAGAAGGAAAAGCCTGTCGTGCAACTGAGGAATTGCTGAAAGAAGTTTCTCATCTAATAACTTGGCCATGTAAATTCCATACACTACCAAGCCAATATTGTTGCCAATAAGCGTGGTACTGATAAACTTAGAAGGGTTGGCTACAAAAGGCGACAAAACGCGTGCATAAGCGCTCCCTTGCTTGTTTTTAAGTTCAATAAGAAGTTTGTTAGCTGAGATAAAAGCAATTTCCATTCCGGCAAAAAATGCCGAGAAAAGGATACTACAAATGATTATGACGGAAGGGTCCATATGGCTGCGAATTTAATCAAAAAATGCTTATTCGTAGTTTTCTTTACTACTTACGCAATTGCGAGGCCTTCACAAGCACCCTTCTAAAGGCGTATTCTTGAATGGAGGCTATTTGATCAATGTTGTCTATTTTGGCAAAAAACTTTTCAGGATCAATGCTCAATTCATTGCCTTGCTCATCGTAACGGTCTTTCGTTTTGTCGCCTATTGGCTTTTCATACAAATTAATTTGTTGTTCAGCACCTGTTTTTAATTTAACACGCATGCGACACCAAGGTTCAGTTTTAAGGAGGGAATCTCTTTCATGTGGTGTAAAAACACTGTCTTCATAATACCCTTCTACAAATTTTTGGGTAAAGGAATGAAGAAACATTTTCACTTGTTGGGTATCTGCGGGTATTAAGGCCCCTAAATAATCTTGAATGGCGCCTTGACTTTGAAAGATTCTATGATCAAAGCTAAAAGATTCCTTATCGTTCTTTGGGTAGGCCAATTGCACAAAGGCAATATTTTCTGCAGGAATATCAAACAATAATTTATTGCGCCATTTAATTTCTGTGAGGAAAAATCGTGGAGTTAAAAAGCCTACAAATCCTGGAATGTGAATGATATAAGGTTCATTCTCGCCTTCAAGAATCATGAATGTGCCCGTTTTGTCGGGTGTTTCGCTGCCCACATAAACTGTTTTAATCAATTTTTCGCCCGCGTAAATTTCTGTTTTAATTCCTTTAGATGCCAAGATAGCTATTGCAGTATTGTGCATAGAAGGAGGGATGGGCATTTGAATGCGCATGTCGTGCAGGGTAGATAAAAGCAATTTTATCTTTGGCTCATCTGCACTAAACCTGCCATTTACTCGCCATGAATTATCTGGCTGACGTTCCAATAGAATTTTCTCTCCTCTCTTATTGGCCATGAAAATTTTGGTAACCACGGAAGTATCGTTAATGGCAAAATCTTCAGCCGATTTAGGTGCTGTTCTCCATGGCTTTTTACTAAACATGTAATAGGCAATGCCTAAAACCACTACCAATAAAAGAAGTATTCGGGTTGATTTTATCATAACTATGCAGCGTATTTGCGTTTGCGAATGATTTTATTGATGAACCCAAAAATCAAAATGAGCAAAATGGGTAATCCAATATTGATGCCTGTCCAGAAGTTGCGATCTCTTTTTACTTTACCCTTATCTAATAACCTAAGTTTGATTTCTTTGGAGCGAATTTCAATGATGCCACTATCATCGCACAAATAATCGATGCAATTTTGAATAAGTTTTTTGTTGCCAAAAGTTTCTTGGGTGTATCTGTCGTAGCCCAAAGGATAAACCTCTCCTGTTGAGAGTTTTACTTGGTTACGAATCACATCTCCATCTGAAATGACAATCATTTTATTGTTTTCAACTTTGTCTTTAAAAGGCAAATCGGGTGTTCTGCTTGCATCATAACGGTATTGGAAATTAGAGATAAATTTTCCTTCTAATAATACCCCCATGATAAAGTTTCCATTGCTGTTTCTTCTAAACATTTCTGGCTGTAAGTCGAGCCTGGCAGTATTTAAATCAACACGTACCGGAGCGTTTAATGCCCTGCTATAGGGTGAACTCTGGTATAAAACAGTTTTGCGAATATCTGGGGTGTTTAAGGTGTCAATGCTTGAAGCAAACTGAAACCAAACAGGCTCAATACCTTTTACAAGAGGCGAGTTTTCATTACCAGGCGCAACAGGGTAAAATGGCCAAGGTAATAGTTTTTGTTGAGGTACCCCATCTTTTAATCCACTTAAAACAGGTATGCCATTACATTGCAAATCTTGGATGATGTTGCCATTAATTCTCACCCCATATTTAAACAACATATCATCAATGTTCACAGGATAGGTAGAACTCATAAAGATGTTTTCTTTTCTTAGACTATCCATTTCGGCCAATTGCGATTCTACCAACCACAATACTTTACCCCCGTTCATAATGTATTGGTCGATCTTAAATTTATCGAACTCTGGAATTTCTTTGGTGGGTTTGGCAATAATAATACCTGCATATTTATTCAATGCTTGCGGCACTTGAATGCTCAATGGCAACCTTTCTACTTCATAAAATTGCGATAACATGGCTTGTGCCTCTGCCAGTTCCCATCTGCCCAATTCGCCATGGTCTTCAATTATGGCAATTTTTTTGGTTTTCTCTTGGGTTGCTTTTCTAAGGGCATTGGCAATTTCATATTCCAATAATTCTACCGAGCTATTGATAACAGATTCGGGGTCTTGACCAAACTGACTTTTCAATAAATTCAGTGAAAACTCTTTGCCTTTGTAATACATCAAAGCGCCAGGTATGAGGATTTTCTGGGCAAATTCATCCTCTTTTTTAATTTGAACATTGGTAGGTTGAAGTCCTTTGTTCCCTAATTCTAAAATGATATCCTCTGTTTTTTTTGCATCGGCATTCACAAAAGGGTCAATGAATTCATATTGAATATTGCCATGGCTGTATGCGCTAAACTCATCCAACATTTCTCTGGTAGCTCTGCTCAGGCGTTTGAATCCAGCGGGGAATTCTCCTTCTAAAAATACTTTCACATACAAAGGCTCAGTAACCTTAGCCGCCAAGTTTCTACTGGCATCTCCTAATGAGTAACGTTTTTCTTTGGTAAGGTCGATTCTAAAAAAGTAAGGATTTAATAATAGATTCAGAATAACCACAATTGTAGTTATCATAGCTAGTTGAAGCATACTTTGAAACTTCAAACTTCTCTTGCCTTTTGGCAGGTTTGTTTGTGACTTCTTTACCATTTTCTGCTTCCGAATAATGTTTTGGTAGCGCTAATAAATACCACATCAAAACCAATGAAATAAAACAAATCTCTTGAATCTATCACACCTCTGCTAATGCTTTGGTAATGGGCGTTAATTCCCAAACTAGCCACAACAGCGTCATAGGAACCCATGAGTTTAAAATCTGCAATGAGTTCAAATAAATTGTAAAACAAAAAACACAGGAACATGGAAACCACAAAGGATACAATCTGGTTATCACTAACTGCAGAGGCAAACATACCTACTGCAACAAAACATGAACTTAAAAAGAAGAGTCCTAAGTAAGAACCCCAAATGGCGCCACTATCAATATTTCCTTTAGGTGCACCTAATTGGTAGATGGTGTAATAATAAATAAGTGTAGGCAATAAGGTAAATAGAACCAGGGTTAAACCTGCGAAATATTTTCCTAATATGATTTGTAAATCACTGATGGGTTTGGTGGTGATAATTTCAATGGTGCCATTCTTTTTTTCTTCGCTTAAACTGCGCATGGTAATGGCAGAAATTAAGAAGATAAACATCCAGGGAGCCATGCTAAATAAAGTATCTAAATTGGCATAACCGTAATCAAATACATTGTAATCTGGAAGTACCCATGTAAATAATCCAATGGCAAGCAGAAAAACCAGCATTACCACATAGGCAATGAGCGAGCTTAAAAAACTGCGTATTTCTTTTCTATAAATTTGAAACATGTTTAACGCGTAAATGATTGAAAAACTTCCTCCAATGAATTTTCTTCTAATTGCATAGACAAAATGAGCCAGCCTTTTTCTTGTGCCAAGCGTGCTATTTCCTCTCTTATGTCTTTGCTTGCTTTTAAAGTATGCAACTTGTTTTCTTTTTCGGTTTGAACCGAAGAGGCTAGAGATTGAAGTTGATTAGGCTGCACTGAATCTTTGAATTCAACGCGTATGATAAATTCTTTTTGAAGATTTTTTTGCAAGTTCTCTATGGCGTCATCGGCAACAATTTTTCCTTTGTTGATGATAATAACCCTTGAGCACATGGCCTCCACTTCTTGCATAATATGGGTAGAAAAAATGACCGTTTTGTTCTTTCCTATTTCTTTGATGAGGTTCCTAATTTCTACTACCTGATTTGGGTCGAGACCACTTGTAGGTTCATCTAATATGAGCACTTCTGGGTTGTGTAATAAAGCTGCTGCTAAACCCACTCTTTGTTTGTATCCTTTAGATAGCTGACTAATTTGTTTTTTTCTTTCAGGTGTTAGTCCAGTTTTAACAATCATTTCCTCTACAGCATTCAGAGCGGCTGCGCCATTTAAACCTTGCAAACCTGCTGCAAATAGGAGGTATTCCTTAATATACATATCTGTATACAAAGGATTGAGCTCGGGTAAATACCCTATTTTTTTTCTGGCTTCTTTGCTCTCATTGTTGACATCAAACCCGCAAACACTTGCTTTACCCGCATCTTGAGGGATAAAACCTGTGAGGATTTTCATGGTGGTAGATTTCCCGGCACCGTTTGGACCAAGAAACCCGAGAATTTCGCCTGGCTTTACTTCAAAGCTTATACCATCTAAGGCCTTCTGCTTTCCGTATATTTTTGTTAAACCGCTAACTGTTACAGACATCTCTATGTATTAATTCCCAAATCTATGCGAATATGGGTAAGTCAACGAAAATAGGCAAATGGTTTGGAAATTAAATTAGGAAACAAGCAAAGAGGCAGTTTTACTGCAAATAAGGGTAAAAACAAAAAGCTCCGAAACTTTGGTTTCGGAGCTTTTTTTATTGTTAAAAGATATGGACTAAAGTCTATGGTCCATGGACTTACTATAACACATTAATCTCTTTCAACACAACATTCATTGCTCTTACAGCATCTGCACTTTTGTTAAAAGTAGTTTGTTCTTCTTCTGTTAATTTATAATCTACTATAGTTTCCCATCCGTTTTTACCAATGGTAACAGGTACTCCAAGGCAAATGTCTGATTGACCATATTCACCTTCTAAAGAAACGCAGCAAGGCATCACACGTTTTTGGTCGCGTACAATGCTCTCAACCAATAAGGCAGAAGCTGCACCTGGAGCGTACCAAGCAGATGTTCCTAATAATTTGGTTAGGGTAGCACCACCCACCATCGTTGCGTCTGAAATTTCTTTCAATTGTTCTGCACTTAATTTGCTAGAAACAGGTACTCCGTTTAAAGTAGCAAGGCGTGTTAACGGAATCATGGTAGTATCTCCATGTCCACCAATTACAGTTCCTTGAATATCAGCAGTAGGCTGACCCAAAGCCAATCCCAAATAACCTTTAAAGCGCGCGCTATCTAATAAACCACCCATACCTATGATGCGGTTTTTAGGTAAGCCTGTTGCTTTAAGTGCTAAGTATGTCATGGTATCCATAGGATTAGAAACCACTACAATGATGGCATTTGGAGAATGCTTCAATACATTTTCGGCAACAGTTTTTACGATATTTGCATTGGTACCAATTAACTCTTCGCGGGTCATACCTGGTTTACGCGGAATGCCTGAAGTAATAACTACCACATCTGACCCAGCAGTTTTGCTGTAATCATTTGTTGTACCAGTTACTCTGGTTTTCATACCCAAAAGGGAAGTGGTTTGGTAAATATCCAAGGCTTTGCCTTCAGCAAATCCTTCTTTCACATCTAATAACACTACTTCATCCGCCAATTCGCGGTAAGCAATTACGTCGGCAGTGGTTGCACCTACGGCTCCAGCACCAATTACAGAAACTTTAGTCATTTTATTTTTGAATTTTGATTGTTTTAGAAAGTGCTGCGAAAATAGAAAGGTTTGTGGGAATAAGAAATGATTTTAGTTATAAATAAAATAGAAGCTTAAATGCTTGATTTTCTTCTAGCAACTTACCAATTATTACAAAGCCACCATTAGGCTGCACCCGCGCATTTCGCTGTTATCTGCCCTTCCCAAAACTTGAAAGCTGCCATCTACATTTTTTCTTCCTAAATCGCTGGTTTGGATAAAGGCACAACTAAAAATATTGGCCATATCTATAACTTGGATCAAACCGCTTTTTCCTACAGCCACCTCACTCATGGGGTCGTTTAGGTCTACTACACGAGCCATCATCCAGGGCGGACAGGTATAAAATCCGTTTTCATTGGCGTAAGCTTGGCTCATTAACTCAGTCATTCCGTACTCACTATAAATAGATTGAGTTCCAAAGGCTGCTTGCAATTCGTTGATTAACTCGCCTCGGGTAAGTTCTTTTTTTCTGCCTTTCATTCCACCTGTTTCAATGATTTTCCCATAGGTCATTATACCCTTAAAATTTGCTGCAAAATCGAGCAAAGCAAAACTTACCCCAAATAGAAAATAGGGTTGTTTTTTGGCTTCTAGTTTTTCTATTCTTTGGGCCAATACTTCGTGTTCATATAAAAAGAACCCATTGCCAGCATTGCCAGAAAGTTCCATTAAATGTTGAACCATATAAATGAGCGAGGATCCTTCGCGCTCAAGGTAGGAGGGTAGTAAGCCTAAAATGCAGGTGTTTTCTATTGAGCCAAATTGGTTCAAAAATGCTTTGGTAAAACTCTTGCGGTAAATGCCTAAATCTTTCACTGGGTGTTTGCTTTGGCCATTGCCCCCTGTTGCCGAGCTAAAAAAGTATTTTTCGGGATCTCCTTCAAATGATTGAACAGCATGACTTTTGAAAAAATCTACCGGTAAAAATGGAATTTGGGCAATACTTGAAACCTTGCTTTCATCGTTGATACCGAGGAGTTGTGCAAATTGTTTGTAAACAAGATTGTTTTGGTATTGAAAGCGAAACAGTTCAAGACATAATTCCTCGAAATTTGTTACCTTTGATTCAAATATGCGGTCTGTCAAATGATTCATTCGCTCAAATATAGTGGATTCTCCTTTTTACTAATGGTTTTACTCTTAAGTACCTGTAAAAAGAAAGAAATTTATCCATCGATTCCAAGTATAGAATACAAGGATGCAACCTTTTATATGGCAAGTGATGGAACAGATTCTTTGATGGTGTTAACATTTTCATTTAAAGATGGAGATGGAGATATCGGTCTGAACCAACAGGATACAAATCCTCCTTTTCAGGCAGCGAGAGATAAATATAATTTTCCTACCAATCCTTATTACCACAATTTGCATATTGATTATTACGAATTGATTGATAATAAATATCAGCAAATCATCAAAGATTTAGATCCAGATGCCACACCTCCTGTGTTTGATACCTTAAGATATCAATATAGAATTGAAAATATTACCCCCGATGGAAGGCATAAAGCGATTCGTGGTGATATAGAAGTGAAGATTTTTCCATCACCACATTTTGATGCAAAGGATACGGTTAAGTACGAATTTTTTATTTATGACCGTGCATTGAACAAAAGTAATCGTGCATCATCACCTCCAATAGTTTGGAAGCGTCAACCATAAAACATTAAGCACATTTGCTAAAAAGAAAGAGGCTGTCTTCATGAAGGCAGCCTCTTTCTTTTTAATGAGGTTATATAATTTAATTGGTGTAACCATTAAAAGTCGTCATCATCGTCGTCATCATCAAATGGGTCGAATGTTTTTGGGATGACCATATCAGCTTTATCTGGATCCAAATCCAATGAATCGTCATCGTCTTCTTTGTCGTCCAAATCCAACTCATCATCTTCATCGTCTACCATGTAGTTTTTCTTTTGTGCTTTCTTCTTTGGATCAAGGCTTGCACTATTTTGTGGTGCTTCGGATTTGCCTGAAGTTTTTTTTGGCTTAGTCATGATGCTGCTATTTTCTGCTTTACAAATTTATGCGTTAAAAAAATGATTATGTCAAGGAAAAAGAAATTTTTATTTCCTAAATCAGGTCGTGAAATAAATGTGCAGTTTTTAAAAAATCAATAGGAAAAAAAAATATCAGAAAAAAACATTCAAAGCCGTTTTAAAAGTGTGGCAATGAGCATTAACAATATCTGAAATTTTTGGAGAATAACCTCCGCCCATGGCGCATGCAACAGGAATGTTCATTTTTTTGCAATGTAAAAACACCATTTCGTCTCTTTGTTTGCATCCTTTTTCTGTTACTAGGAGTTTCCCATAACGGTCGGTTTCCAGAATATCTACCCCACAGAGGTAGAAAATAAACTGTGGTTGCGATAATTCTATGGCAATTTCTAAATGTTTTTCTAAGGCATATAAATATTCTTTGTCGTCTGTTCCTTTTTCTAAAGGCACATCTAAATCTGATTGTTCTTTTATGAAAGGATAATTGTCGCCACCATGCATGCTAAAAGTGAACACCCTTGGTTCATTGGCAAAAATTGCAGCAGTTCCATTTCCTTGGTGAACATCCAAATCGCAGATGAGAATACGCATAGTAGGATTTTCTTTCAGTAACACATTTGCCGCAAAAGCCATATCATTCATCAAACAAAAGCCTTCCCCTTTATTGCTAAAGGCATGGTGAGTGCCTCCTGCAATATTCATAGAAACGCCATAATTCATGGCATATCGCGCACAATCTAAGGTTCCTTGTAAGAGGATTTTTTCTCTCTGAATGAGTTGTGTACTTAAAGGAAACCCAATGCGTCTTATATGTTGAGGATCTAAGTTAAGCGACTCAAGGTTTTGTAGGTATTCTGGGGTATGTGTTAATAAGATATCATTGTTAAGAGCCTCGGAAGGTTCAAAAAACTGTTGTAAATCTACCACACCTTCATGCAGCAGTTGTTTTGGAATCAATTCGTATTTGTCCATAGGAAAGCGATGACCTTCTGGCAATGGATGCTGATAAATAGGTGAATAAGCGATTCTTAACATGATTTTTATTAGGTTCGAATTGACTTGAAATTTTGTATACTTGAAAACTATTTCCAGATGCAAATCAAACCAATGGAATAGCGTTTTACAAATGAAGATATTAGTTATCAAAGAAAGCAGAAATGCAGAGAACAGGGTAGCTCTTACCCCTCAGGTAGCCCAACAATTATTAAAAGTTGGACATGAAATTATGGTAGAATCGGGTTCTGGTTATGCCTCTAATTTTGATGACGAGGCTTACAAAAAGGCTGGATGTACCATTGTTTCCAAGTCAGACGGCTTGCAATCATGCGATATTTTGGTGAAGGTAAATGCACCTGAAGAATCCGAAATTTCTATGCTCAAACCTGGTGCGGCTACCATTTCTTATTTGTATGGAACCCTCAATCCGGAATTGGTTCAGAAATTAAATACAGCCAAATTGAGCGCTTTTAGCATGGATGCCATTCCCAGAATTTCACGCGCACAAAATATGGATGCTTTAAGTTCTCAAGCAAACTTAGCAGGATATAAAGCTGTTATTTTGGGGGCTGCACATTTGGGTAAGATATTTCCTTTGCTTATGACTGCGGCGGGAACAGTAACTCCTGCTCGCGTGCTTATTTATGGTGCGGGTGTTGCAGGTTTACAGGCCATAGCAACTGCTAAACGTTTGGGTGCCATTGTTGAGGTAAGTGATGTACGACCTGAAACCAAAGAACAAGTTGAAAGTTTGGGAGGTAAATTTATAGAAGTAAAAACCGAAGAAACAGCCAAAGTTGAAGGTGGTTATGCCAAAGAAGTATCGGCAGAATATTTAGCCAAACAAAAGGAAGCTGTAAACAAGAGTTTGTTTCAAGCAGATTTAGTAATTACAACTGCCTTGGTTATGGGTAGAAAAGCCCCTGTGCTTATTACAGAAGATCAAGTAAAGCAGATGAAATTAGGCGCTGTGATTGTGGATATGGCCGTTGAACAAGGCGGTAATTGCGAGTTAAGCGAGTTAGATAAAATTGTGAGCAAAAATGGTGTTAACATCATTGGGCAGAGCAATTTGCCCTCAACATTGCCACAAAACGCCAGTGAATTATATGCAAAGAATATTCAAAATTTGTTGAATCACCTGGCCACCAAAGATGCCTTTAAGTGGGAAATGGAAGAGGAAATTACCAAAGGTACTTTGTTCTGCCATGCTGGAAATATTTTAAAAAGTTAATTATAAAAATCAATTGGGCTTTCATGGCTCATTTATCAAATTCATAAATTAAAAATTATGTTAGATTTCTTAACCGAAGAAAACCTGCAACTCATTTACCTCATCGTGCTGATGATTTTTGTAGGTATTGAATTAATAGGACATGTGCCAAGTGTACTTCATACACCTTTAATGAGTGGTGCTAATGCCATTCACGGAGTTGTTATCATTGGTTCCATCATTGTGATGGGTCAAGCAGAGCATACCGTTTCCCTCATCTTGGGCTTTTTAGCAGTTGTTTTAGGAACGCTTAATGTGGTAGGTGGTTTTGTTGTTACAGACCGCATGCTTGAGATGTTTAAGAAGAAGAAATAAACCTGCCAAAGGTTGAACCATTAAAATTAAAACGATGACACAACATTTATTAGAAATTATATACCTTATTGCTTCAGTTACCTTTATTGTAGGTATTAAGTTTTTAGGAAACCCTGCAACTGCGCGTAAGGGTAATTTGATAGCGGCTTTTGGTATGACCATTGCCATTTTTGGTACCATTTTCCTTTATGAGCACAATGGCGCCCACTTGCATAATTTGCCATGGATATTCGGAGGCTTGTTGGTTGGTACAGTGCTAGGATTTGTAGCTGCAAAAAAAGTACAAATGACTGCCATGCCAGAAATGGTGAGCCTTTTCAATGGTATGGGTGGTGCTTGCGCTATGCTTATCTCTATCATTGAATTTCAACATTTAAATGGAACCAGTTTGGTTGGCCTAGAAGGAAAAGTATTCATTATTTTGGTGGGTATGATTATTGGATCTGTTTCCTTCTCAGGTAGTATGATTGCTTGGGGAAAATTAAGTGGAAATGTAAAAGACAAATCTTTCGGTCAGCAACAATTCATCAATATTGGTTTGTTATTGGTCATCTTAGTTTTGGCTTATTTAACTGTTATGGGTAATGAAGCCAATACGCAAATGTTCTTCTTTTTGGTATTAGTTTTAAGTTTGTTGTACGGAGTATTATTTGTTATGCCAATTGGTGGCGCAGATATGCCTGTAGTTATCTCCTTACTTAACTCATTTACGGGTGTGGCTGCTGCTTGCGGCGGATTTTTATATGGTAACAAAGTAATGTTGGTAGGAGGTATTTTAGTAGGTTCAGCCGGTACCTTATTAACCATTGTTATGTGTAAGGCCATGAACCGTTCATTACTAAATGTGTTAATTGGAAACTTTGGTGGAGGTTCAACAGGTGCTGCCGCAACTTCTGCCTCCTTTGCGGGTAGTATCAAAGAAGTTAGTGCCAGTGATGCAGCCATTTTAATGCGTTATGCCAAAAAAGTAATTATTGTTCCCGGTTATGGCTTAGCTGTTGCCCAAGCGCAACATGTAGTGCATGATTTAGAGTTATTATTAGAGAGTGAAGGCGTTGAAGTGAAATATGCTATTCACCCCGTAGCGGGTCGTATGCCTGGGCATATGAATGTGTTATTGGCAGAAAGTAATGTGAGTTATGATAAGTTGGTAGAGATGGAAGAAATTAACCCTGAGTTTAATACTACAGATGTGGTATTGGTAGTTGGGGCAAACGATGTGGTGAATCCTGCAGCTAAAACAGATCCTAACTCACCTATTTTTGGTATGCCAATTCTAGATGTAGAAAATGCCGCCAATGTTATTGTGAACAAACGCTCAATGAAGGCTGGTTATGCTGGTATTGAAAATGAATTGTTCTTTAAACCTAAAACCAGCATGTTGTTTGGTGATGCCAAAAAAGCATTAACTGAATTGGTGAGTGAGATTAAAGCTTTAGGTTAAACCTAATTCATTTCATTTCTTTTTTTCTGAACCTAATTCCTATGAATTAGGGTTGTGTAAAAACATATGATAAAATGTTTGCACCCATTTGCAATGCCTTTGTGCGTGTAGCTTCAGGGTCGTTATATACCTCCTTGTCTTCCCATCCATTGCCTAAATCACATTCATAACTGTAAAAGCAAATCAATCTTCCCTCGTAAATCAAACCAAATCCTTGGGGTGGTTTGTTATCGTGCTCATGAACTTTTGGTAATCCCGAATTAAAATCAAATGCTTGATGGTAGATAGGATGGTTGTAAGGTAACTCTATAAAATTGAGCTCGGGGAATACCTTTTTCATTTCCCTTCTAAAATATTTGTCCAATCCGTAATTATCATCTGCATGAAGAAAGCCTCCTGCTATTAAATAATTGCGTAAGTTTTTAGCTTCTTGGTCGCTAAATACTACATTGCCATGGCCGGTTAAATGAACAAAAGGGTAGTTGAAAATTTCAGCACTACCAGCATCAACCACATCTTCCTCTTCCGCTAAATTGAGGTTTAACTGTCTATTACAAAATTTTAGCAAATTGGGTAAGGAGGTTTTGTTGGCATACCAATCACCACCACCATTGTATTTGAGTCGGGCAATTTTTAAGGCAGGAGGCATCATGCTCAACAATCCAACTATTAGCAACCCAAAGAATAAGACTTTTACAAATTTCATATTACAAATATGTTCGCTTTATGAATATTTAGTTAAAATATTTCCATGCAGGTAAAAATAGACTGGACTTTTCACAAAAAAAATAGTTTTGAAAAGGGGCAAGTTGAAATCTTGGAAGTCTGAATGAGTTTTATATTTTATTGGGCCCGTTTTTGATGGTTTAATTTGGTTTTATGTCCCAAGGGCAAAGGCATAATTGAATAATTTTTGTTTCTTCCTTATAAAAAATGGAACTACCATTTGC
>CAILJQ010000191.1 GCA_903834625.1 uncultured Bacteroidota bacterium
AAAGCACTTGAAGAAAACAACAAATTCATGGGAACTGTTGCGGTTTCAAAAAATGGCAGCATCATTTATTCAAAATCTATTGGATTTGCAGATGTAGAAAACCAGGTAAAAGCCAGTGAAACTTCAAAATACAGAATTGGTTCAATCACCAAAACCTTTACAGCTGTATTGGTTTTTAAAGCGGTAGAAGAAGGTAAACTCGACCTAAACCAACGCATCAACACTTATTTTCCGAGCATAAAAAACGCCCAAAAAATAAGTATTGGGATGTTGTTGAACCACCGAAGTGGTCTGCATAATTTCACCGACGACCCCAATTTTGATGCTTGGAGAACTCAACCTAAAACTGAACAGGAAATGATTGAACTTATTGCAAAGGGTGGCAGTGATTTTAAACCAGGTAGTAAATCTGAATACAGCAATTCTAATTTTGTACTCCTAACTTATATCCTTCAAAAATCATATAACAAATCTTATGCTGACTTGTTGCAAGAGAAAATTATTCAACCCATTGGATTAACCAATAGCTATGTGTTTGGAAAAATAAATCCGGCCAATAATGAATGTAAATCTTATGTATTTGCAGGGGGCTGGAATGTATCGGAGGAAACAGATTTCACCATACCCTTAGGAGCTGGTGCATTAGTATCTACTACCCTCGACCTAAATACATTTGCTGAGGCTTTGTTTGGAGGGAAATTACTTAAGAAGGAAAGTCTTGAATACATGAAATCCATCAAAGGAGATTATGGATATGGCTTGTTTCAAATACCTTTTTACAAGAGTATTGGATACGGGCATACCGGCGGAATAGATGGGTTTAGCTCAATTTTTGTGCATTTTGAGGATAGCAATATTACCTATTCCCTTACCTCCAATGGATCGAATTTTGAAAACAATGAAATATCAATTACGGTATTAAGTGCCATTTATCGTAGGCCTTTTGAAGTTCCAGAATTTAAAACATATACACCAGACCCAGCAGATATGGACAAGTATTTGGGAGTATATGGCAGTAAACTCATCAAACTAAAAATTACCATTACCAAAAATGGTAATGTATTATTTGCCCAAGCCACCGGACAAGGTTCCTTTAGCCTTGAACCGATAGGTAAACACCAATTTGAATCTTCGCAAGTAGGTGCTAAAATTGAATTTAATATTGTAGAACATACCCTAACTTTATTTCAGGGTGGAGCTAAATTGGTGTTTCAAAAAGAGTGAGGATTGTTCTCATGTAGGCAATTATTTTTTTGCCTTAAACATATCTTATTCAATCACCTAGGGTCTAATGGCCCTGAAGCGTGCCCCGCATTTCACTTCACTCGACATAAAAGTAAAGCGACCTTGGCATATGGTAATTTCATAGTCGTTAGTACCACTAGATAACTGCTCAACATACACCTCATCGCCATCTTTAAAGTACCTGAAGTTTCCCCCAAAAAGGGCGCGTGCTTGTATTTTCTTTTTCGTTCCATTGTTAAACCCTATTGAGCTCACCACATATTTCCCATTCACTGGTTTTGACTTCCCAAAGTTGATATCAAACTCTACTATGTCGCCCAAATAGGTTGTTGTAAATTCTATCACATAATCTCCATTATAAAAAGCGGCATACTCAGAAAACGTTGGCGCATCAAAACCTTCAATGCTACAAAAATCTAATGGGTAGTTACATGGAGCTGCCACCGGATCTGGGAAAGGCACTTTGGTAGTGGTTTCATATTTGGTAGAAGAAAGGGCATTTGCCACAAAACAACCTATCTTATAGGTTGAATCGGGCACGAGTCCGTCTATCCAAACTTCAAAACTTCCATTGGTTGGAGATACCAGTATTTGGTTGGTAAGTTCTGTTACATGCTGTGAAGCAAAGCCATAATAAATTCCTAAGGCTTCGATATCAGAACCACCTGTTCGCTCAATATGTCCGTATACAACTGCAGAGCCATCACCAGGATAACTCACACTGTCGATCTTAACTAAAGGATCAGCTTCTGAAAAATCATCGGTTAAATCGTGTTTTAAGCAAGCACTCAACAAAGTAATGGATGCCGCAATTAGGGCTAAATAGTATTTTCTCATAACTCGTCGAAGTCAATTACAAATTCAAGATCTATCAAATAATAAGGTGTCTTTGCCCCAGTTTCAAGGCTCCTAGCGCGAACCCTACCCGCTCTTAGCTTAAATTGGTATGTATCGTTGATTCGGTATAATGCACCCACATTAAGCGAGTATCCCAAATAGGTATCGCCTGTTACCTCGGTTGCAGAAATAACAGTTTCTAACACAGATTGATGTTCGTATAAAGCAGAATTAATGAAAACTCCAAAGCCAACGGTTGGCGTAAAATCTTTCTCTAGTAACAAAAAATCACCTTGTCCGCGAAGTGATAACATATAATACCTGCTCCATATTTCGTAGGCTGGAAGGTACTTGGTTGGCCCGCTCCCGCTTTGGGTACCATATGAAAAAAAAGTATCTCTTCGGGCTTTATAGTTGGCAAAACTTAGTGCATATGATACCTGAAAACGTTCATCTAAAG
Organism: uncultured Bacteroidota bacterium; assembly: GCA_903834625.1. GTDB lineage: Bacteria > Bacteroidota > Bacteroidia > UKL13-3 > UKL13-3 > B1. The sequence goes on from CAILJQ010000191.1 coordinate 2,543, forward strand.
TAGTATTATACAATACCACCCCAAAAGATGGCGCTGGTTTAAACAAATAACCAAATTGGCTGCTAGGCTTGGTAAATGCCGGATTCACTCCAAATTGTGCCCAAGCCATTTGAAATGAACAAAAAATCAATAACAAAAATAAAAAACGTTTCATGCTTACTATTGGGGGTCAAAAATATGGATCAATTTAAAATATTATTCGGTTCGAACCGAAAAATAGTAAACTTTTTTTGCTGCCATTTGCTTTGTATATAAATACCTATACATCCAATAAATAATAATAATGTTACGCGGTTTAGTTTGGTTCAAAAATGATTTAAGGTTAAGCGACAATCCTTGTTTGGTTCAAGCCATTAAAGAATGTGATGAACTAATTCCTGTATATTTTTTAGAAGACAAGCAAACCAAGGTGAGTGCCTTTGGAACAAAAAAAATGGGGCCCATCCGAACACAATTCTTATGGGAATCGTTAACAGATTTAGACAAGCAATTGAGACAATTGGGTTCAGGACTATGGTTAATACAAGGCAATCCAGCCATTGAAATACCCAAGCTTATAGCTCAATTTGGAGTAAAAAGGTTGTATGCCAAAAAAGAAATTGCTTCAGAAGAATTGCTCGGTTTGAACCAAGTAAAAGATGCTTGTAAGCCATTTGATGTAAACTTTGTGATAACAGAAAGTCACAACCTTTACCACTCCTTGGATTTACCCTTTACCAAAGAAAACATCCCTCAAGTCTTTACCAAATTCAGAACCTTACTTGAGTCTAAATCTCAAGTAAGAGAGGCTCTGGCGACCCCAACTGCCATTCCATCTATTCCCATACCACCTTTGAATTTGCCCGAACAAACTTTGCCAATGTCTGTGGATGCGAGAACAGCATTTCCTTTTAAAGGAGGGGAAAAGGAAGCCTTTAAGCGACTTCACTCCTATTTTTCGGAAACCCAAGCGGTAAGCAAGTATAAGGAAACACGCAATGGGTTATTGGGAGAAAACTATTCCTCTAAGTTCTCCCCCTACTTGGCCATGGGATGTATTTCTGCCCGAACCATTTACCATGAGTTGAAGGCATATGAAGCCAAATTTGGCGCAAATGAATCAACTTATTGGTTATATTTTGAGTTGCTATGGCGCGATTATTTTGTATTTGTGATGGAAAAATATCCTACCCAATTGTTTACTAAAAGAGGTTTATTTCCATCAAAACCCTATTTAGGCAAGCACAATGATGAACTTTTTCTACAATGGGTAAACGCCCAAACTGAAAGTGATTTGGTAAATGCTTTCATGAAGGAATTAAAGTTAACTGGATTTATGAGTAACAGGGGAAGGCAAATTGTGGCCAGTTATTTTTGCCATAACCTTCAATTAGACTGGCGTTATGGAGCAGCGTATTTTGAGCAAGAGCTCATAGATTATGATCCAAGCAGCAATTGGGGAAATTGGGCTTATATAGCTGGCGTAGGCAATAACCCAAGAGGAAAAAGCATTTTTAACATTCAAAAACAGGCAGCAGATTATGATGCCAACTATACATTTAGAAAATTATGGCTGAACCAATAACTCTTGAAGCATTAATGGAATCGCAATTAGAGAGCGCTCCAAAATTGACAGCAGCATCGCAAGCAGATGCGCAGAAAAATCAATTCAATGAATTAGATACAGATAGAATTATTCAAATGGCTTGGGAAGATAGAACACCCTTTGAGGCCATTGAATTTCAATTTGGTTTAAAAGAAAAAGATGTGATAACCTTTATGCGTTTGAACTCAAAACCTTCTAGTTTTAGGATGTGGCGCAAACGCATGCAGTCGCGCAAAAGCAAACATGTTGCGTTACGAGAAGAAAGCATTCAACGGTTTAAATGTAACCGACAAAGAGGTACAGGAAATAAAATTTCTAAGCGTTAAACACTTTCCTCTACCCTTTGCCAAATCTTTACCATAGCAAGGGTATCTAAATGGCAATAGGCCAACAAATCTTTTCTCAACTGGGCCCGCGATTCTTCGCCTAAAGCCATCATTTGACCATACATAAAACTGGCGGTGCCTCCTTCTTGTATCTGAAGGTTTTGGTAACTCAACTCGGGTACCATTACGGGTAATACCTTTTTAATAGAATAACTTCCTGCAAAGGCTTCACTAAAAACTACTGCTTGCGAAGGTCGGAAGGGATTCATGAGGTCGACAATACGCCCATAGATATTCATTAAATCGGCTTCATATTCTGGAAAATCAATTGCCAATTTAGCAATCACACCTTTTTCAAAGCTCATGTTCCAAGTAAGGATAGTACCCTCTGTTCCTAAGTCGCGTATCATTTGCATAATCAAATCTGGACGAGGATCTTGAACACCATCTCCCAAATAAGCATGATGTAATAGTTGAGCCTGCTCATTAACCAAAACATGGAGAGAATATTGAAAAGGAAGATTTTGGTAAGGTCGGGAAAAATTGAAAACAGGTACGCCATACATCACTGTTTCAAAATCAAAAAAGAATAAGGGATAGGTAAAGTTTTCTTTAAAGGTATTCCATGCTGGTTCATCAACGATAATTTCATGATTAAGTTCCTCATCGGGCAATTCTTCTTCTGCAACAATTAGGCTCAAACAATAATTGCTAAAATTGCAAGCGTAGGGTTGGTTGCAGTGCGCCCCCATTTCAATGTCAGGAATATTTTTGAGGTAAATGAGCTTTTTAAAATCTGCGATATTCTTGGGAATAAATGTTTGCTTTTCTAAAACCTCTGAAAGCACAGATGTAGGTTTAAACAATTCTGCAAGGTTTAAATCACCTATACGTACGTATTCTCGGTTGAGGTGTAAGATAGAAAAATCACCTAGGTTCAGACCGTTATTGCTTAATACATAATATTGCAAAGCGGCATCTTCTGTATGTTGGGCCTTAACACCATTGGTGGCCTTTACTTCAAAAGCATAAAAAGTATTTCCTTGCCTTATTAAAATATCAACTGCGCAAATAACCCCATTAAACATGAAAGCAGCCTCATAAATAATATCCACCTGATTTAATAGCTCAGCGGTTCTTTTAACGGTAAGCTCACTATGCCATTCTTCTGTACCTTGAGCATTCACTCCTCCAGGAAATAAATTTTGCGCCAATAATCCCACGTCGGTTCCTGTTTGAAAAATGGCTTGAGATTGCTCATCTTCAGGGTTTGCCAGGTTTTTATGAAATCTATTGAGGTAAAATCGTTTATGGCATTGCATGCCATACATGTAGGTTGTTTTAGAAAGCAATGGTCGCATAGATGTTTACAATTTAACCCAATGAAATAAAAAATCAATTTTCACTATTCAAATTAAAAGTAAAAGCAGGTCAGACCATGACGTATTTGAAATATTAAAGGGCAAGCCATTGGTTTTTTAGGTTTAAGTATATACCATCATCCTTCCCACGTACAAAACCTACATGATCAATTTTGCCCTTTAATATGCGCTTAAAGCGTTCTGTATCTTCTTTTGATGCCAACAAATCATTGGTTTCAAACAAGAATTTATTTGCAGCAACAGTTAGCCCATAGGCACGACAATTGTGAAGAATGGCTCGCAATTTCCGAATGTATTTTCTATCTAAATTTGGCTTGGTATTCACCTTAATACCTGTTACCCATTGCGCTTGTAGATGTGAAAATAACCGGTCTTTTTTTTCATTTCTTTCAAAACCAAAATCAAGCAATATCTTGTTAATCTCTTTTAGATGCATTGGCAAAATGGATGTATGTGTGCTAAAAGTAATATCATCTGCGTACCTGGTATAACACCATTGTGCGTCTGCTTCCAAATCGTTCATATATGCTACCCATTGATTAAATGCATTATCTAGGGCTTCACAAACCATGTTTGAAATAATAGGCGAACTTGGAGCCCCAGCGGGTAATTGTTGTTGATATACTAACAACAACGCCAAATATTTAGATTTTTCTTCAGAGAAATTAAATGGTTTTTGGGTAAAAACTTGCTTTACACGAACAGCATTAATAGAGCCAAAAAAATCTTTGATATCAATATTATATACCCATTTTTTACCCATATGCTTAGACGCATTACTTTTGATATGCCTAGGTTCATGATACATCGTTTTTACAAAACCATGGGCACTCATATTCACCTCAACCAATTCTTGAAGAATAGCAGAAACATTTCTTTGCAATTCTTTGAGTTGGGATTCTGGCTCCATTATCTTTCGATACCCACCACTTTTTTTCGGTATATGAAATAGTTGGTAATCTGGAAATTTGATATGTTGTTCTAAATCATTTTCATTGGCTAATAAACTTAAGGCAAGTTCAGATTTACCAATAGAATCTAAAAAATATTTGATATGTTTTTTATGGGGATACATCGTACATTTTTTCATGGGTAAATACAGGCTGCATGTTTTAACCATGCAGCCAACTCAAGATCTCTTTACATTCAGATTTTGCGCAGCAAAATCTGACATTTAACACGTCATGTTCAAACAACTGCAGTAACAACAGTTTAAGCCCGTGAATGCCTCATCTTTAGTCTTTCTGTATTTAATAGGGTTAAAATTCATTGCTCCGGTTTTGAGGTATGGTCCAATCATTTGCTACCAGGTAATGGTCTTCATTTAAATCTTCAAATAGAAAAGATTCTGTATGGTACTTTACCCTTACCATTTCTAGCGGACCTAAGCTATTTTTAGAAATGATAATTTCTCCTGTTTCCTTGGTACTTTCTCCATCTTCCCATTCAGCCAATTGGTAGTATTCTGGTCGATATATCATCAACACTTTATCTGCTAATTCCTCTATCCACCCGCTGTCTTTTAAGTCGGCCAAAAGCGGTCGGTAAGAATAATTACTGCGTCGCTCAGTGCTGCGAGATAGGTCGGAACCCATTACCAACAAGAAGTTTTGCTCATAGGCCATTTGTTTGAGTTTGCGGAGGTTTCTACCCAATGTTTGATGTCGGTTTTGATGTGATTGTATATTTACCTCATCTAACATTTGCAGGTTGTCTATCATCACCACATCTAACCCATACCTAATTTTGTGAGAATTTATCTCGGCCATTAAACTTATAAAATCATTGTTGGAGTGGTAATGGTATTTAAATTTACCGCTTTTCTCCATTTCCCATAATTGGTTCAAACTAGCATCATAATTAGGTGGCAGCTCGCCTTTGGAAATTTTGTGCAGAGGAAAATTGAGTCGGTTAGCCAGCATTCTACTTAAAAAATAACTTGGTTTAGAAGCCAATGAAACAAAAAGTATTTTGTGTTTGCCTTCATCTAAAAGTTTGTTGCACATAGACATGAGAAAGGCAGTTTTACCCATTCCAGGCCTTGCCCCTACCACCACCAATTGTTTTTTCTCCATGCCTCCGCCAAGCAATGGGTCCAATTTTTTCAATCCGGTCTGAACCAAATCATGTGGATCTGACATTCTGCCTTGGGCAATGAATCGTAAGAGGAGTTTGTTTAAAGGTATTTCTTCTTTGTATTCAAGTAGGTTTTTTAGGTCTAATAATGTTAGAAGAGCTGTATTTAACCTTTCATCTTCTGAAACTGTAAAGTCACTTATTTTTAGGGCAACTTGTACCAAGGTACGATTGGCATAATTTTCCTCTAATTTTTGAATAAATAAGGGAATTTTACCTTCTTCTTCAACCCATATTTTGAGTTCTTCTAGCTCTTTATCCCAATTGTGTTCAGGGTAATGAGCTTTCAAATGGTGACGTAAAATAGGCTCATCAAAAGGAGAATTGCTTTTAGCCAAATTTAACATTTCTGTATACACCCAATGGTAGGTAGGCACATGAAAAAAAATGGGCTTAATGCGCAACACATAAGGGTATAAGCGCGATCCATCATTGATAAGCATGGCCAACAATGTTTTCTCTACAAGGGCATGAGAAGGGTAAATATTTTCTTGGTTCAACATGAGGGGAACAAAGCTATTTTTTTAAAATGTGGACAATGCAAAAATGAATGCACAATTGGCAAGAGCCTTCATTTTATAAGTGAAGACATTATCCCCATACCCTTTTTGTAGGATTGGTGCTGTGCATATTTTTTTTCTACCTGAGGATGTGTGAATTTGAAAACAATTTGAGGAATCAATAATCCAGGAACTACGGTAACACTTATTTTACCTAAAGTAGTAAAAAGTGAAAAAAGCACCTAAATCATGGGGATTTTTGGTTCAAATGGGTGGGAAAAACAAATAATATTCAAGAAATTTTCAAGGAAATGTAAGAAGTAGCGAGGGAAATAGTGCTGTTTTAGTAACATTACCATAATTTTGAGGACGTTAAAAATAAATTATCAAAGTAAATACTCTTTAAAATCATGGCAATAACCTCACCTTTTGACAATTACGGAATCTTAATCGGTACAGACTGGAATTCAAACCAATGGAAAGCATTGCCTACTGAGCAAGATTTGGCGCAAACCAATATGGAAAATGTGAAGGAAAATGGCATCATGAATACTTTCACCAATTTTGGCCATGAGATTTTCCCTACCGATGAGTTTGGATATTATTGGGGCATGTTGCCGCATCAAATGACCACCAAATCTGATAAAGATAGGATTAAAGACGTGAAGGTTGCTTTGATTAGGTCGGTTAATTGGGAAGATGGTCAAAACTATATCATAGGAATTTACGCCTTTGCTGAGTTTACTAAAGGCAGAAAAACCTCTCCTATTCCAGAAATTGAAGGCAGGTTAGAAATGAATGTAAGAGCCCTTCCTTCAAATATCCATTTGGTAAAGAACTTTATCAATTTAACCACACACACCAATATGGCCAAGTTACTTCCGGCGGGTAAGCTTACCCCAAAGAAGAATTACAGCTATATGAAGAAAGAAAATGTATTGAGAATTTTAGATGAATTAACTACCCTCAATCCAGACGATACCAAATTAAAATCGATCAAGTTAAAAATTCTTCGTTCGGTATAACTGAATAAAGTTTTTTAGGCGGCCATTTTTTTTTATAT
>CAILJQ010000192.1 GCA_903834625.1 uncultured Bacteroidota bacterium
GGTAATGCTAGATTTGTTCACCACGGTAAAATCTATTTGGTATTCATTGTTGCCGGCTTTGTTTCCACTGGCATCTTTTGCCTGCACTTTGAGGGTATATAAGCCATCGGCCATTTTTTCTGGAGTGTAAATCAACTGGGCTCTATTCTCCTCTGTGGCCGGAATAAATTGCAATAAGGCACTGTTAAGGAATACCCTTTCAAAATCAAACTCTTTAGGTTTACGAACGTATAATTCAAAAGTGCTGGTGTCTTTCTGCAACAAGAATTTGTTCTTATCTGTAGAGCTAATGGTAATTTTTGGCGAAGGAGAAACAATATCTCCATTCATTATTTTTTGTCCATCAAAAGTTACTTCTAATAAGGGATTGCTCACATCTTTATTTACCACAAAACTCTTGCGGTAAAAATTGTTTACATAAGTTAATTCGGCTGGACTTTTACCCGGATTTATGGCAAGCTGCAGGGCCATATTTCCTGAAAAGGTGGAGGTAGAAACTTTTGTTTTTAAGAGGTATTCTCCCTTCTCTGGAAGGGCTGGAATTTTAATTTCTTTTCTCACTGGCACCAATCTATTTTCGTCTGTTATCTCTAATACGGTTTGAACCGAATCTGAAAAAGAAGCGCCAATATTTAAGATAGGCAAATTCAATTGCATGCTATCTCCTTGTTCCAAGGTTTCGGAATAAAACTTATAGTTCCTATTAATGTGCACGGTTAACTCTGGTCCGGGTTCATAACTTACTTGCCAAAAATCTATTTGATGGGGTGTTCGGTAAGTGCTGTCTTGAAAATTCATGCGTAGTTTCAAATATGGAAACACCTGCGCATTGATAGCACTTAAATCATAACTATTTTGGGTTATTCCACTTATCAACAAAGTATCCTTGCCCAAGGCATTGCTGCCAAAAACATCTAACCACCATCTGCCCTTGGGTAAAGGGTCTTCGTCTCGCATGGCTAATTTCAATAACCCATAACTTTTAGCAGGACCAATAGCTTCAGTGACCATGTTACCAGCATACCATTTTAATTTGATATTGCGTCTTATACTAAAGAACTTCAAGTCTTGTGGATCGGATGGTAAAGGGGGCAAATTGGGTGCATTTTCTAATTCATTATTGGTAACGGTATCTTCAATGGCCTCTCCTAATGCCTCCCCTTTTTTGCCAATAACTGCCCACGCCGTGTTTGGATTATTTACATAAGCCACCTTTTGAGAACCAATTTTTGCAAAAAGGTTTTTATTGTTTGTAGACCAATAAGGCACACCCGATGAATACCTAGAAAACATGGCTACATAATAACCTTCAGGCACAGAATCAATAAGTCGGGCTAGCTCATCTACGCCAGAAGGGATATTGGTATTAAAGGTATAATACCTTACACTTTGATCAAATTTATTAGCCTGCACAAAGGCGCAGTTAAATGGAAAGTTTGGAAGCTCATAAGGCATATCTACCTGAAAAGGCTCGAATACCAATACAACCGTACCTTGTGATATACAACTACCTACACCAGCGTTTAATAGGTAAGGAATATTTACCCCCATACGCCTATGGTCCCAGCGTTTGTTTTCAATTCCCAACACCAATTCATTGTTGCTAAACTCTATCTTTTTTAAGGTATCATTTAACTCTATAAAAGTTTTAGAAGACACATTTCTTATTTGCTCAAATCTAGCTTGATGCCATCCTGGCGAATGATTTTTAATGGAGGTAAAACTGCTATAAATCCAATTGCCCCCTTCATTTTCTGGCACATTAAGTTTGGCACGCCAAAAATAAACCATAGAGTCTAAATCCTTCAAACCAACTTTCCAATTGGCCAAATGCGTTCCTAGAATGATGCCACTGTTTTTATAAAATGGACTTGCTGCAGAAAAACCAAAACCCGTATCAATTTCAAAAATATACTCAGCAGCATTTACAAATAAATTATTGTTTTGTACCCATAGCATAACAGAATCCTTGCTCACTATGGCATAAGGCGAAGGCAATAATGTTTGCAAACCACTGCCAGGGATAAAATAATTAATGGAAGCCTCGTTATTGGTATAACTAATTTCATCTATCTTTTTACTTGGATTAATTTTCACCGCAAAACCGTTTAATCCAATATCTTTTTTCTCTAAACCTGTAACCCAAACATAAAATGTATCTCTATAAAAGGGTCCTATTACTTGCTTTATGGGTAGTGTTTTTACACTATTATCTGGGAAAGTTCTGCTGAGCTCAATTTGCAAGGTATCTAGTTGTGCCTTTGCCAAATTATGAACAATCACGCCTACGGCCAATGAATCGTTTTGAACCGAGGCGTTTGCCGGACTGATAAATAAATCTGTAGTACCAATTTTAAAATCAGGCTTTGAAGGGGCATATAAAACATAGGCCGGATCACCTTGTAATAATATTTGCAGTGCGTGCGAACGTGCATAAGATTCATTGCCTTGGGAACTTATTTCGAGCGCCTTTTGTAATTGCAATCCAATGGAACTTCCATAGGCTTCGGTACTCATCTGCCTATACAAATTGTCCATTTGAAACTCAAGATGATTGGTAAACGTTAAGTTGGTATGTGCCAACCAGCCAATGGCTCCTTTACCATTGGCACACAAATAATCTTTCCCATATACCAAGCCGGTACCCAGTGGGTCAACATCGTTGGCATTTCCAATATTACATCCATTGAAATAATAAAAGGTAGCATGGTTGTTCTGAACCAAATCACCAATGCTTCCAAAATCCATATCTAATACCGTAAGTGAACCATGACCGTAAAATGTCATCATAGAAATACCATTGTTTAAATGGCCAACCAATTTATCTTTTAGGTCGTTTTCAGTGGGGTTGGTGCTACTTTTAAAGTAGGCAAAAATTTTCGCGCCATTAGGTTTATCTTGAACATAATTGCCAATCGTTACTAATCTGTTCTTAAATTCATTTTGTTGCGATTCATAAGAACCACCACTTAAATGCAAAAAGTGTTTACGCCATTCTTGAATACTATCTGGATCTGTTTCCAAAGCTTTCAGTTTGTTTAAATAATTCCAAACTTCTGCATTGGTTGAAGCAGGTATCCTACCTGTGGCAATAGCTGGTGCTCCATTATTCCCGGCAAAACCGTTGGTAAACATATGGTCGGATGAAGGTACCCCAATGGCAGGCACTAGGTTCAGACCGAAAGCCTCTTTTTCTAATTTTAATAAATTGTTTTGATAGCCTCTACCAAGTAACAATAAATAGGAAGGTACTTTACTTTGTTGGGAGTATAAATGTTTTGCAAACCTACGTATAGCAAGTGGGTGTAGATACCCATAAAAGTAATAATTACTTAAATCTTCAACATAGGCGAGGTATGTTTTGTATTTATTGCTCCTATAATTGGCATAATCTGTTGCCGAAATTTGTAAGGATTTATGACTTACCAATAAATATTCATAATTTTCTGATGGATTGGGAACAACAAAAACTGTGGGCTTTAATTGACTTTCTACTAAAGTTGTACTTCCGTTCTGAACCCAAATAAAACCCGGTGTTGTAGCGAATGGAAACAAGGCTCTTGCCAACAAACCAACTTTATTTCCCTCTACCCTTGCATTGGTTCTTGTGTCCCAAAAAACAGGTTCAGCACCTGTAAAGTTTGACAATTGAACCAAGTTCTTACTGGCAACTATAGGGTTAGGCAAAAGCAGTGCTTGAGAAGTGCCTGGGTATTGTGCATTTTGAGTATAGGAAAGCTGCACATAGGAAACACCTATAAAATCGCTGTTTACGGCAATATCATTGATTACTTCAAAGATAAAACGCAAGGAATCTCCAATTTGTGAATTGGGAATTGTTTTAAGGATCTTCCGCTCACCATAGCCCCTAAATAGGGTATCACAAAGAAGAAAGGAAGGGCTATTATTGGCACTCACATAAACCCTTAAATGATGATTGGGTGCGGTAGGATTATCCAAGAAAAAATCGGAAGCACCAATGACCTTTATCTCAACATTTGAACTTGAGCCAGTCTGCATTTGAGGTGTTTGGATGGTAAAGGTTCTGCTTTGTCCTTGACCTATTAGTGCACTCATCATTCCCTCTGCATCGCCGTATTCAGATAGATAGTATTTCTGGTCGGCAGGTAAAAAACTGCCCCAATAATAATCTTCTTGCGGAACCACACGCTTAATTGTTCTAAAGCTCGATTCTGGTGTGTATGAGCCAAAATCCGTATCAGTTAATGCTTGGACCCTTAGAGGTGAGATTACACTGGTATCGGGCAAGAGCGTAAGAAAATAAATTCCTGTATCAGAAAATAAGCTTCTAAAATTTTGAGCTTGTTCCGAGGGATTTCTAAATAACTCAGTATCTAGGAGACCATCATTAGGCTCAGCCAAAAATTCAATAAAATCACCTTGGTTCAAAACGGCATCTGAACCGCCCTTTACAAACAAGGCTTGTTCTACGCCATTTCTAAACAATTGAATTTTGTTTGGATTTTTGCCACTCCAAGATTGCAAGGCCAATGAATCGAGCCTGTATAAACCCTTTTCAGTAATTTTTATTTTAAAATAAGGCTGGTAAGGTCTAATCCATTCAAACCCCAAATTGCTTTGGGCCGATAAAGCAGAACTGATGCCGCAAAAACAAAGCAACAAATAGACGAAACGAAAACCAATATTTTTGTTCTTATTCATTCAGATTCCTGCAAAATAAAGTAAAGTGAGCAATTTTCCGAGTGCACCAGAAACTAGAAGAGTTGAACGTGAAAGGCTGGCAAAAATTGCCTTAAGCAGCTATTTTGCTGCAAAATATTGAAAGAAATAAGTGATTGTTTCTATGCCTTTGTAGTAATTAAACAACCCATAATGTTCATTGGGCGAATGCAAGGCATCACTATCTAAGCCAAATCCCATGAGCACAGACTTTAAACCTAATTCTCTTTCAAACAAAGCAACAATTGGAATACTACCTCCACCACGTGTTGGAATAGGTTTTTTACCGTAAGTAGTTTCCATGGCCTTTTCTGCAGCTAAATAAGCCTTAGAATCTATTGGCGTTACCACTGGTTCTCCTCCATGATGAGGCTTAACAACTACCTTCACCCCTGCTGGAGCAATGCTTTCAAAGTGTTTTTGGAACAACTCGGTAATACTATGTGAATCTTGGTTTGGTACCAAACGCATGCTAATTTTTGCAAATGCTTTTGAAGGCAAAACAGTTTTAGCTCCTTCGCCAATATAACCACCCCAAATACCATTGCAATCTAATGTTGGTCGAATACCTGTTCTCTCTAATACATTAAAACCTTCTTCTCCCCAAACATCTCCTATACCTAAATCCTTTTTATATTCCTCAAGGTTAAAGGGTGCTTTATTTATTTCGGCACGTTCTGCGGCCGATAACTCCAATACTTTATCATAAAAACCAGGGATGGTAATATGGTTTTTATCATCGTGCATAGAGGCTATCATCTTGGCCAAAATATTGATTGGATTGGCTACTGCTCCGCCATATACTCCACTATGCAAATCGCGGTTAGGACCTGTTACTTCAACCTCTACATAACTTAAACCGCGCAAACCACAATCAATACTAGGTGTATCGTTGGCAATTATTGAGGTATCAGAAATCAATACCACATCTGCTTTTAAGCGTTCTTTGTTTGCAATACAAAACGGACCTAAATTGGTTGACCCCACTTCTTCCTCGCCTTCAATCATGAACTTTACATTACATGCCAAAGTTCCCGTAGCCATCATTATTTCAAAAGCTTTAACATGCATGTATACCTGACCTTTATCATCGCAAGCCCCACGTGCAAAAATGGCTCCATTTGGATGCACCTCAGTGGCACGAATGGTAGGTTCAAAAGGAGGTGTATCCCACAATTCTAAAGGTACCGCTGGTTGCACATCATAATGGCCATATACCAACACAGTGGGCAAATTGGGATCAATTATTTTTTCACCATAAACAATTGGATTTCCGGCGGTAGGACAAATTTCAACCTTATCAGCACCAGCAGCAATTAACTTATCTTTTATATAAAATGCTGCTGCTTCTACATCCCCTTTATAGGCAGTATCTGCGCTGATAGAAGGAATGCGTAACAATTCAAATAATTCATCTAAAAACTTTTGCTTGTTGCTTTCTAAATATTGTGCTGCTGTCATGTTTGTTATATTGTTGGCCAAAAGTAGCAATTTGAAGCTATGCAAACAATGAAATCAGGGTCAAAAAAAAATTAACACAAGGCATTTGTCTACTAAATAATCTTGTTTATATTTGATTGTGAATAAGAAAGGGGTATTCAACTGTTTCAATTAACCAGTTCCATTTAAATTTGAAACCATGAAAAACAATCAATCAATGAGCACACAAGCCAGGCTCATGGTATACAGTGTTTATGCATTGTTAATTCTACCCATTAGTGTCATCTTATTGCTCAACAAACTTGTATCACCCCTCTCTCCTACATTAACTTTCGGTGATTTAGAGCATTTGGTTTAATCTTTTTTCGGTTCGAACCGAATGGCCTTTTTTTATGTGAATAAATTAACCCTGTTACATACATGGGTTGTTGAAATCTTGCAAGTTTCCTAAACAATATTCAGCCTACCTTCGTTGCGTGGATTATTTACAGACATTAAACCCTTCGCAGCGCGCTGCCGTTGAACAAATAGACGGCCCAGTTATGATAGTTGCTGGAGCCGGATCAGGCAAAACTCGCGTGCTTACCTATAGAATTGTGCATATGCTGCGCCATGAGGTTGACCCTTTTCAAATTCTTTCGCTCACATTTACCAATAAAGCTGCCAAAGAAATGCGCCACCGTATTCAAGCGGCCGCAGGTTCAGAAGCGCGAAACCTCTGGATGGGAACTTTTCACAGCATTTTTGCGCGTATACTAAGAACAGAAAGCGATCGCATTGGTTACCCAAGGAACTTTACCATTTATGATACAGATGACAGCAAAAGTTTGATTAAAACCATTTTGGGAGAAATGAAACTCGACGATAAATTGTACAAACCAAGCAATATGTTATCGCGTATTTCATCTGCTAAAAACGCCCTCATATCTGCTGAAGAATATATGGGTAATAGCGAGTTTTTTGAGAATGATAATAGCAGCGGCCGACCAAAATTTGGTCACCTATTTAAAGCTTACCAAGACCGATGCTTTAGGGCTGGAGCAATGGATTTTGACGATTTATTGGTAAACACACACAAGCTTTTTGCCACCCATTTAGACATTCTAAACAAATACCAGCATCAATTCAGGTACATCATGGTAGATGAGTTTCAAGACACCAACCATGCGCAATACATGATTATTAAGAAGCTAGCTGGTGTGCATGAAAACATTGCGGTGGTAGGAGATGATGCCCAAAGTATTTATGCCTTTAGGGGAGCCAACATCAGAAATATCCTTGGGTTTCAAAAAGACTTTCCAGATGTAAAAACATTTAAATTAGAGCAAAATTACCGAAGCACCCAAACCATTGTAAATGCCGCCTCAAGCATCATTGATAAAAACAAAGACCAAATAAAGAAAAAGGTTTGGACGGATAATGAAGCTGGCGAGCGTATAAGAGTGCTGCGTGCTTTAACTGATAATGAAGAAGGTAAAATGGTAGCCTCAGCCATTTTTCAGGAGAAAATGAATAGCCATTCATACAACAAAGAATTTGCTATTTTATACCGAACCAACGCCCAAAGCAGGTCAATGGAAGAGGCCTTGCGTAAGCTGAATATTCCCTATAAAATCTATGGCGGACTTTCCTTTTACCAACGTAAAGAAGTAAAAGATTTGTTGGGGTATTTTCGTTTGGTGCTGAACCCAAAAGACGAAGAAGCGTTAAAAAGGGTTATCAATTATCCAACCCGAGGCATAGGTAAAACCACCTTAGAGAAATTAGCCATTGTGGCCGATCAACATAAGGTAAGTTTGTGGCAAGTGATGGAGCAAGCAGGGCAAATTGGATTTAAAAACATGGGTGCAGTGGAAGATTTTGTTACCATGATTAAGAGTTTCCAAACCTTGTTAGACCGCAATGCGTATGAAGTTGCCATGCATATTGCCAAACAAAGCGGCGTGCTAAAATCTTTATATGAAGACAAAACGGTTGAAGGCATTGCCCGATATGAAAATACAGAAGAACTCTTAAACGGTATCAAAGAATTTAGCATTGAAGAAACTGCCGATGATGATGGCGTGTTGAAGGGAAGAACACTTGCAGACTTTATGGCTGATGTAGCCCTCATGACAAATGACGACAAAGACAAGGATCAAGACCAAGACCATGTTAGCCTTATGACCATACACTCGGCCAAAGGTTTGGAGTACAAATACGTGCATGTAGTTGGCCTAGAGGAAAACTTGTTTCCAAGTCAGCTTTCACTTAACAGCAGGCAGGAATTAGAAGAAGAGCGACGTTTATTTTATGTTGCCCTCACCCGAGCCATGAAAAAACTAACCTTGAGTTTTGCCACCAGCAGATTCAAATTTGGCACAATTACCAATTCTGAACCCAGTAGATTTTTGTCTGAAATAGACCCACAATTCTTGCATTTCGAAAACATGTTTAGTGCCAAAGGGCAATACAATGAAACACGTGAGAAAAGCAGTGGAACCATGAGTGGTTTGCCTAAAAAGGCATTAACCTTAACGCGCAATGCTCCTAGAGTAGCCACGCAAACACAGGCTCCACTCGATCCAAATTTTGAAGCTGATGACACCAGTAATTTGCAAGTAGGAAATGAGGTGATACATCAAAGATTTGGGAAAGGGTTGGTAGCCCAAATGGAAGGGAATGGTGATAACCGTAAAGCCACTATAGATTTTGCTGAAGGCGGAAAGAAAGTATTGGTGCTAAAATTCGCAAAGCTTAAGATTGTACAGTAGCCAAAATCTGTTGGTGAATTTCCATCACCTGCGGAATAAGTAATTGGTTATTGTTATCAATGCTGTATTGGGCAAATGCCGCTTTTTCTTCTTGTGGCATTTGATTTTTCATCCGGGACCTAATTGACATTTCATCTGCCCCATCCCTTTTCATGCTCCGTTGCAAACGGGTTTCTTCATCGGCCAAAACAACAATTAACTGGTCGAGTTTTTTGTAGGAACCACTTTCAATAAGCAATGCCGCTTCTTTTAACACATAAGGTGCGGTTTGAACCGATACCCAATCATCAAAGTCTTTGAAAACTGCAGGATGCACTAAGGCATTTAAACCGGCAAGTAAATCACTTCGGTTAAATACTTTTTGTGAAATATATTTTCTATTTAATTCTCCTTGTGGGGTGTAGGATTCTTCGCCCAACAATTTTTTGATAGCAGAAATCAGTTCTTGATTTTCTGTCATAACCGCCTTAGCGCGGCTGTCTGCATCATATACAGGAATGCCTAAAACGGCAAAAATGCGAGAGATGGTAGATTTACCACTTCCAATATTTCCGGTGATGCCAATTTTTTTCATAAGAGAACATTTGCTTCCTCAAAGAAAGCAAATGTTCTGTTAGAATTTATTTCTTTTCTTCTTTAGCAGGCTGGTTCAAAGCTTGAGAAGCTTCCATAGAAACTGCAGTTCTATCAATTCTCAATTTGGTGCCTTCACTTTCAATAAGGAAAGTATGCTCATTGGCATCAATAATCTTGGCATGAATACCGCCAATGGTAATTACTTTATCGCCTTTACCTAAAGCTTCGCGGAATTTCTTTTGGGCTTTATTCTTTTTGATTTGTGGGTAAATCATAAAGAAATAAAACACCACAAAAATAAGGATTAATGGCAAAATAGAGCTCATGAGGCTACCACCTGAACCACCAGCAGGAGGTGCCATTAATAAAATTTGATTGATCATATTGTTTTTAGTTAAATTAATTTTCTTTCGCTTTTACCTCACCCTTAATGCTTAGGTAAAATTGGTTAGGTACTGTATTAGCAGTAATGGTCACATTTTTTTCAAAGGTTCCTACCTTACCACTGCTGTTAAATTGTACATCAATAGCTGCCTCTGTTCCCGGGGCTAAAGGCTCTTTAGGGTAGCTAGGAACGGTGCAACCACAACTTGCGCTGGCATTGCTAATGATTAAATCAGACTTACCTGTGTTTTTGAATTTAAACTTGTAGGTAACCACTTCTCCGTCAACCAATTTACCAAAATCATGAATATTTTCTTCGAAAGTCATGATGGGCGCGTTGTCTGCGGGGTTGGCGGCAGTATCTGTTGCACTAATTGGGTTGGTAACTAAGTCACCAGATGCTTTTTTAGAATCGTTTCCACACGACATCCAAACGAGTAAAGCTGTAGCGATAAAAATTTTGTTCATATCAATATAGTTTAAATTAATGGATTAATCTACTAAACCCCTACCCATTTTTTGGATACGGTTATCTTTTCTCAATTCAATTTGAACTTTATCTAAAACGCCGTTAATAAATCCATGGCTATTTGGCGTGCTATACAATTTGGCCAATTCAAGGTATTCATTGATAGAAACCTTAACCGGAATAAAAGAAAAATACATAACCTCGCACAAGGCCATTTTCATGAGAATTAAATCAACCAATGCAATCCTATCTTGATCCCAATTTTTGGTTTTAGCTGCAATTAATTGCATTAATTCTTCATCATGTTGAATGCTCAAATCAAAAAGATCTTTAAGAAATTTAATATCTTCTTTCTCGTCTTTATGTTTATCTGGCAAAACTTTACTTGAATTTTCTTTAAGTCCTTGAATGGTTTTTTGCAAAGTTACAATCACCAATACCTGGTCGTCTTCCCAATTAAGGTAACGTTCTTCCACAAAGGCTTCAAACAATTCAAATTCTGCGCTCAACCACTCTAAGATTCCTGCCACCAACAATTTATCATTGGCCAAATCATATTGACCAGCCTTTAGATAGTTCTGTACCATGGCATGGTTGCGCAGTTCTTGCCAAATTTGACGAAACAAATCATGCGAACCAGACCAACTTACCTTGTTCAATTTAAGGGCTTCGGTAAAGGCAGGACTATTATCTAAAATAGCAATCACATGGTTGTCTGAAAGAACCTGAAGCAATTTTATTTGCTCTGCAGAAGGGATAAATTTTCCTTTTTCAATTTCAAGTTCTTGCGCCAAAAAGGAGCGAAACTCTGGCAAGAAAGCAAGAAGGAATAAATACAATTCATAAGTTTTATCCAATCCAGACAGTAACTTACGTCTGTAAGCAGTAGCATCTGCTCCCTCTTCACGAGAGTAACTGTATAAAGCCTGGAATGCTTTGATGCGTAGAAATCTTCGGTTCAGCATAATTTATAATCAAAACAAGGGCAAACGGATCAAATAAAACAAGATGAAAAGAACGTTTACCGCTTTCGCGATAAGGAATATTAATAGGTTGATTTAACTTTTGAAATATCTTGAATACGCTTCTCGGCCAAGTTCATAGCAGCCTTTTGTGTATATATTTTTTCAGCTGCAGATATCTTCAAAATTTCGAGCGTAACATCATAGATATGCTCAGCTTTTCTGTAAGCAGTTTCACGGTTGTAACCAATATGTTCTTGGTAAACGTTAATCAAACCACCTGCATTAATTAAGAAATCTGGCGCATAGATAACACCCTTATTCATTAAAGCTGGTCCGTGAACAGTTTCATCTGCTAACTGGTTATTTGCCGCACCTGCAACCACAGCACATTTTAATTGGCTAATATGTTTGTCGTCTAAAATAGCGCCTAAAGCACATGGAGCAAAAACATCAACGTCTAATCCATATATTTCTTCTCCACCCACTACAGTAGCTCCTAAAGTGCTTGAATAATGTTTCAATGTATTTTCATTGATATCGGTAATAAACAATTGGGCACCTTCTTTATGCAAGAACTCAAGTAAATGTCCACCTACTTTACCTATTCCTTGAACAGCCACTTTTTTACCTGCTAGGCTGTCTGAACCAAATGCACTTTTTGCACTTGCTTTCATACCCATATATACACCGTATGCTGTAACCGGACTAGGATCTCCGCCTCCACCCATGCTTTCAGGTAAACCTACAACGTGGCTAGTTTCCATATGAACATATTCCATATCTCGTGTGGTGGTATTCACATCTTCGGCAGTGATATATTTACCATTCAAATTTTCTACAAATTTTCCGAATTTACGCATCAGCGCTTCGGTCTTAATTTTAGAAGCATCACCAATAATAACAGCTTTGGCACCTCCAAGGTTCAAACCAGAAATGGCAGCCTTGTATGTCATTCCTCTAGACAAACGCATTACGTCGTTTATAGCTTCAGCCTCATTGTTGTAATTCCAAACTCTGGTACCACCCAAACCTGGGCCTAAAACAGTGTTGTGAATGGCAATGATGGCTTTAAGGCCTGTTGCATTGTCGTTGCAAAACACAATTTGTTCGTGATCGTAGGTGGAGAGTTGAGTAAATATTTCTTGGTCTGCCATATCGATGGGTTTAATTTGGTTTTTGTGGCGCAAAAGTAGTTTTATTTTTTGTTTTTCAAGTCCTAAAAAAGAGACAGGGAAATATGTGCCTGCTTTTCACTTATTTCGCAGGATTGAAAGCGCTTAAACACCTCAATAAATATTTATTTGCCTACAAAACCCGACTCATTTTGGGCATTTTGTTTGTGGCAGCCTCCAATCTTTTCGCCATTTTTCCTGCTCAAATGGCTAGAGAATCCATCGACCTAATCAAATCCATTTTAGACAAATATACCAAAGCCATAGGTTCAGACCGAGAACTTCTTAAAACGGAATTAATGGATTCTGTGTTTTATTTCTTTATGCTCATCACTGCCTTTGCGGTAATAAGAGGCATTTTTATGTACCTCATGCGCCAAACCATCATTGTAATGAGTAGGCATATTGAATATGATTTAAAAAATGAGATATTCCACCATTACCAAAATTTGGATCAAGGCTTTTACAGAAACAACCGAATTGGTGATTTAATGGCTCGAATTAGCGAGGATGTAAGCAGGGTAAGAATGTATGTTGGTCCGGCCATTATGTATGCAATTAATTTGGTGGTAACGATTATTTTGGTGCTTACTGTTATGTTTTCTGTAAATGTGCGCCTAACGTGGTTGGTTATTTTACCCTTGCCTTTACTTTCTTTTGCTATTTATAAAATAAACAACCTTATTAATACAAGGAGCGATGCTATACAAAATCAATTGAGCAGCCTTACTTCATTTGTACAGGAAGCCTTCTCTGGAATTAGGGTAGTAAAAGCTTTTGCCGCAGAGGCCCCGAACCAAGAAAGTTTTGAAAAGGAAACTGAGATATATCGCGAAAAGCAGATGAGTTTAGCAAAAGTGGATGCTTTCTTTTTTCCACTCATGGTATTTTTAACTGGATTGAGTTTGGTTATTACCATTTATATAGGAGGTTTGGAAGTGATAGCAGGAAGAGCCACCTTAGGGAATATTGCAGAGTTTGTACTGTATGTTTACATGTTAACTTGGCCTGTAACCAGCCTTGGATATACCAGTAGTCTTATTCAAAGGGCTGCTGCCTCCCAAGCCCGAATCAATGAATTTTTAGAAACCAAAGCAACCATTACTGAACCAAATGAGTTCTATTGGGACCTTAAAGAATCCATTGTTTTTGATGGGGTAACCTATACCTATCCGGGAAAAACCATTCCTGCGCTGGATGCCTTGCAATTCACCATACCCAAAGGAAGTACATTTGCTATTTTAGGAAATACGGGATCAGGCAAAACTACTCTTGTACAACTGCTGTTAAGGATAATGGACCCACAAGGAGGAGCCATATTGATGGATGGCGTTGATTTGCGTGAACGAAATTTAAAACATTGGAAAAGTAAAATTGGATATGTGCCACAGGATGTGTTTTTATTTAGTGATACCTTAGAAAACAATATTGCCTTTGGCCTAAATTTAAGCGCTGATGGTTTATCAGAAAAAACCATTGAAGCGGCCAAGATGGCATCCCTACATGAAAACATTCTTACCTTCTCTGAAGGCTACCAAACAAGGGTGGGTGAAAGGGGAATAACCTTGTCTGGCGGACAAAAACAGCGTGTTGCCATTGCAAGAGCCTTTATTAAAAATCCAGAAGTATTGGTATTAGATGATTGTTTGAGTGCATTGGATACCAAAACAGAGGCGCATATCCTCGAGAATTTGTCGAAAATAAAGGAAGGTAAAACTACAATTATTGTCAGTCACCGTGTTTCTTCTGTAAAAGATGCAGATAAAATTTTGGTACTCGACCTAGGGAAAATGCTTGAAATTGGCACTCATCAGGAACTCATGAAATTAAACGGTTCATATTCTGACATTTACAACAAGCAACTGCTAGAGGAACAAGAAGAAGGATAAAAAGCGAATTGTATTATTTTTCGCTTGTTGAAAAAATGTTTTGAAAACAAGGTTTGAACGTATATTTTGCCACTGTTTATAGTAAAAATTGCATGGACGAATTCAAACACAACGACAGCCAAGAAATCTTCTCAAAAAAGATAAGGGCAGGTAAAAGAACTTATTTTTTCGACGTTAAGTCGACACGCGGAAAGGATTATTTTATCACCATCACTGAAAGCAAGAAGAGCTTTGAAGATGGAAACTTTGTAAAGCACAAGATTTTCTTGTACAAAGAAGATTTCAATAAATTTTTGGAAGCTCTGAATGAAACGGTTAATCACATCAAAACAGATTTGATGCCTGATTATAATTTTGACGAATTTAGGCACGATTCTTTCGAAAATCAGGAGTCGAGAGAAGCTCAGTCAAATTGATAAATAATCAAAATAAATCATTAATTTTGTAAACCTAAAAATCACTATAAAAAAATGAAAAAACTAGTAAAATCAATGTTTATGCTTTCGGCTTTAACAGCTTCAGTTCTCTTTACTTCTTGTGGAGATGATGCAAAAGTAGAAGACAAAACATATGCAGCTCCAACTTTGAGAGTAAATGATGGCGTAAGATCTTCAAGCTCAGCAGCCACACTTGCTACAGTATCTTTAAAAGTAGAAGCTACTGCAGATACTGACAGAAAAATTAAAAAGATTACAGTAACTCGCGCTGTTACCGACCAAAGCACATCAACTATTATTGATTCAACTTATGATGCAGCGTCTGTGGTTAGAACTTATGAAGACCAAATTGCAGGTAATATTGTAATCAACGATGGTGATAAAATCACTTATTTAGTTAAAATTGAAGACGATAAAGGTAAAACTGCTTCAGATTCATTGGTTATAACCATTGCTTCTATGGCAACTTCACCTCAGTTATTATTGGGTGCTCCAAGCAATACAACTAACGATTACCGTTTCTTTGGTGTAGCAGACGGATTTAGAAAATACCGTGCTGGTGCAACTGGTATCGACTTAGCTAGAGCTAACTCTTCAAAAGTAGACTTTGTATTTTTCTACAGCACTGCTGGTAGCGTTCAAAATGCATTGTATTCTCCAGATTATCCATTTGCATCTGGTGAAGGTTGGAATGCTGAAATTTCTAATTGGCCAAGCAAAAACAATACATTGTTTAAAGCCACCACCATTACCTCATCAGAATTTGATGCTTTGCAAGGAAGTACATTCTTAACAGAATTGGCTACAATTGATTTTAGTGTTGGTACCGTTAACAAGATGTCGAACCTTAGCGTAAACCAAGTTTTTGCTTTCATCAGAAAATCTGATGGCAAAAGAGGTTTTATTTTAGTAGGTAATCCATCTGCTGGTGCAACAGGTCAAATCCTTTTGGTTTGTAAAGCAGAATTGTAATAAACAATACAAAACACATTTAGTTGAAAAAGTCCCGATAATCATCGGGACTTTTTTTTTATTTTTACCGCATGAAGAAAATTGCTGTTTTTACCTCGGGTGGCGATTCACCTGGAATGAATGCTTGTGTACGCGCCGTTGTGAGAACTTGTATGGCCCAAAATGTAGATGTAGTTGGAATCATGCAAGGATATAAAGGCATGATAGAGGGTGGAGACAATTTCATGCCTCTTAGCTCGCGTTCTGTAGGAAATATCATTCAAAGAGGTGGAACCATCTTAAAATCTTCGAGGAGTAAAGCTTTTATGACTCCTGAAGGAAGAAAAATCGCTTATGATAACCTTTCAGCTGAAGGTATTGAAGGAATCATTTGTATTGGAGGAAACGGTACATTTACAGGAGCAGAAAAATTCTATAATGAATTTGGCATTCCTTCTATTGGCGCCCCTGGAACAATAGATAATGATTTATATGGAACTGATTTAACCATTGGTTTTGATACGGCCATTAATACAGCTGTTGAAGCCATAGACAAAATTAGAGATACAGCAGACAGTCATGGCCGCGTATTTTTTGTGGAAGTAATGGGCAGAGATACGGGTTTTATTGCCCTTGCAGCAACCATCGCGGGTGGTGCAGAAAGCGTTTTATTACCTGAAGTAAAAGGAGACCATACCAAACTTATAGAATTTTTTAGAGGCAGACAGCAAAGCAAAAAATCATTCTCGCTTGTAGTTGTAGCTGAAGGAAATTTTGAGGGTGGAGCTATTGCTATCTCCAGTATGTTAAATACTGAGATTCCAGGATTTGAATCGAGGGTAGTGATATTGGGACATATTCAACGTGGAGGTTCTCCCTCAGCTTTTGATAGGGTTCTTGCCTCAAAATTAGGTTATGGTGCCGTGAACGCACTTTTGGCAGGAGAAAAAAACAAAATGGTTGGCTTAATAAACAACAAAATTGAACTCACTCCTTATATTGATGCTATTACCATAAAAAAGGAATTGAACCCAGATTTATTGGCACTCGTAGATATTTTGAACAACTAAATTTTTCCAGTTTTTTGGGCAAGGGCTAACTTCAACCTCCGCCATTTAAACAGAAGAATATCTTTTCTGCTGTAATGCTCTTGGATGGTAAGTTTTTCCTTATATGCAGCCACTTTATTTAAATGCGATTTACTTTTCGAGTGAACGCGGTAGGAGGCGATATCTCTGTTCAGAAACATCATTTGCTTGGTAGATGCTAATGATAGAATTAATTCGTAATCAAAAGCAAATTGGTAGTAAGTATCTACAATTCTCTCCCGAGTAAAATAGGCACTATTAAAAAAGCAAGCTGGTTGGTAAATATGAGGCAACATCCCATTTTTAACCAAATCATCAAATTTGATGGGGTTCCCCTTTCCCTCCTCCAATAAATTCCCATGCTCGTCAATGGTTTTGCATTTACCATAATATATGGCAAATTCTTGGTTAACCTCATAAGCATTTATGATGCCTTCAATGGCATTTGGTTCCAGCAAATCATCCGCATTAAGGTAAGCAAAAATTTCTCCTTTTGCTTTTTTGAACCCAATATTTATGGCATCTGCCTGCCCGCCATCTTTTTCACATTGCCAATAGGCAAGCCTGGAGGCATATTTTTCTATGATTTCTTTTGACCCATCTGTTGATCCACCATCAATAATAATGTACTCAACATTTGAATAGGTTTGACCCAACACAGATTGGATGGTTTGCTCTAACCATTGAGCTTGATTATAGGATGGGGTTATAACAGAAACGAGTGGTTTGGTCATAAGGGGCTACAAATATACTATAGAAGGCCTTTATCCGACAACTCTTCTAATAATTTATATTTGGGATTTAGACTAGGATGCCAATGATGAACGAGTTCTTTTTCCCTTGTTCTAATAACTACCCTGTTTTTTTTATGACAATTATGCCAAAAGGCCTCATCCTCTGCACCCCATGTTATATAAGATTCATCTAAACGTCCGCTTAAAACAAAATCTTCTCTATGAATCCCAACAATTCCCTTTCCTCCCCAAAGCATCCATTCTCCATTTTTAGGTGAGTATACTGGTGGTTTGTTCTTGTACAAATAATAAACAATTGGAAACCATACTTTACCCTCACACACATAATTATTTACCTTTTGAACCAAATTAGATGGCAAAGAAAAATCTGCATCACAAATAAAAATCAAGTTTGCCAACGATTGGTCAATTGCCCTGTTAAAAGCTTTCGCACGACTGAAAGAAATAGGTTCAGACCGAAACTGCAATTTGCCTTGATAAACTTTTCTAATCTCAATCTCCAAATTGTTTCTATCAGTACTTGAACAATCAAAAATAGAGAGCTCTATTAAATGGTTATCTGCACATTTCTGTATGGAAGGAACAAGATGATTGAGAAGCATATCACTTCTATTGTAAACACCCACACATATAGAAATAGGTTGAAGCTTTTTTTGAGGAAAAACCCACCGAAATAAAGTATAACCAATACCTATCAAATCATTCCAAACAGTTTTAATACCCCATTCTCTTTGAGGTGATTTGAACAACCACCAGAACGGGAATTTAATTTGTGTGGAAAGCAATGATTTGATATAATTCATCAATTAAACTGGATGCTTTTGATAGGTTGAACTTTACTTACTATTCTTACAGGAATAAGCAAAATGAGTAAACAAATGATGAAACTACCCACATTCACCAAAGCAATATCTACCATGCCCAATTCTATAGGAACGCTGTTTAAATAATAAGATTTTTGATCGAGCTTTATCCAAGAGAAATGGTCTTGAAGCAAAGCCATTCCTATTCCTAAGAGATTACCCCATAACAATCCTTTGGCAATAATATGTGCGGCCATCCACAAAAAAATGGTGCTAATTTGTTTGTCTTCACCACCAAGTGCCTTCATTAATCCAATCATTTTGGTTCTCTCCAAAATTAATATTAGTAATGCCGTTATCATATTAATAGAGGCAACTGCTACCATTAACACTAAAATAATAAGTACGTTCATATCCAACAAGCCTAGCCAATCAAATAAAGCAGGATATAAATCAAATATAGAGCTTAAACCCATGTTATATGGGGTTATTTGGGCCATTTCGGTCTGAACCAAATGCGTTTGACTAAAGTCCTTCAATCCTATTTCATATCCACTGATTTCCTGATCGGACCAATTATTGAGTTTTTGAACTTGCCTAATATCTACAAAAGCATACAACTCATCTAACTCACCCATACCGCTATCAAAAATTCCGGCAATCTCCAATTTACGAACTCTTGGAGGATCTTGAATAAAATAGATATACAATTTGTCTCCTAATTTAAAATTCAATTTACGAGCAGTAATAGCCGAAATAAGAATTTGTTGGGAGGTAGCAGAATCTTGGAAGCTTGGAATGATTCCTTCTTTTAGGTTAGCTTTTAAGAAATCAAAATGGTAATCATTGCCAACTCCTTTAAGGACTATTCCCTCAAAAGCACTTTCAGTTTTTATAATACCTGCTTTAGTGGCGTACCTTTGGAGGTAGGTAATATTGGATTTCTTTTGAGTTAAATATTCAAAAATGGTATCCCGAGAAATAGGGAGGCTTTCAAAACTATTATTTAAATCGAGGTGAGAAATTTGTATAGGAGCGTTGAAGCCTATCAGTTTATCTCTCACTTCATGTTGATATCCCTTTACAATAGCAATGGCTAAAATCATTACCATTACACTAACGCATACAGCAGCCGTGGCTAAGTTGATAATCAGCTTTGAAAATCCGCTTCCCTTTGCATTTCTTTGAGAAGGCGTTTTTACCATTAACCGTTTTGCTATGAAAAAACTAAAATTCATTATTTCGCTCAAATATATTACCTGTGCGGCTCTTTTGTGCTTTTTACTTTCCAATTTTCAAGTTTTTGCTCAAATTCCCGGAGCGGCGCAATCTGAGAGGTATTTACCGCTCTTAAAAGGCAAAAAAGTTGGCCTAGTTGTGAACCAAACATCTATGAATGGAAACAAACACCTAGTTGATTTTTTAATATCCCAAAAAATTCAGGTAAGTGCCATTTTTGCTCCTGAACATGGCTTTAGGGGTGATCATTCAGCAGGTGAAAAAGTAAAATCAAGCATCGATTCCAAAACCAAGTTACCTGTATACTCCTTATATGGTGCCTATAAAAAACCCAATGCAGAACAATTGAAAGGAATAGACATGATGGTCTTCGATATTCAAGACGTTGGTGCGAGGTTTTACACCTATATTTCTACTTTACATTATGTAATGGAGTCGTGTGCTGAATTAAACATTCCCTTACTTATTTTGGATAGGCCAAATCCAAATGGTTTTTATGTAGACGGTCCTGTTTTAGACACTGCCTATCGTTCATTTGTTGGCATGCACCCTGTACCAATTGTTCATGGTTGTACGGTTGCCGAGTATGCCAAAATGATTAATGGAGAAGGTTGGCTTAAAAATAAGATGAGGTGTAGGTTAGAAATTGTGGCAGTAAAAAACTATACACACCAAACATCCTATAAATTACCGGTTAAACCTTCACCCAATTTGCCCAATATGAGTAGTATATACCTCTACCCTAGTTTGTGTTTGTTTGAAGGTACACCTTATAGTGTAGGAAGAGGAACCAAAACACCTTTTGAAATCGTTGGCAAACCAGGATGCTCTATTGGTTCAGACAGCTTCACCCCAGTGCATATGCCAGGAATAGCTGACCACCCTCCGTTTGAAGGGAAAAAATGTAATGGCTTTTTATTAAGCGATTATGGAAAGAACTTAGCTCCCTTTCAAGGTAAAATCAACCTATTTTGGTTAATTGAATTTTACAAAGCTGAAAAAGAACCAAACACTTTTTTTACTCCTTTTTTCGACAAACTTGCCGGCACGCCTACATTACGCCTTCAAATTATAGCTGGAAAGACTGAAGAAGAGATTCGCGCCAGTTGGCAGAAAGATTTACAGATTTATAAAAAAATGAGGCGAAAATACCTCATCTATTCTTCTAAGGAATAACACTTATTTTGAATTGTAGTAATGTAAAACCTTTTCAATATCCTCTGGGGTATCAATGCAGTGGCTATCAAAATTGGTTTCAACCAATTTGATTTTGAAGCCATTTTCTAACCAACGTAACTGCTCTAAACTCTCAGCTTTCTCTAGTGATGATGGACTTAATGAGGTAAGCGTTTTGAGAATATCTGTGCGATAAGCATACATACCTACATGCCTAAAATATGGATGGTGTTTGTGCCAATCTTTCTCCTCAACTCCTTTTATGAATGGAATAACCATTCTGCTAAAGTATAAAGCCTCATTGTTTGCATTCAAAACAATTTTAACTTCACCCGAATCAAACAAAACGTTATGTGAATCAACGGCAATCATTTGTGTAGCGAGTTCAGTAGTTCCATCACAAACAGCTGCCAATTCAATAATTTGTCCTGGATCAATAAAAGGTTCATCACCTTGGATATTAATTACATAATCTGCCGTTTCACCATATTTAACCAAAGCTTCATAACATCTATCGGTACCACTTGGATGGTTGGTTGCTGTCATTACCACCTTTGCCCCAAAAGAAGCTGCATGGTCGGCTATCCTATCATCATCAGTGGCTATAATTACATCAGATAAACAAGATGCCAATTTGGTTTGTTCATATACCCTTTGAATCATGGTTTTACCAGCAATATCAATCAATGGTTTCCCAGGAAATCTGCTGCTTGCGTACCTAGCCGGAATAATGCCTATTATTTTCATATCTTATAAAAACGGCTGCGAATATACAATATTCATGCGTGGCTTGAGTTTAGATATTCTGATATTTTGCTTAATCTTGTGTAATGGGAAGAATAATTCTTAGTTTGATCTTGTTTTTAGCACTGCAAACCCTGCAGGCCACTCCATGGGAGAATAAAATTTATGACCCAAATGTGCAAACCATTTTATTTGGGAAAGCAGGAAC
>CAILJQ010000193.1 GCA_903834625.1 uncultured Bacteroidota bacterium
TGACTTTAGCAATACCGCGCTAATTGGTATGCAGCCCAGGGGAATATTTCTTAGCAGGCGAATTAAAGATAACCTCATTCAAATTTTAGGCAAACAACCATTTGAATATGGAGAATTAGACATCTCTTTCTACAGAGATGATTTTAGAAGAGGTCACGACCAAATTGTACCTTCTGAATTAAAAATTGATTTCAATATTCAAGACAAAAAGATAGTTCTCATAGACGATGTTTTATACACGGGTAGAAGCATACGTTCTGCCTTAGATGCCCTTACAGATTTTGGCAGGCCCGGTAAGGTTGAATTATTGGTTTTAATAGATAGAGTTTATAGCAGAGATTTACCCATACAACCAGATTATATTGGCATGTCGGTTGATACACGAGCGCATGACAAGGTAAAAGTTGAATGGAAAGAAAACAATAAGAAGGATGCAGTTCATATACTTACCAGTGAATAACATCATTCAATAAAAGAGAATAATAAGGAACCTCAGGGCAAATAAGATGAAAAAATTTTCGCAACGACACTTACTGGGAATAAAAGATATCAATGCAGATGATATTCAACTTGTGTTTGAAACCGCCGATAATTTTAAGTCTATCATTAACCGACCCATCAAAAAAGTTCCTAGCCTGCGCGATGTAACCATTGCCAATGTTTTCTTTGAAAATTCTACTCGTACACGCATCTCTTTTGAATTGGCTCAGAAAAGATTGAGCGCAGATATCGTCAACTTCTCTGCCTCCTCCTCATCTGTTTCTAAAGGCGAAACGCTCATAGATACAGTGAACAACATTTTGGCTATGAAGGTAGATATGGTGGTGATGCGCCATCCTGCCCCAGGAGCTTGTCAGTTTTTAGCTAAACATGTAAAGGCCCAAATTATTAACGCAGGAGATGGCACACACGAGCACCCAACACAGGCTCTTTTAGATGCCTACTCTATCAGAGAGAAATTAGGTTCAGTAAAAGGAAAGAAAGTAGTTATTGTTGGAGATATTACCCATAGTAGGGTTGCCTTGTCGAACATTATTTGCTTACAAAAACTAGGGGCAGAAGTAATGGTATGCGGACCAACCACATTAATCCCTAAACATATTAGCGCCCTTGGGGTAAAAGTTGAACATAACCTCATGAAGGCTCTAGAATGGTGCGATGTAGCCAATATGTTACGCATTCAGTTAGAACGTCAAGACATCAAATATTTTCCTTCCTTAAGAGAATATAGCATGTTGTATGGCTTGGATAAAGACCGTTTAGAATCACTCAATAAAGAAATAGTTATCATGCACCCAGGACCTATCAATCGCGGGGTTGAAATTACTAGTGATGTGGCAGATAGCAAGCACTCCATCATTTTAGATCAGGTAGAAAATGGTGTAGCCACTCGTATGGCTGTGATGTTTTTATTAGCCGGGCAGAATTAAAAAAAACGGCAACCTTTCAATTGCCGTTCCTTTCTTCGTAAAAGTAAACTATACAAACAACATATGGGTGCCCAGGCCTGAGCCTTGTTTATAAAAATCACCTACTGTAATCACATCACTCAAGCCCTCATACATATCTTCTTTTTTGTAATGGAACATGTCCATTGCCAATCTGCAAGCCCATAATTTTACACCAGAGGCAACCAAAATATCTAGGAATTCATGGATATCTGGCATATCAATTTTCTCCATTTCCTTTTTCATCATAGTGGTAGCCAATGCTTCCATTCCCGGCAATCCGCCCAACATAGTTGGCATGTGCATCGCAGGATTACCAACCGTGGCCACATGTAAATGTTCTAATTTTTTCTTATGAACAGCCTCCAGTCCAAAGAAGGTGAAAAATATTTCTGCTTGAATGCCTTCCATCCTGGCACCATTTGCCAAAACAAAAGCAGCATATACGTTTTCTAATGTGGCTTTAGATAAGATAATCATCATCTTTCTTATTTCGCCATTAAATTCTTTTTCCATGATTTAATCAATTAAAGTTAATTCAATTTAATACCTACAAGCAGCTCGCTGGTTTAGGTATACCTGCAATTTTGGTAGAAATTTTAAGTGGACCATTAGGGAATAATTCATAAAATTCTTTGATATCTACCACATTGCTTTTACCAATTTTACGAATACTTAATGGCACTTGGTTTTGGTGTTCCTTTTGCAAATATTCTATAACCTTCCAATGTTTATCACTCATTTCAACCTCATTCTCCTTGGCAATTTCTTCTGCCACATTGCGATCCCATTGGTTAAAATCTGTTAAGTAACCTTCTTCGTTAACGGCAATCGTTTTGCCAGCAATCATCTTTTCCATAATTTTATTTTTAAGCGTTTTCAAATTCTTTACCAGCTTCCTGCATAGTGGCAGATACAAAAGGTATATGTGTTCCTTTTAATAACATGTTCCAATAAATCCATCTAAAGGCAAGTTTACCCATATGGTTCATCCTACTTTCTTTAAGCAACCGCAATGGTCCAACCCCAGGAAACGGAAAGGTGCCTTCTACCGGTTCATGCGAGTAATTAAAATCTATCAATAAGGCTTTGCCATGACCAGTTTCAATAAAACAATTTGCATGTCCATCAAACTCCTCTTTTAAAGGTTCATTATTGATAAATCTTTTGATGTTTTCTGTGAGGATTTCTGCTTCAAAGTGGGCAACTGAACCAGCTTTAGAAGCTGGAATATTACTTGCATCTCCAATAACAAAAATGTTTTCATGTGCCAAACTTTGTAATGAACCTTTATTGGTAGGCACATAATTCAAATCATCACCTAAACCTGAACGTTCCATTAACTCATCTCCCTTGTTAGTTGGCACAGTTACCAACAAATCAAATGGTACCTCTTTTCCACCGTAGTCAATAATTTTCTTATTTTCATTATCAACTTGCTCAATGGCAAAATCGCTTACCAAATGAATGTTTTTATCAACCATTAAATGATCCAAAGCCTCGGTTGCTTTAGGTTTGGTGAATGCCCCACTTAATGGGGTTACAAAGGTTATTTCAACCTTCTCACGCATTTTTTTGTTATGAAAAAACGAATCGGCCAAGAAGGCAAACTCCAAAGGAGCAACCGGACATTTTATAGGCATTTCAGTAATATGAACTACCAAATTGCCCCCCTCCCAATCTCTTAATTTATCTCTTAATGCCAAAGCCCCATCAAAGGTGTAAAAATCAAAAACGCTTTTTTGCCATTCACTACCCTTCATCCCACTAACTTCTTCAGGAGCTATTTTTGCACCTGTGGCTACAATCAAAATTTTATAAGAAATGGCAGTTCCATTGGCCATGAGAACTTCATTTTTTTCAGGTTCAATTTTTTCAATTATACCTTTAATCAGTTTCACACCTTTAGGAATAAACTCCTCAATTTGCTTTACTATATCTTGAGGCTTGTAAATATCAAAAGGCAAGAACAAATAACCAGGTTGGTAATAATGGTCGTGCTTTTCATCAATAATATTTATTTCCCAATCGCCTTTTGCCAATTCATGGCTCAGGTGATTAGCCATCATGGTTCCAGCTGTACCAGCTCCTAAAATCACAATTCTGTTCATAATCTTAATAGTTTACTTTGGCGCTAATGCCACTTCAAAGTTGGG
Source organism: uncultured Bacteroidota bacterium (assembly GCA_903834625.1). GTDB lineage: Bacteria > Bacteroidota > Bacteroidia > UKL13-3 > UKL13-3 > B1. The sequence continues at coordinate 3,605 of CAILJQ010000193.1, forward strand.
TGTATACTGCTCCATAAAAAATGAGCATTGGCAGGAATAATTTTGATTTTAGACACATAGGTTGGGAACAATTATCACACATAAATCATATTTCAACAGCTAAGGAAGTATATATTTGTACTACAGATTTAGCCCGTATGCCACAAACCATTCCAGTTATCTTTAGCGATCCAGAATTGCAAGAATCATTTGCCAATAGCACAGAAATTATGCGTTTACCCGAAGGTGCAACACTCATACAGCCTGGCGAAACCATTCAGTTTATCCCATTTGTTAAAAGTGGTTGCCTACGCGTATTGCGACAAAATGAAGAGGGAGATGAAATGTTTTTATACCATGTAAATGCAGGTGAAACATGTGCCATGTCGTTAACCTGTTGCAACGCCCGCAGTGTAAGTGAGGTAAAGGCTATCTCTGAAGAACCCACAGAATTATTTACTATTCCTATTGAAAAAATTGAAGAATGGCAACGCTTCAAAGAATGGCGAAATTTCTTGGCATTTACCTATAAATCTAGGTTCGAAACGATGCTAAAAACCATAGATGACTTGGCATTTCAAAACATGGATGAAAGGCTTTGGAAATACTTATTAGCCCGCTCAAAAGCCAAGAATACCCTGAACCTACATATAGGTCATGAAGAAATAGCTCACGAACTAAACATCCAGCGAGAATCAGCTACTCGTTTGCTTAAAAAACTCAAAGATTTGGGTTATGTAGAAACTGGAAGAGGAATTATTACCTTGCTTAAGCCTGAGGTAGAGAAGGTAGTTTAAGGTGTTATTCTTTGTAAGTAGCAACCATTTTGTGGCTTAAATCTATTAACTCAGGTTCAAATGGCTTGATATCTGGATTTTCAATAATCACCTCATTTATCCATGCTGGAATGGTATTTTCACTGTTTCCACTTACCCAGAAATCATAGGCCAAATGACTTATGAACTGTTCCTTTTCCTTTTTATTAAAACTTCGGTAATAACTCAAAGCTTCTCTTGGGTATTTTTTAAAATAGCTGGTAACATAATGAGCGGGAACCTCACTTAATCCCTCATCTAAAGCCAATAACATTTTGCGGTATACCTTAAAAAAGAAGGCTCTTTTTTCAGGGTCTTCGCTGTTCATTTCTTGCAAACATTTGGTTGAAAGAGGATCGGCGCTTGGCGTTCTTTTACCTGCAATTACCTCATTGGCATACTTTAATAACAAATCATCTTCCTCTTCAGCCAAGGGTTTATCGGTTCGAACCGAAGTAGTATCTATTTTTTGAGGCACATATTCTTTCCCATCAGATTCTGTTAAGGTGATATTGGCATTTCTCACCTGCTCGGGTTGTTGGCAAGCAAATGATAGGGTAATTAATCCTAGAAGTAGAAATTGTTTCATATTGCGAATGTATCGTACCAACTGCAAAATTGCAATCCAATTAGTCCACTCATTTCAGTAAAAAAACTATATTCGCCTTACCTAAATCCTACACATGAAAAAAATTCTTGTTCTATTATTTTCAGCTATTATTGGCTTCGGTGCCTGTAGTAAAAAAGAAGAAAACCCTACTATTTCTGAACCTACTGAATCTATTCTTGAAATTAAAACAAGTTTTGGCAACATGTATGTTTGGCTATACAAACAAACACCTTTACATAGGGCTAACTACCTTGCTCATGCAGATTCTGGATATTTAGATGGCACAACTTTTCATAGGGTGGTGAAAGATTTTGTTATTCAGGGTGGCGATCCAAACACAAAAGATACCATTCCTTCAAATGATGGAAATGGCGGGCCAGGTTATACCATTCCAGCTGAATTTGTAGATAGCCTAAAACATGACTATGGTTCTATTGGCGCGGCAAGGACCAATAATCCAGAAAAGGCCTCAAGTGGCAGTCAGTTTTACATAGTAACCGATAAAAATGGTGAGCATACCTTAGATAAAAATTACACCATTTTTGGTAAACTATTAAGCGGACATGATATAGCCTACCTCATATCATCCCAAACAGTAGGAGCAAATAATAGACCCATTACAGACATAAAAATGGATGTAAATGTGGTGCAAAAAACTTTGAGTCAATTAAAATCTGAATTTAATTTTATCCCATAAAACAAAACCCTATGTTAACCGTAAAAGCTACAATCCATGCTCCTTTAGAAGCAGTATGGAACGCATGGAACAGCCCTTCAGACATTATGCAATGGAATCAGGCTTCACCAGATTGGCATTGTCCACAAGCCTCTAACGATTTAAAAGTGGGTGGCAAACTTTCCTCAACCATGGCGGCAAAAGATGGTAGTTTTAGCTTCGAGTTTTGGGGAACCTATTCTATTGTTGAGCTGCATAAAACCATTGGATTGGAGTTAGGTGATGGAAGAAAAGTACTTACCACCTTTGAAGAAACAGCCGATGGCGTTTTGGTAACAGAACAATTTGAACCAGAAAATGAAAACCCTTTAGAGATGCAAACCATGGGTTGGCAAGCCATTCTCAATAGTTTTAAAACACATACAGAAAAGAACTACGGAAACTAGGATAGTATTTATTCCTACGCCATAAGACCAATAGAAATGACAACTAACCCAAACCATACCAGGTTAAATAAATTCATTAGTGAAAGTGGCATATGCTCCAGGCGAGAAGCCGATAGGTATATTGAACAAGGCCATGTTTTTATTAATGGAAGAAGGGCTAAAATTGGCGACTCGGTAAAAAAAGGAGATCGAGTGAGGGTGAATGGTCATGAACTTGAACCCCATTTAGGTGGAGAAGAAATGGTTTTTATTGCCCTTAACAAGCCCATTGGTGTTACCTCTACCACAGAAGACGGCGTAGAGAATAATATTGTTCAATTTGTTAATCATAGCAAAAGAATTTTCCCTATAGGAAGATTGGATAAAGATTCACAAGGATTGATATTCCTAACTAACCAAGGTGATTTGGTGAATAAAATTCTACGTGCCGGTAACAAGCATGAAAAGGAATATGTAGTAACCGTAAATAAGCCCCTCACAGAGGCTGTAATTAGTGGAATGGCCAAAGGAGTTCCCATGTTGGGCGTTACAACTAAAAAGTGTAAAGTGGTTCAAGAAGGGGTTAATGTTTTTAAAATTACCCTTGTTCAAGGACTGAACCGACAAATAAGAAGAATGTGTGAATACTTTGGGTATGAAGTAACCAAACTTGAAAGAGTAAGGATTATGAATATTCGTCTCAAAGGAATTCCATTGGGCGAATGGAGAGATTTAAGTCAATCAGAGATGGACACCATTTATGCCTCATTAGAAGATTCTTCCTCTGAGGCAGCACCCAAAAAAGTTGCCAATAAAAAAGTACAACCTGGTGCCAAAGTGCCCGCTAAAAAAGCCAGTCCAAAAAACCCAAGTAACAGATTTAACCCTGATAGGCGAAATAAATCTAATTTCTCAAAAGGAAAATCGACCAGAAAAAAGAGGTATTAACTTTTTATTTGCTCGGTAAAATTACTTCAAATAAAGTTCCAACATGAGGAACGGAATTCACTTTCACGTCTGCTCCTAGCTTATCTAAGGCATGTTTGGCATTGTATAATCCAATTCCAGAACCTGTACCAATTGACGAGGCTCTGAAAAACATATCAAATATTTTAGGAATAAACTCAGCTTCAATACCTACTCCATTATCTTCAACCAATATCCTTGCCTCACCTCGTAATACCTTTATAGAAAACTTCACCAATTTATTTGGATTATCTTCACGCTGGTATTTAATTGAATTTGACAATAGGTTTTGGAGCGCTACTGTTATCACCA
>CAILJQ010000194.1 GCA_903834625.1 uncultured Bacteroidota bacterium
AAAAATGTTCCTTGATTAAAAACTATACCTAAGTCTTTCTTTATTGGATCGTAATTCATATCTGTTTTGAAGGTCTAATTATTGATTATCATTTCTTTTTCTTTCATCCTCTGCTTGAACTTTTTTAAGAATTTCATCCATATGAAATACATAATCCAAGCTATCATCAAGGAAGAAAGTAAGCTCAGGAACTATCCTAGCTTGATTCCTTATTTTATTGGCCAATTGCTTTCTTATTTCTCTGCCATGCAATTGCACTATTTGAATAAACTCTTCTTTATTGGGAACTTTAATCACACTCAAGAATACCTTGGCATAACCCAAATCGGGCGATACTTCAACTTTACTGATTGTTACAAAAACCCTGTTAACATATTCAGGGTATTTCATAAATATATCAGCCAAATGCTGTTGAATTAAACCTGCAAACTTCTCCTGTCGTACACTCATAAGGTGCAAATATGCGAAAAAGGGAGGATTAATTTAAAAGCGATGTAATTTGTAGGGGCAGAATCAGGGCAAATGGATATAATTTTCCATAATCATCCTGAACCAAACCGTAAATTTTTCTGGGTTACTTTTTAACTGATCATATAATTCAGCTAATTTAATCCACTGATAATCATTCACCTCGTCTAGATTAAATGCAGGATTTTCATTGTATTCACCCACAAAAACATGGTCGAGTTCGTGTTCTGTTAGACCGTTGTCGAAAGGAGCTTTATAAATAAAAGTTTGGTGTAATTTTAAATCGCAGTCAAAGCCCATTTCCTCCATTAACCTCCTATGAGCAGCCTTTTCTACCTCCTCACCAGGTCGTGGATGGGAACAACAAGTATTGGTCCATAAACCTCCAGAATGGTATTTATTCATGGCCCGTTGTTGGAGTAACATTTCACCCTCTGAATTAAAAACCATCACAGAGAATGCTCTGTGAAGTAAAGCTTTTTCATGGGCCTCTTGCTTTTCCATCTGACCAATTTCTTGATCTAGTTCATTGACAAGAATAACGTATTCGGCATTCATTGTAATGCCTCTCTTTCTGCTGAACTTAAGTTTCCAGAGCTAGCCATAAAGGTAAGAATTCTGGTTTTTAGGTCTTTGTCTTTTAAGGAGGGCAATTGTTTTAAGATAAAACTCCTATCCTCATTTTTATTGCCATCATAATTTAAAAAAGCAGGGCAATTCAATTGAATAGAATACCTTAAATAGCGCAACTCTATTTCATTTGAGGCAATTTTAATGGAACCATCCAACAACAATTTCCCTTCAGTAAATAAATTGAATTTACTAATAGGTGAAAATGCAAACTTAGCCAATAGCATTTTGCCTGCCCCCATGTAACCCTTCTGTATTGAGCTTGGGTTCGACACATTAGCTAATTCTTTGCAAAATAAATCTGCTTTTTTGCCATCATATATGGCCAAATGGTAGGCTTTTCTGAGCTCTAATAAGTCTGCCATCTGAAAGGAAAAGAACAGAACGGGCATAAATAAAAACCACCTTATTGAAAACCTCATTACAACATATTGAAGCTATGCCTCAAATAAGAACCAAAGAACAAGGCATATTTTTGTTGATCGCTGATCCTTATGCGCTCTTCTTGAATTTGTTGAGCAGGCAATTGCATAATTTTAGCCAATAGCCTCGAATAATAAATATAAGCTACATACACACCAAATCTAGCGTCTTTCGGCAACATCTTTATTCCTTCATACCCGTATTCAAAGTCCTTCATGATGTCTAACTCAATCTCTCTTTTGGTTTCTTCATCAAATTTTCCGCTTTGTAATTGAGGGAAATAAAGTCTACCTAAACCATCTTTGTCTGCTTTGAAATCTCTTAAGAAATTAATTTTTTGAAAGGCTGAACCCAGCTTCATAGCGTAGGGTTTTAACTGCTCATACATTTCATTGTTTCCGTCTGTAAATACACGCAAACACATTAAACCAACAACTTCCGCCGAACCTAAAATATACTCTTCATACCCTCTTTGGTTATAGGCATGCTGGTCTAAATCCATTTCCATGCTTTTGAGAAAGGTCTCAATACTTGAGCGATCAATCCCATACTTTAGTACCACATCCTGAAAACTATTTAAAATTGGATTGGTACTAATACCCCTTTCAATGGCTTTAAATGTTTCCTCTTTTAATTCACTTAACATTTCTCTTTTAGGATAGTCATGGAAAGAGTCTACTATCTCATCTGCCAACCTTACGAAACCATAAACGGCATAAATCGGATTTTGAAACCTTGGTGCCAAAAACCGAATTCCAAGAGAAAAGCTGGTACTATAAGCTTGCGTTACTGCCCGGCTGTTTCGGATAGAAATTTTGTCGAATATTGCCTTCATTGTTTATAAATATAAGGATTTTACCTGAATTGTAAAGTATAAATATGGCATTGTGCCATTTTGTTTTAAATTTTTAAAAAAATATTACGAACGGCCAGTTAAAGGGCCGGTTTCCTTGATGACCTGTGTTGCTGCTACATTCCCACTAATGATGCTTGGAGGAACCCCCGGACCAGGCACTGTAAGCTGACCTGCATAATATAAATTCTTTAATTTCTTACTTTTCAAAGAGGGTTTCAAGTTAGCAGTTTGCATTAAGGTGTTAGCCAAACCATAGGCATTTCCTTTAAAAGCGTAATAGTCATTTTTAAAATCTGCCACACTATAAGTTCTCTTGTAAACCACATGCGATTGAATCTCTTCTCCAGAAATAGCCTCCACCCTTTTCATCATAAGGTTAAAGTATTTCTCCCTTACTTCTTCTGTGTCGCCTTCTAGGCCTGGGGCAATTGGTATGAGTAAAAATAAATTTTCGCAACCCTCTGGCGCAACGGTAGGATCAGTTTTAGAAGGAGCTGAAGCATAAAATAGCGGATTATCAGGCCACTTAGGTGTTGTGTAAATTTCCTTTCCATGCAGATTAAAATCTGTATCAAAGAACAAATTATGGTGCAACAAATGCTTTACTCTTTTATTTAAACCTACATAATACAGCAGGCAAGAAGGCGCCATTTTTCTATTCTCCCAATATTTATGCGAATAAGACCTTTGACCAGGATCTAGAACTTCCTGATCAAAATGTCTGTAATCTCCAGCACAAATAATACTATCTGCCTCATAATTGTTGCTAGTAGTTGCCACATGGGTTATTTTATCTCCATTCGCAACAACTTTAATCACATCCTCATTGTATTTAATTTCCACCCCTAGTTCTTTGGCGATAGATACAAAAGCTTCAATAAATTTAAACATACCTCCTTGCGGATAATAGGTACCAAGTTCCATATCTGCATAATTCATCAAACTATATAAGGCAGGTGTGTTCTCTGGTAGAGCACCTAAAAATAAGACCGGAAACTCAAGCAATTCTTTTAAAAACGGATGTTGCACAGTCTTAGAAACATGGGTTTTCATGTTCCCTAATACGTCCATTTTTAAAAGTCCTTTTAACAAACGTAGGTCAGCAAATTCTGCATAACTCAATCCTGGCTTATACACCAAATCGTTTATGCCCACCTCATATTTATAGGCCGCTTCTTTCAGAAACTTTCTTAGCTTTTGGGCTGAACCAACTTCATACTTTTCAAACAAAGCTTCCAACTCCCCCATGTTTGCAGGTATTGGAACGGTTTCGCCACTACGCGTAATCACTTGGTAGCTTGGATCGAGCCGAACCAGTTCATAAAAATCACTGGTTGTATGGCCAAAATCTTGATAAAACTTTTCGAAAACTTCGGGCATCCAATACCAACTTGGACCCATATCAAATGTAAAGCCGTTTGCCTCATACTGCCTTGCTCTACCTCCTGGTGTTGCATTTTTTTCAAGGATGGTCACCTTATATCCTGCCTTAGCAAGGTAACATGCGGCAGAAAGTCCAGCCACTCCTGAACCAATAACTATTACTTTTTTAGATTGCATCATTAAAATTCTAAAATAAATCCAATGGTTGGAATAACCGTGTTGCTATAATTTGATAAGAGTACAGGAGTTGCATTTGAACCATTTGTTTGAACCGGATTGCCATCAGTGGTTTTCCAACCTAAATTATCTGGGGTTCTTTCAAATGTATAATTAGGAAATGCTTCAGATGAGATGAGCAAGGCATTTTGAATGTCCATATATAGGTCGAGTGTTACTTTTTTGAAGTTCACTTTTTTATCTACACGAATATCAAACTGGTTAAAAGGAGAAACTCTTAAAGTATTTAGTTTGGAATAATCATATACGCCCTGTCCAAGGGTGAGGTAATTCGTTCTCGATGCCTCCATATCAAAAGGAGAGTATGGTGAGCCGCCAGCAAATCGGTATTTCATCCCTACTTCCCAACCTTTCTTAAATTTATATCCAAGGATGGCCGATATCAAGTTGCGGTTGTCCCAAGCGGATGCGATTAATTTATTATCTAACCCACTAAATTCACTTCTAAACCAGGTGTAAGAAATGGTAGCAAACAAACTTTTAGTTAATTTTTGCTGGAAGAATAGTTCAAAACCATAACTTCTACCTTCACCTGAAGATGTGGTTTTTTCATTACCCAATACACTAAAATCAGCACCCAAATTGGCCAATGAGATACCCGTTAAATTCGATATAGGATAATTACCATACACCTTGTAAAAGCCTTCCACAGTTATTCTGGTTGAAGCAGTAGGTAAATATTCAATTCCAGAAACAAAGTGGTTGCATGAAACATATTCATTGTCTTTATTCACAAAATTTCCAGCGTTATCTCTATAACCTAAGATAGTATAAATGGGAACTTTGAAATACCTACCAATACTCGCATTTAAATTAAGTTTTTCATTTAAGGCATAACTGGCTGAAGCACGTGGTGAAAGCGTATTCAAGAAGTTTAGTCCATTGTTGGTAAAGGTGTTTCCATCTGTTCTTAATCCCAGGTTTACGCTTAATCTTTCATTGAAGAATCTTCTTGATACCTCCCCAAAAAATCCAATTTTGAAAAACTCTATAGCCGAGGCAAATTTTATTTCTAATGGGGGAATTATCATGTTGCCACTTGTATCATATACACCATTATTCACTTTGTTGTAGGTGCTGTTATCATACTTTACATATTGAATCATTCCTCCATAACTGTATTTCCATTTGTTTGAATACTTGTTTACCTCAGCCCTAAATTTATTTTCTATTTCCCTCGATTGAATTTTAAGGACTCGGAAATTTTCATCATTCTCCTTGTTATCTTGCCATTTGTCTAATCTGTTATTGAGCATATTTCTGCTCATAGAATATTGGATAAAACCTTTGCTTACCTTTTTCTTTAAAATTACTCCCATGGTATAATTCCACTGATTAACACTTGGTGAGCTTCTAATTGCATATTCCTTTTCGGGCGTGGATTCTTGAGGCACAGCAAATTTAAATTCATCTATTGCACCCACACCTAAAGTGGTTAAAGTGTATTTATCGTTTAATTTGGTAGTGGTTTTGTATTGAAAATCCCAATAATTTGGCCTAATTGGAATATCTAAAGCCATAAACAAAAATTGCAAATAGCTTCTCCTTGCAGAGGCCAAAAAGGTAGTATTTTTCGAAACCGGACCATCCATGGTTAAAGCTACCTCTGAAGCACTCAATCTAAAGTTTCCTTGCAACCTATCTGAATTTCCTTCCCTTTGCTTAAATGAAAAAACAGACGACAAAGCATTGTCTGTTCTTGCACCAAAACTGCTTGAGCTTAATGTAACATCTTGAATAAAACTCACATTTAAAATCCCTTGTGGCCCACCAGAACTTCCCTGGGTTGAAAAATGATTGATCACTGGAATTTCAATTCCATCAATATAAAACACATTTTCATTCGGTCCTCCACCTCTAATAACAATATCATTCCTAAAACTTGCACCACCAGTATTTCCACCAACACCAGGTAATGCTTGAATTACTCGCGAAATATCAAAGTTTCCACCTGGGTTACTTCTGATTTCTTCAGCACTTAAGCTTTGAATGGAAAGAGGAGTCTCTGTTCTTTTGCCGAAAGTTCTGGTTTGGATAACTACTTCATTTAATCCCTTCGACTCAGGTTCAAGCTCTATTGTAAAGGTTTGGATATTTCCATTGGTAATTACTACATTAAACAAAGTCTTACTCAAATAACCGATATAGTTAATTTTGATATTATAAGATTTAGGTGGAATTCCCTTCAATTGAAATTTACCAGTGGCGTCTGTTTGCACGCCTAAATTGGTTCCTTCCAAAATTACTGTAGCCCCAATAAGTTCCTCTTGAGAATTTTTATCTCTTACAACCCCACTTATGGCACCTTGGTTTTGCGCTAAGAGAGGCCCATTTCCGAATAGGAACAAAATTAATGTGGATACAAAAAATGTGATGAATCTATGCATGACAAATATTTAAAATGTTTGGTTAGAAGTATTAAACAATTTGGTACGTTTTTGTTTTACAATTTTTGTTTATTGGCTTCCATATTTTTGTTTGATTTTTTATTTATATGATTTTTAGCTATTTAAAATAAACAAGAACATTAGATTTAACCTATTTGGTACGATTTCGTAAGAATTAAAAACAAAACCCTGCTATTTTTTCTTTTATTCCCAAATACTTGTTAAATGGACAAATTCACCCTTACTAAAAACCTCATTCAATATGTAGAGGAATATGCCAATCTTGAAAATGGGGAAATGGATTTGAATAAGTTCTCTCATTTCCTTCAAAAAAAATGCGCCATATTAAATGCAACTACTGTTAATGAGCAAGCGCCCCGACACGCAGAATCGCAAATTGCTCAAATGTTGGTGATGATGAATAAATACGCCAAGCAATATTTTAAGGTGATATTAGAGGGTTCTGTTATCCAAACCATTGACGAATTGGTTTTTCTCATTATTTTGATGTTTGAAGGAAACAAAACTAAAACCGAACTCATACAACATGCCTTGCAAGAGAAAACCACAGGAATGGAAATATTAAAGCGGCTTGAGAACTTGCAATTGATTTTTACTGTAAACAATCCCCAAGACAAAAGAAGCAAGGTAGTAAGTATAACTGATGTGGGTATCCTATTTATGACCAATATTTTTCCTAAAATGGATAAAGTTTCGCAAGTGGTTTGTGGTGATTTATCTGAAACTGAAAAGGACCATCTACTTCACATACTAAATAAATTACATGTTTTTCATAACCCAATTTTCCATCATAATACCCAAAAGGAGATATTGCAACAATGACAATTGGTTCAAAAAAAAGGGTTGCTATTATAGGTTCAGGAATTGCTGGAATGTCTGCTGCTATTAGGCTTGCAGCAAAAGGCTATGAAATTACGGTTTACGAATCGTCTTCAGTTCCAGGTGGTAAATTGCATGAATTCTACTTAGGTAAATATAGGTTCGACGCTGGTCCATCTTTATTTACATTACCTCAATTAGTCGTAGACTTACTAAAAATAGCCGGGATAGAAGAAAGCTCATTTCCATACATTCAATTAGAAAAAGGATGCCATTATTTTTACGAAGATGGTGTGAGCTTAATAGCCTATCAAAACAAACAAAAATTTGCTGAAGAAATAAAAAAGAAGCTTCGTATTGACCCAAAGCCTGTTTTGTCTTACATGGATAGAGCGAAATCGAATTATGAGGCAACGGCACCTCTTTTCATCGAGTCGAGTTTACATAAACTATCAACCTATTTTAGTCGAAAAACCTTAAAGGGCTTCATGTCTCTCCCTCAACTGCATATGTTAAGCACCATGAATGCGCGAAATGTAAAAGAGCTTAAGGAACCTCATTTGGTGCAATACTTTAATAGGTTTGCCACTTATAATGGTTCAAGCCCATATAAAGCTCCAGCAACCTTAAACATGATACCACATTTAGAACATGGGATAGGTACATTTTTTCCAAAAAACGGCATGAACCAAATCTCAGAATCTTTGCATAAAGCCGCAGAAAAGCTGGGAGTTTTGTTTCATTTTAATGCTACCGTAAATGAAATTTTGGTAGAAAAAAATACTGCAAAAGGACTGATTGTAAATGGGGAAAAGCACCAATTTGATTGGATTGTATCGAATATGGATATTTATCCAACCTACAAAAAATTGATGCCAAAACAACCTGCGCCTGAGAATTTACTGATTCAAGAAAAGTCTTCATCTGCCATTATCTTTTATTGGGGTATCAAAAAATCATTTGAGCAATTAGACTTACACAACATTTTCTTTAGCAGCAATTATGAAGAAGAATTCGCCTCTATTTTTGAATACAAAGAAATTTATTCCGACCCAACCATATATGTAAACATAAGCAGTAAGTACAGGACAGAGGATGCCCCAAATAACTGCGAAAATTGGTTTGTTATGGTGAATGTTCCTCCTAACACCGGCCAAGATTGGGAACAAAATATTTCAATAGCTCGAGCAGCTATAATAAAAAAGTTAAGTAGAATGTTAGGTGAAAATATAGAAGAATTTATTGAGGTAGAATCTATCCTTGACCCAAGGCAAATTGAGGCTAAAACTTCGAGTTTTGGGGGATCGTTATATGGAAATGCCAGCAATAATATTTTCTCTGCTTTTTTAAGACACCCAAATTTTAGCAAACAAATACCTAACCTGTTTTTCTGTGGAGGAAGTGTTCATCCTGGAGGAGGTATTCCTCTTTGCCTTAATTCAGGTAAGCTTGCTGCCGAAATGATTGTGGCAAAAAACGATTAATGTTTTGGCCTAATAGGTGAATGAATAGTGTAAACTAGGTACAAGGAGTAACTGAAGTCGAGAATGCCATTATTTACATCATAAACAGGTTCAAACCTTGCGGAAGCGTTAATAGGAGATTTGAATAATTTATTGGTATGTATAAATCTTAAGAATACTAATTGTCTATCTTTCTGGTAATTTTTAGGATCTACCGTAGACCTGCTTTGGTACAAACTAGTTCCTCTTGGCGCATTATAATCGCTAGATAGCCAATAAGAGGCCAATATGGTATTGTTGCCGAATTCTAGCCCTGCATTAGCATAAAAAGCATTGCCTTCTTTCGCATTAAAAATTTTGCTCTCACTTAATTCTTTAAAATGTAAAACAGAAATATCTATCAAAGCATTTACAGAGGCATGAATAGG
>CAILJQ010000195.1 GCA_903834625.1 uncultured Bacteroidota bacterium
AATATAAAACGTAGAAGTTTGCGAAGCATAAGATAAAACACCTGTTATGCCATAACCATTTCTAAATTCTTTTTGACCAAAAATGGAGAGTTGGTATGCATTAAATATTTTGTCACCACGCAGGTATTTAACACGATAGTAATAATTGTCTTCGGCCAATAGTCCATTGCTTTTGATATAATAATCAAAGTTTTTATTATGAAAATAAGTATGTCCAACACCCCCAGTAAAGCCCAAATACCAACCTTTATATTTTTGCGCTTGGCTGTTTACGCTTAATAGGATCAAGCAAAAAATAAGTTGATTTCTCATGGTTGTATAGCTATTGGGAGGTGAAGTTTTTCAGTACCATTGGCAAATTGCAATACATACAATCCGCCTGGAATTTGTTCTGGTACAATGGGCAAATTAAAACCATCCATTTCTATTAGTTCCCAGCTAAAGCAGCGTTTGCCTGCATAGTCGTATAATGCCAAGGTGCCAGAAACTTTTTGGTTAAAGCTTACTTCCATCTGTTCTTTTCCTGGGTTAGGATTTGCCTTCATTTTCATGCCTGGGTTCAGTACAAATTCTGCTCCATTTTTAAACATTGGTGTTGGAATAAATCCCGGAACCAACAAAGGTTTGGGAACAGTATAGGTATAATCTCTCGACTTACTGGCACAGCCATTGGTTTGAAAAACTTGAATGGCTTCGCTTACAAAAGAGGTGGTATGGTAATTGTAATTTCGTAGCTGAGTTCCATTATAATAATAGTAATTCCACAAGGCAAGGGTAGCAGGACTAATAAAAATGCTGCTGCCATTGACATTGATGCTGTTAAAGCTTAACGTGCGCAATTGGTTCATAAGGGTTGAATTGGATGGGGTATAACCACCCAAAGTTCCAGATGGGGTATTTACCGCATCTGCTCTTCTAATAAGGTAATTGGCACTCACTGCCACAGGGGTGCAGCCGCCTGTATAACTTGCAGTGAATTGAACTTGTACAGGTGTATTATTGCTTGTGCTGCTTAAGGGGGTAATGGTGGTTGTGTTGCCACCTTGAGCGCTAATGGCACAACCAGGAGCAGACCATGTCATATTGCTTAACCCACATACACCTCCTTGTACCTGTATGGCGTATGATTTACCTGTACACAATACATTTACCCCACCTCCAGGATTGGGTTCGCCAATGGGTGTTAAGGTTACAGCCCCGGGTGCCGGTCGGGTTACCACCAAATTCTGTATACGTTTGTAAAGCGTACTTGCGGAGTTCCTTCCTACTTCTAAGGAAACCATATAGGCTCCATTTACTGGAGGCATTATTTGCACGTTGGCAGTACCTTGTCCGGCCACAATGCTAGCTCCATTAGAAGCAGTCCAATTAAAAGTGTTGGCCGTGCAATAACCATAGGCACTATAAGTTATGTTGCCAGTGCAACAAGCATAGGCCGATTTATTGGGCACTAGAGAAGGTGGGCACACACGTTTGGTTAAGATTTCTTTTTTAATGGATTCCCTTGTTGCTAAAAAGGGTTTATATACCCAAGCGGTTCCTGATGCATTTGCTTCCTCAAACCCTCCCGCACAAGTCACCACCAACTCATCTTTATCACTAGTTGACAAGTCACCCCAAATAATTTTAAGATCGGTGCTAAGGGTATTGCCGCTGGAAGTAGAGGTAAAACTGGTAATGGTAGCAGATGAAGTAGGCATACCATTCATTTTACCCACTATAACAGAGGTGCCTGCATTCCACGAAACCCTACATTCAATGGAAGTTAGATTGATATTCCTAAAATTACTTGCTGTACTTTTGTTGATCACAATAGAGTAGGTGTATTCAAT
>CAILJQ010000196.1 GCA_903834625.1 uncultured Bacteroidota bacterium
GCAATCATAGTATACATTGTTGCTGCTATGGGGTAAGTGAATGTTTAAATGACGGTTATTAATATTCTGGTCGGTACCATATAAAATACTGTTGCTGGGTGGCAATTGTGTAGCATTTCCAAATGCCCAAAAAGCAATGGTCATTTCATTTCTAATGGTAGAAAATCCTGCGGTATCTATTCTAATATGTCCGTTATTTCCCAATTCAACCGCATACCCATTATTGGCAATTAATCCGCTAATGTATGATGTTGCGTATGATTCAATGAGCAAAGTACTGTCTGAACCTACACTGTTGGTAAACGAATATTCTACCAATAAATCTTCCATTCCATTCCAGTAAAATGGGGTATTAAAAACCAGTCTGTTCAAGCCAGAAACAAAAGTCACATCTCCATCAAACACAGTGGTGAAGCCTGTTTCAGTAATTCTTCCTAACCTTATTAGGCTGTCGTTTCCATGGCGTAATTTTATTTTCAAAAAGGAAACTTTTGCACCATAGCCTTGAATGGGGAAGTAAATACTTTTTAAATATCCTGCCTGTAAACCTGCTGCATTTAATTCGGCTACGGTATAAACAAATTGCGATTTGCCCGATTTTTGTTTGGCATTCAAAGCCCTATCATTTGTAATGGAATTTTGGTTCGAACCAATCATAAATTGGCTATCATTTTTCACCGAATCTACCACTGTAAATGTGCGGGTAAAATCCCAGTAATCGTAAACAGATTTTGAGGTGTAAGGGAAACTGCTACCAGTAAAATTGCTGATAACATACTTCGCTTGGGTGCCATTGGCTTCTTCAATTTTGGAAGAATCAACTATATAGGTATTGCAAGAATAATCCCATTCCCCACAACCTAAGTTTCTATCGGTGCTATTAGAAACCAGTCCGTTTTTGCAACGCATGCTGTACTTCATGATAATTTTCTCATAGGTTAAATTACCTGAAGGAAAAACTGCAACTGTATCGCGGTTATTACTTCCATAATGAAAGGTGCGCACCTTAATGGTGTCTCCCGGGTTTTGGGCAGAAGCATAAAATCCACTGAATAATAGAACCGAAATAATAAGTAGGTAACGTGTCATGGTGTTTTCAGAAAAGGTCAAATATAATGAAAACACCCCGACGAAGAGCCTCTAATTTATTTTTTACAAACTTCCACTTTGTGAGTAAAAAAGGCAGCCACAAAAAATCATTTGGGGCTGCCTTTTTTTATTACAATCCGTAAACAGGTTTGTTTTTAGGATACCTTATCTCGTAGGTAAAAATTACCTTTTTGCTTTCTTTAGAGCCCAATTTTAAGTTCCATTTTAAGAAACCTGTACTTTCGTCAAGGTTGGCTCCATCAGCATCTAAAAGGGTTACTTTAATGTCTGGGGCATTGCCTGCTACCACGGGTATTTGATCTTCTAGGTTCATTACCACCGGAATGTTTTTGGTATTTCTTACCACAATTTCAATAGACCGGGTTTCTACTTTTTCGTTTTCCAGACTTTTTACCTTGGTTTTTTCTTTTACCTTTTTGCGTGTAATAACCATGCTTTTGTCTTTACCTAAATTCAATTCCAAAGTGTCGTTAGTGCTTTGGTTGTTCAAATAGGTTTCACCTACATAAGCGCCATCAAAATAAATACGGGCGTTGCCTGGTATAATGTTTAACTCTTCCCAACCAGTAACGCGGCCCATTAAAAAGGCATCCTGACAAATTTTAGGAACTGCTGCAAAAGCCAAATCCATTCCTATATCTTGTTGTTTGATGAGCACTTTGTGGGCTTTGCCGTCACTGGCAATTTCATATTTGAGTTTTATTTCATACTCTGTACGCAACATGTTTTCAGAAATTTCAATGTATTCGGTTAGGAGTTTTTCATCGTCTTGTGCACCAGAATAGTTGTCGCTTTCTGCCATTGAAGGCTGTTTGGTACTGAGGCTTTTTGCTTCCAATTTCATCATCCGATTAGAAGAAGTTACTTCCATTCTTTTCATTTTACGGTATTCTTGGTATCCAATAAACCAAGCGGCTAAGCTGGGTTTGATATTGCGCTCCATGGGATTGCTGGTGCTTAAAGTTAAGGCAGCATCTTTCCATAAAATGCCACTGGCTTGGTTTACATTGGCAAAATATTTTAGCTGAATTTGATTGGTACTTGAGTTGGCAACCATATCATAATTAGGTGCCCAACCTGCTTGTTGAATGAAATAATTGAAATACACATTAGCCAATCCTCCTTGCTCTGCATATACACTTATAATAATTTGTTGAATGGGTGTGGCCTGAAAACCATCTGGATCGAGGCTGCCTTCTTGTAAAAGGAGCAATTGATGGTGTCTGTCTTGTAAGCGGGCCATTTCTTTGTTGATGTTGTTTTTCTTGCGGTTGTATTTAAGTTCCAAGGAGAGAATGTCATTCAATTTTTCGCGGGTAAAGGCCATGCTTTCTTTTAAAAGTGGCAAGGAATCTTTGGGTGAATCGCCTCTTATCAATCGGTTATTGAGCAACATTTTTTTCTCTTGTGCCAATACCGATAAATGATTGTCTATGTCTTGTAAATCATAGCCCAATTCTTCCAATGAATCAAGCACATGTTTAATGGCTTGGTCGTATAATTTGGGTACCACCTTTCTCTCGCGGTACCTAACGGTATGGTATGCCTCCATTAATGTTCCACCCCGAACGCTCGCTTGAAGGGTAGATACATTGATATAAGGAGAGATGTTTTCAAAAGCAATTTCATTATTGCCAGCTTGTAAATTCACCTGTTCTGCATAATATAAGTGAGCGCCTTGAAGGTAAACAGTTACTTTTTGAAGTTTGGCAACTTCTGGTTTTGCGGCCATTAGAGGTAATTGGCAAATTGCTGCTGTGAGCAATGTTACTAGGAATCTTTTCATATGTATGGGTTATTTATTACCCTATGGATGCAGCGACTATTTACTTTCCATAAAAAATGAGAAAAATTTTTTCATATTTGCCTTGAATGCCTGATTTTCTTCAACAAATGAGTGATGCCGAATTGCTTTTATTATTCCAAACACGGTCTAATAAGCAAGCAATTGGAGAGTTGTTTAAACGGCACTCGCTTATGTGTTTTGCGGTTTGCAATAAATACCTCAAAAATGAAGATGCCTCGCAAGATGCGGTGATGCAAATTTTTGAAAATCTATTTACCGATTTACAAAAACATGAAATTAGCAATTTTAGGAGTTGGTTACATTCTGTGGCGCGCAATCATTGCCTAATGATACTCCGAAAACCCGAATTATTGCTACATATTTCGAGCTCTGAAGAAGAAAGTGAAAATAGTTTTATGGAAAAACTATTGCCATTGCATCAAGAAAGTGAAACACATGATTTGGAAAATAAATTGCAGCATTTAGAGGTAGCCATGAACTCCCTTCAAGAGAAGCAAAGGTTATGTATTGAACTGTTTTATTTTCAAAAACTGAGTTATGAGGCAATTGGAGAAAAAACAGGTTTGACCCAAAACGAAATAAAAAGTGCCATCCAAAATGGTAAAAGAAATTTAAAAATTAACTTAGCAGAAAAGGGTGTTACCTATATGCTGGTTTGGATAATATGGATACAACAAAGTGCATAAGCGATAATCAATGGGAGCGATACTCAAGCAACCTATTGGATGCAGATGAACAACATCTGTTGCTGCAACATGTTGCCTCCTGCGAAATATGTGCTGATATCAAGGAGGGTATTGATCTTATGAATACCCCCTCCAAGCTTAGTCAAATAAACAATCATTTACAGCAACAAATTCATGATAGGGTTCGGTCTGAACCTAAAAAAAGGACTCCTATTTTTTATTGGCTTGCTGCTGCTGCTGTGCTTGTAGTTGCAACTTTTGGGATGCTTGAGCTGAGTAAGAAATCCGACCAACAACAGGCAAAAATCATTCCTTTGGTTCAGCCCGATACCCTCACAAAGTATGAGGAAAATAAAACCATAGTTTTGGCAGATAAGCCTAAACCAAAAACAAAGAGTACGAGTCAAAAGGCTGTTCGTAAACCTGAAACAACTATACCAATGGTAGCTGTACCCAGTCAAGTACAATCTGATGAATCTGTTTCAGAGGAATCTTCTGCCGTTCTTACTAAATCTGTAAGTACTTCTGGTGAAAACCAGCGTCAAGAAAGTGAGAAGGAAAGTGAGGTGCGTGTTTCTACTCCTCAAATAGATGATGCAAAGGATATTAAAATAGAAAGTACCACCGCAAAATTACCTGAGCAAAAAAGGAAAAAAAGTGCTAGGTCACTGAGTATGCCTTCAAACAAAGCATACAACAACAATAATCAGGTTTTTGAATCAGATAATTATTCCAACCATACACAAAATCTTCCTTATTCAAGAATGAGTGATTCGTTGATGATTTTGGAGGCAACCCGGTATTTAGAGACTGGTGCTTATGATTCTGCTTTGGTTGTGGTAAAACCTTTGTTGTTAAATACAATAGGCTATTGGTATGAAGAGGCACGCTGGGTGCAAGCCTTGTGTTTATATGGCAAAGGAGATAAGGCGAATGCCAAAATTATTATGCAATACCTAGCAAAAGGAAATGGGAAAAGACAAAAAGATGCCATAATTCTATTGTCAGAATGGGAAGATTAATCGCCTTGCTTACTTAATTAAGCTTCCATTTCAATTAATAAGGTATTTTTCTCTACCGCTTGTTGGGTGCTCACATTGATGCGCTTCACTTTGCCTTCACCATCTGCTTTGATGATATTTTCCATTTTCATGGCTTCTAAAACCAATAAAGCATCACCTTTTTTTACCATATCACCTTCTTGGGCCATGATGCGCAATACCAATCCTGGCATAGGAGCTTTGATATGGTTGTTTTTATTGCCCATAAGCTTGTCCATGCCTAACTGACTTAACAAAGCATCGTATTTATCTTTGATAGCAATCTCTTGTTTTACGCCATTTACCAGCACTTTCATGCTTTTACCATTCTCACTTTTTTCAAGCAACTCGAGGTTATAACTCTGCTTGTTTATGAGCAGATGGTACTTATTTGCACTTAACTTAACTATATCTGCATTTACAGGTTTGCCATCTAATAGGGCAGTACCCATTTTTAGGTCGAATTGGAAATCCTGTCCGTTAACGTGAATATTTAGCATGAAATTCGTTTTATTGCACCCCGTAAATGTTATGAGAAATTTTTTGTTATTGATTTCTTTCCTACTTGCGGGGATGATGGGCTGCAAAATAAATAAAAAGCCAACAACCTCCATGGAAAAAATTATTTTAGAAGATGTGGTTGTAAAGTCAAGCAACCAGGCCAAAACGGTTCAATACCAGCCTATGGAGCAGCGTGTAACAGATTTGTTGCATACTACTTTGTACCTTGAGTTTGATTACCAACGCCAATGGGTGAGGGGAGAAGCAGTTTTGAGGCTTAAGCCTTACGCACAATCTTTAAGAAGCATTGATTTAGATGCCAGGAATTTTTATTTGTTAAAAGTAGGAGCCATCAAAGGAAAAGATACCCTCAATTTGGCATTTAGCTACGATAGTTTCTACCTCCATATCACGCCACCAGCTGGTTTATTGAAAGCCACAGACACACTTCAAGTTTACGTTCAATACATTGCCAAGCCAGAAGAAATTAAGGCATTGGGCGGACGTGCCATTACCGATTCGAGGGGTTTGTATTTTATCAATCCTTTGGGTTCAGACCCAAATAAACCCCGCCAAATTTGGACACAAGGGGAAACAGAGTACAACTCATGCTGGTTTCCTACCATTGATGCACCCAATGAAAAGCATACCCAAGATATTTTCCTTACCATTGATTCTGGTGAGGTTTCTTTAAGTAATGGTTTGTTGGTTTCATCTGTTAAGTTAAAAAATGGCAAGCACCTTGATCATTGGCAGCAGTTAAAACCACACGCCCCTTATCTTACCATGCTGGCTATTGGAAATTTTACCATTACCAAAGATACTTGGCGTAACAAGGAGGTGAGTTATTATGTAGAACCAGCTTTCGCTCCTTATGCCAGAACCATATTTGGGAATACCCCTAAAATGCTAGAGGCTTTTTCTGTAATTACAGGTGTTGAATATCCGTGGGATAAATTCTCTCAGGTTATTTGTAGAGATTTTGTGAGTGGCGCCATGGAAAATACCAGTGCGGTAGTGCACTATGAGGGTGTTCAACACACGCCTCGCGAGCATTTAGACGATACGCATGAAGACATTATAGTGCATGAATTGTTCCATCAATGGTTTGGCGATTATGTAACTTGCAAGAGCTGGAGTCATTTGCCATTAAACGAAAGTTTTGCCACCTACGGCGAATACTTGTACAATGAATACACCTACGGAAAAGAATACGCTGATTGGAGTTTCTCCAAAAATTTAGAAGCATATTTCAGAAATAAAGCCAAATTTAGAGTAAGTCCTGTTCGTCGCCATTATGCCGAAGCCGATGATGTTTTTGATGTGATAAGTTATCAAAAAGGTAGTTGGATATTGCATCAATTGCGCCATGAGGTGGGCGATGCTGCTTTCTTTAAGGGCATAAACAGGTACCTTACTCAAAATGCCTACGCAACAGCCGACATTGATAATTTACGTATGGCCATGGAATGGGCAAGTGGCAAAGATTTACACCTCTTTTTTCAACAATGGTTTGAAGGTGTTGGTCACCCCGAATTGACGTTAAATACCTATATTGATAACAAAATAAGCACTCAAAAAAGGTGGTTAGAAATTAACCAAATTCAAGACAGCATGTTTGGCGTTTTTAGTTTTAAAAGTACTATACACACCTTATGGTCGAAAGACGGGAAGAACTTTGTTTTAGATAGTTTTGAAGTGCAAGTGAGTCATGCCTATGAATTGATTGCTTTTAGGGTGCCTCAAAACTTTACGGCGGAAGATTTACAAAGTTGGTGGATGGATGATAAGGGTTGTTTGCCTGCAATCATCAGAGAGAAGAAGCCGATGACGGCTTGGAGTCTTCAATTGCATCATGCGGGGAATTACCAAGCACGCAAAAGAGCCGCTAAAGAAATAATTGAATTGCCTATTGAAGTTGGATCAGGCATTCAAAAAGACATGATTTCTTTTGGACTGAATCACAAACAAAAGTATTATCAACTGTTAGCATTGGATGCATTGGAAAAATTAGATACTTTTTATACTCCTGAGCTTGAACAACAATTAATGAATCTAGCTAGCAATAGTGTTCATGCTTCTGTGCGCGATGAAATTACCTATTTGGTGGGTTACAAAGGAAATTATGAGCAGGTAAAGCCATTTCTTTTAAGAATGTTAAACGATTCCTCTTATGAGGTAATGTCGAGCGCCTTGCAAGGTATAGCTCAACACGAAGTTCCATTAGCTTTAGAAAAATGTGGGTCATTAGAATCTGTTGCTTCTCCTGTATTACAAAGAACCATTGCATGGATGTATGCCAATCATTCAACAGCCAATATGAATGATTATTTCAAATCAGTTTTGGGGAAATATGGCTTGCAACGTACCAGTATTTTGAATGCATATGGAACTTATTTGCGCAAACAAAATGCGGCAACTTTGAACCAAGGACTTATTATTTTGCAAAATTATTACTTGCTTTCAAGTGATAGAAACAAAGCCAAACTAATGAAAGGTTTGCTTAAAACCATGCAAGCCAAAAGTGCCGAAACAGCTGTTTTTGAGGGAGCTTTCTTTAAAGATTTTTTGGTACGCGTTAACCGCGACTTAGAAAATAATTAAGGTTTAAAAGTGAGTTGGTCTGCTGCAACTACCTTAAAGTTGTTGCGTTGTTGCACAAACAATACCAACCTAAAGTTATCTAAATTCAATTCTCTGCTCATAGGAATTTTGAACATTCCTTCATTTGCAGTAAGGGGGTAATTATACAATCCTCTAACTACATTATGGTGGTGAAGAATAAGTCCGGCATTTTCACCGCCTTTTACCTGACTGTTAATTTCTCTCTGAACCAATGCTACTTTAAGGTCCATTGAATCTATATTTCCCCAAATTTGAAAGGCTACCATTAAACTGTCTTCATTTTCAATACCTGTTACACCCGAGCGCAAATAGTGTTTTGATGGTTTCATGAGGTTGTTTTGAATAGCTGTTCCAATTCCGCGCTTATCACCACCCGCCAAATCCTTATCGCCACCATTTACAAAAACCATTGGAGTATACATGGCAGTGAGTTTTTTCTTGTATAAGTATTCTTGTTGACGAATGCTATAGGCCGAATCTGAAAAAGGGTCAACCCAACCCGAGCGGTTCCAAATAACTACGTGGTAGTCTATCACGTAAACGGGAGATTTGCTACTGTCACTAATGTCAATGAGTTCTTTCAGGAATTGATCTGCATAGGGGCAACTGCTACAACCTTCAGAAGAAAATAACTCAACCAATACGGCAGGTTGGTAATCTTTGCCTGTATTAGAGGGCTTTTCTTGCGCCCAAATAAATGGAGAGAAACTGGTAAGGAAAAAGGCAATAAATACTATTCGTCTCATAAATAAGGTAAATGTTACTTTGATGAATCTTAACTTTAACAAAAAACGTGCAATTGTAGGGTCTTGTCAAAAAAAAATATCATCCTGCTTCATTTGATGGTACTTAACCCCAAATCGTTGCATGGAGCCAAAAATAATAAAAATGGGTGGGTTCAAGGTTATTATTGCCAAGCATATTGAATAATACCCCACACTATTCTTATTTTGCACAAAATTTCAAAAGACTTATGAATAAAAGAACCCTGGGCTATTTTGCCTTTTTTTTACTTGCGGCCGCTTGTGCCACTGTGCCATTAACCGGAAGGAAACAACTCAATTTGGTGAGCAGTTCAGAAATCAATACCATGGCTGCCCAACAATACAGCGATGTTATTAAAACAGGTCCGCTTTCAAAGGACCAGGCCCAAACCGAAATGATTAGACGTGTGGGATTAAAAATTCAAAAGGCTGTTGAGCAATACATGGCAGAAAAAGGAGCAAGTGCCCAATTAAGTGGTTTTAAATGGGAGTTTAACCTTATCCAAGATGATAAAACCGTTAATGCTTGGTGCATGCCGGGCGGAAAAGTGGCTTTTTATACAGGCATTATGCCTATTTGCAAAGATGAATTAGGAGTTGCCGTGGTAATGGGTCATGAAGTAGCTCACGCTATTGCCAACCATGGAAGAGAAAGAATGAGTCAGGGTTTGGTGGCACAATTTGGTTTAAGTTCTTTAAACGCGGCTTTGGGCCAAAACCCAACTGCCACCAAGCAAATATTTATGCAAGCGGTAGGTATTGGAACCAATGTGGGCATGTTAAAATTTTCGCGTTCACATGAGTCGGAGGCCGATCACATGGGATTGATTTTTATGGCCATGGCTGGTTACGACCCTAGTGCTGCTCCTGCTTTTTGGGAGCGTATGGCAAAATTGGGTGGCGGACAACAACCCCCAGAGTTTTTGTCGACTCACCCTTCTCATAGCACGCGCATCAAAGATTTGCAAGCCTGGACACCAGAGGCAATGAAGTATTACAAAAAGTAATTTATTTACCTTTTAGTTGATGTACCACCGAGTCTTTGGCTTGGGGATACATGAATTTGAAACCTGTTTGAAGGATTTTAGCGGCCGAAATGTTTTGGTTTGCAAGTAACATGGGTGTTATTTCGCCAAATAGAATTTTTAGGGCAAATTCAGGAACTCCTGGCAAGAGGAAAGGCCTGCCTAATGTTTGACAAATAAGGCGGGTTAAGCCTTTATTACTTGCAGGGTTTGGTGAAACACCATTAAATATTCCATCCAGCTGTTTGTTTTCAAGAAGAAATAAAAACATTCTGCTCAAATCATCAATGTCAATCCAAGGGGTGAGCATGTTGCCATTGCCCAAAGCGGCTGCGAATCCATATTTTGCCGGAAAAGAAACCTCCTTTAAAAAGCCTCCATTTTTACTTAGGATGATACCAATTCGTATGATTCCGGTTCTAATGCCTATGCCTCCCATGCGCATGCTTTCCATTTCCCATGCCTCACACACATCTGCCAAAAAAGTATCCCCCTTTTCTGCCAATTCTGTGGTATGAGGTTCTGGATGGTTGCCATAAAAACCTACCGCCGAGGCCGCCAAGAAGGTATTTACCTTGTGACTATGCTTGTTTAGGGTATTAAAAAGAAGTTCAGTACTTTGGATTCGGCTGTTTAAAATCTCCTTTTTATAGCTTTCTGTCCAACGTTTGTCTGCCACTCCTGCACCTGCCAAATGAATAATACACTCGGTGTGCAGTACGCTATCGGGATCAATTTCTCCTGTGGCAGGATTCCAGTAAAACGACTTTTGAGCAGTTTTTTTGGGGTTCCTACTGAGCCAACTCACCTCATGGCCACGTAATTCAAGAATTTTTGTTAGGTTTGAACCAAGTAGTCCAGAACCGCCCGAAATAAGTATTTTTGTCATAATCGTAACAATAAAAACAAATAAGCAGGCTTTATGTTTAAAATAAGTAATCCATATCTAGAAAAGACCTTGGGAACTTTTTCAATCAAAGACATAGAAGCCATTACCGGTATCAAAAGCCACACGCTGAGAATATGGGAGCAACGCTACGGAATCATCATTCCTAAGCGTAGTGAAACCAATATTCGCTATTATGATGACAATGATTTGAAAACCTTGCTCAATATTAGTGTATTAAATGATAATGGGTACAAGATTTCTGAAATCGCTAAAATGTCGAAAGATGCCATTGCAGAAAAAGTAGTGCATTTGGGGCAGCATTGTACGGAATTTAAGATTCATATTCGCTCGTTTGTTTCGGCCATGATGAGCTTCGACGAAACAGGTTTTCACAAATTACTCAATACATACATCCTTCAATACGGCATAGAAGAAACTTTTTTACATATAGTTTTTCCTTTTTTAACCGAGGTTGGATTGCTTTGGCAGGTGGGTACCATTTTGCCTTCCCACGAGCATTTTGTGTCTAATATTATCAAGCAAAAGCTCTACGTGGCCATTGATGGTCAAGTAGGTAAATTGGCCAACCCTAGAAAGAAGTTTTTGTTGTTTCTACCTGAATCTGAAAAGCATTCATTAGGCTTGTTATTTGCCAATTACGTGATTCGTTCACGTGGGCATGAAGTTTTATATCTAGGGCAAGAAGTTCCTTTGGTTGATTTAAAAGACGCCTTTGGTAAGGAAAACCCGCATTATATTTTAACCATGATGACGGCTGCTCAACCAGATATAGACAAGCAAGCTTTTGTTGATTTCTTATCTGCCAATTGGCCAAACAGTCAGATTTTACTTACGGGTTGGCAGTTGGTGAATGCAGAAATGGTACTGGGTGAGAATGCTAGGAAAATTAACTCAATCAGCGAGTTCATTGATTTTTTAAATCACTTATCACAAGGTCCGGGTAGCAAAATTAACTCAATAGCCTGAGTCGCCTCCTTGAATAACCATTAACAATCGGTTCAACTCTTCTTCATTAACTTTTTGGTAGGTAGAAGGTATTTCAAACAGACTGTTTTCAATAGGAACAGGTAAAACCATTTTTACTTTCATCACCATCGTCATGCCGTTTTCTTGAATGGTATATTGCATTAAAAAACCATCTATCAATTTAAAATTGGGGTCGTTTTCGGTATTATACGGGGGCAATTCATTGGTAAACCAACACTCATTAATGAGGGTGTCTTTACCCGCTACTTTATATACGAGTGCTTTTCTACATTTTCTTTCAGCAATAGTTTTGTATTCGTCTTTTAACAATACCGAAAATTTGTAGGTGGTGGTGTCTGGGTTCATTTGTTTTTTTACCTCGGTCATTTGGCTATCGGTTTGAACCAAGGCAAACTTCCTGCCTTTGATATTGAGCAATATGGTTGTAACTTTTGTTTCTCTGTTATAAATGGTAGAGTTTTTACCCATGCCACCAATGCCCATTTCTAAACGAGTGAGGTTGTTTTTAAAATATAAACTGGCATCATGGGGCAACATATGCTCATTTCTGCGCATAACAGGGCTTAAATTAGGGTAGGAGATATCATAAAAAATTTTCCCTTCAGTGAGCGTGGTTTGGGCCATGCCAAGGGTAGGAAGCAGAAACAATAGGAGCCATAGTTTTTTCATCTTACCAACTTAATTTTTCTTTGTTTAAAAAAGCGGCAATACCTTTTTTGCAATCGTCTGTAGACCTTGCCACGGCGTTCATAGAAGCAGCATAATGAATGGCTTCTTCTAATTTAAACTCAGGCACGTTGGCCAACATTCTTTTGGTATTGGCAATGCTTTGTGCCGAGGTGTTTTTACATAATTTTACCGCAAATTGATGTACCTCTTCTTCAATGATTTTTGAATCAATTACTTGAGTAATCATGCCATATTGAAGTGCCTTATTTCCATCAAACACTTCTCCCGTTAACAATATTTGTCGGGCCACGCGTTCGCCCACTTGCCTTAATAAAAATACCATTACAATGGCTGGTATGAAGCCAATTTTTACTTCGGTATAAGCAAAGCGTGCATTAGCATCGGCAAAACAAAAATCACATAAGGTAGCAAGGCCGCAACCTCCAGCAAATGCTGCTCCTTCAACCCTAGATATAATAACTTTTGAACTGGTATAAATTTGCATGTATAAGGCAGCCAAATGTTTGCTATCTGCCAAATTATCATCGAAGGTATTGCTTTGTAGTTTTTGTAAGGAGGCCAAGTCTGCTCCAGAGCAAAATGATTCGCCGTTGGCTTTTATCACAATGACTTTGCAATTCGCATCATTTTCTGCTTTAGTTAAAGCATCTTTAATGGCTTGCACAAATTCAAAGCTGAGGGCGTTTCTTTTCTCAGGTCGGTTGAGTGTAAGGTATCCAACTCTTTCTATCACTTCGTATAAAACCAAATCTTCCATACCTACAATGATAATTCATATGCGCCATTTTCCGATAAATCATGGTAAGGAATATGTTTTTTTGTGAGTATTTTTTTGAGAGCGGTCTTTTTCTTCCATGGCATGTTGGTTCCAAGTATACATTGCCTCACCTGGTTATGAGCCAACATTTTTTCTAAGTTTACATAGTGTTTGCCCTGAACCAATACAATGCAGTTTTGGATGTTTTTGGGCACTTCCGACTCCTGCCAAATAAATAGGTTCAGACCGTTAATACCCAATAAAACATTGCCATTATGTAGGCTTACACTTTGGCGGAGGTTTAATTTTTGAGCACCTAAAAAGGTGTTTATCTTTTCATTAAACGTTGGCGATGGTTGTTGCATAATTGGATCGAAGAAAAGCTGTGCCTCCTTGCCTCTACTGCTGCTTATAACCCAAGATTTTTCTATATTAAATACCTGTATCTGTTGCTGTGAAGTTAGGATAAATTGAAAGCCAATTAGGAGCAATAATTTACAAATGCCAAGTCCTATCAAGCTATAAACGGCCAATATATTTCTATGGTTAAAATATTGGATGAGGCAAATTAAAACCAATAGGTAAATGAAAATATCTGTGTCGTTCCAATAGATAGATTCACTTACCGCTCCGGGAAGGTGGGCGATGAATTGTGCAACTTTGTTACAAGCTAATATTAGCCAACTCATTAACTTGCCAAGCCAAGCGGCACCGGCAGGAAACCATTGCAAACTGAGCAATAAGATACCTCCATAAATTATTAAACTGGTAAGAGGAATAATGAGCAAGTTGGCCAGTAAAAAGTAATTGGGGAACTGATGAAAGTAGTATAAAGTAAGCGGTAAGGTAAGCACTTGTGATGCCAATGAAACAGCCAGTATCTTCCAAGTCTCATCAAGCAATTTATAGGGTAATGTAATGGCATGGTAGAGCAATGGATAAAATCCTAAGATACCTGCCACAGCCATATAACTCAATTGAAAACCTACGTGGTAAATTAAGTTTGGGTCGAACCATAACAAAAACATGGCAGAGGCGGCCAAGCTATTAAAGGCATTGCTGTTTCGTTTGATTTGTTTGCCTAGGATAACAAAACTAAACATGACAGTAGCTCTTAAAATGCTAGGCGACATGCCACATAACAAAGAATACATCCATATACCTAAGGTTTGTAAAATGGCCACCTGTTTTTTGCCCCGAGCCGATTTTGCTAATGGAGTTAGCAACCAACCCAATAAAACAAAGATGAGTCCTACATGCATGCCACTTACAGCCAAAACATGAAGCGTGCCTGTTCTGCTATAGGCTTCAATGGTTTCATCGTCCATGTCTTTATCATATCCATACAATAAAGCTTCTGAAATGGCAATTTCACCGGCATTTTTTAGATAGTTTGTTAAGGTGTTTCTAATATTTTGTTGCCAAGCATAAATGGTTTTGAGGTAGCTTTTTCCTTGGTTCAAACCGATAGCTTTATAGGTTTTGGGAGTAACATAACTTTGAAATAAAATACCTTTTCTGTGCATATAAAGGCGGTAATTAAAAGCGCCAGGAAAGGAGGCCGGAGGAAATTCAAGTAATCCTGATTTTATGAGTAAAACATCGCCATAAGCAGGTAATGGGTTACTTGATTGGTTTTTGAAGTTTAGCAATAACTTTCCTTGCACTTGAGTTTGGGTATCATCGTTTGCAATGCTTGATAATACTTGGCAAACGGCTTTATGTCCATATGAAGTTTTTTGTAATTTTTCATCTATTTGAACCAAAAGGTAGCGGTTTTGAGCAAGGCTGTAATGGTGGTACATGAGTTGCTCATTTTTTAATTGGAGGTTTAAGAGGCCAACAAAAAAACAAGCAATGGAAAGTAAAATTCCTTTGGGATAATCAATGAGTTGTTTTTTGTAAAAGTGATGGTGGAGTGCGTAAAATAATCCGGTTAGACCAATGAATATAAGGGTTTGCCAAAAATTAACCTTTATATAATGATGGATCCAGATGCCTACCATAAAAGGAAGTAGCAGTCTAACAAAGGGTACTTGTTGCCAAAAACTGTGCATAGGGTAGTGGAGTGTTTATAAATATCCTTGACATAAATTAGCGATTAATTAGTTTTGAAACAAAAACGTTATGTACGAATTCTTACTTCCTGTTCACAATTTGGTTCGCTGGATATTTTTAGCAGCCGCTGTGTATGCTATTTTCAGAGCCTTTCGCGGTATGAGCGGAGGAACACCTTTTACAAAAGATGATAAAACCGCTGGTACCTTGCTGGTAGCCTCGGCACACTCTATGTTGTTATTGGGATTGATTTTGTGGTTTGTGAGTCCAACCGTACAAATGGGATTATCTAACATGGCGGTTGCTATGAAGGATAAGAATCTACGTTTGGCTGTATTGGAGCATCCGCTCATCAATATCATTGGTATTGCCTTGATTCAAATTGGTAGCATTCGTGCCAAGAAGGCTTATGCAGATGCCGACAAGCATAAGCGTTATTTGATATTTTTCAGTATAGGCTTGATTTTGATATTATCTAGAATACCTTGGGGAACATCTCCTTTATTTAGGTTCTAAGGCTTTTAGGTTTTGCATAAAAAAAGAGGCAGTCTCAATGGAGGCTGCCTCTTTTTTTTATGATTGTACGCTAATTAGTTGCTTTCAGCAAGGTTAGCACCAATATTGAAACGAACCAAACGTTTGAAAGCATTGATGCGCTCATCTAATTCTGCAGCAGAAAGGTCGATGATACGTTCTGTACCAAATCTCTCTACACAGAATGAAGCCATGGCTGAACCGTAGATGATGGCGTTTTTCATATTTTCGAAACTGATATCACCTGTTTTAGCAAGGTAACCAATAAATCCACCCGCGAAGGTATCACCTGCGCCAGTTGGGTCAAATACTTCTTCTAAAGGCAAGGCAGGAGCAAAAAACACTTCTTTGCCATGGAAAAGCAAAGCACCATTTTCGCCTTTTTTAATAATTAAATATTTAGGACCCATTTCTTGGATTTTGGCAGCAGCCTTCACCAAAGAATACTCTCCAGATAACAAACGTGCCTCTTCATCATTGATAGTGAGTACATCTACCATTTTAAGGGTTTGTTTCAAATCATCTAAAGCAATCTCCATCCAGAAATTCATGGTATCCATTACAATTAGGCGCGGACGTTTGCTTAAGCGTTCAATCACAGTTTGTTGAACTTTAGGGGTAAGGTTACCCAACATCAAAAATTCACAATCTTGGTAGCTATCTGGAACAATAGGGTCGAAATCTCCTAATACATTTAGTTCAGTAACTAGTGTGTCGCGGGTATTCATATCGGTGTGGTATTTTCCACTCCAGAAGAAAGATTTTTCGCCCTTTTTAATTTGCAAACCTTCGGTGTTAACACCATGGGTATTTAGGTGAGAAATGAACTCATTTGGGAAGTCTTCACCTACAACAGCCACTAAATTTGTGTTCTTTGTGAAGTAAGAAGAAGCCAAAGAAATGTAAGAAGCAGCCCCTCCAACAATTTTATCTGTTTTTCCGAAGGGTGTTTCGATAGCGTCAAATGCCACACTACCAACGACTAATAAACTCATAGATATTTTTTTTAAAATTTTTGTGCTGCAAATATTGCGTATTTAAATTTCAATTCCTATCATTGCATCCCCATTCAGGGAAATTCCTTCTTAGCTCAGCTGGTTAGAGCACATGACTGTTAATCATGGGGTCCCTGGTTCGAGCCCAGGAGGGGGAGCTTAAAACCTTGCAGAAATGCAGGGTTTTTTTGTTTTTACCCCAAATTGCAGTAACTAATACACGGTTTTGTTCACCCTATTAGCACGCATTTTTACGATTTGCGTTGCAATAGCGTGAACATTTTAGCACCATGCAAAGGCC
>CAILJQ010000197.1 GCA_903834625.1 uncultured Bacteroidota bacterium
AGGGCTTTGAGGTACCGAGCAGATTCGAACTGCTGTAGAAGCTTTTGCAGAGCCTTGCCTAGCCTCTCGGCCACGGTACCTTTGGGAGTGCAAATATAGTTTTTTTTGATTCTATTCTGCAATCACAATTTTGTTTTCGAAAATAATTTCTTGGTTCAGACCTATAACCCGCAGAAAATAGACACCTTGACGTGCCTCAAAAAGCCCGTCAAAAACTGATATTTCTTGATACCCTTGAGGCAAATATTGTTTTTTGGAGCTTACCAACTGACCCAAATTGTTGAATAGCTCAAAAGTGATATCTAATGGTTGTTGGTAGTTAAAATAACTTAGCTTAACCATCCCAGAACTTGGGTTGGGGAAAATGCGTAGGTAATTGCTCATGGCAGTTGGTATTGGAAGTTGTTTGCCATATAACTTCTCATAAATCTTGGCAGCAGAGGGAATACCATATCCAATAAATGTATCTGGATTATTTGCCCTCGAGGCATTGTTTTGAATAAGGTTGAACAGTGTCATATTACTCATAGAAGAATCAGTTTGCCATAAACAAGCAGCCAAGCCTGCAATGAGCGGACAAGCGAATGATGTTCCATTGCCCGTTTTCAGGTAACCTTGTGGCAATAGTGTAATGGTGAGTTCTCCCATTGCAGACACATTGGGTTTAATTCTCCCATCTGCTGTTGGTCCCATACTGCTAAATGAGGAATAAATACCCCATTGGTTTACTGATCCAACAGCCAAACAACTATCGGCATCGGCTGGTGCAACAATATGACGCCATGCACCTGTGCCCTCATTTCCGGCTGAATTAACCACCAACAAACCTCTAGATGCTGCTATATTTGCGGCTTTACTTATCAGCATTGTGTTGCCATCCAAATCAGCATAAACGGGAGTATCTCCATAGGTAAAATTGGTTGCATAGCCCAAAGAAGAACTTATGATATCTGCCCCAATGCTATCCGCCCATTCAGCTGCCATTAACCAATTCCACTCTTCTAAACTTCCTTCTTTGGTCATGTCTTCGGTAACAGCCAAAACGTAAGTAGCGTCATAAGCTGCCCCAATAAAATCTGGCGATTGAACTGCTGCCATTGTAGATAAAACCCGAGAGCCATGGTCTCCGTCGCTTCCCATATCATAAACAGATTTGTTTGGCTTTACAAAGTTTTTGCTGGCAATAATTCTCTTTTCCTCATATAGTTTTTTGTAAGGATAAAGCTCATTTACCATGGTAAATCCATTGTCAAATACAGCAATAATAATTCCCTTACCCGTGTAGCCTGCCATATGAAGCCTGTCAATTCCTAGCATTTGCAATTGGGCTTTGGAATTTAATAAGGCGCCATTTGGCAATTCCATTTCCTGTTTTAAACAAATGGTTGGGTGGTTTTCCAAGGCTACTATTTGTATCACAAATGGTAATTTTCTTAATTCCTTTAGCATAGTTGGTTCGGTCTGAACCAATACCGCATTCAACCAACGACTGCATCCAATAATCTGACAGCCTACGGCGGAAATTAATTGCAGGTAGGTTTGATCAATGAGTTGATCCTTCTCATTCAGACAAATGTATTTTTGTTCCTTTTTGGCTTTACTAAGTGCAGAGATACCTACAGGATTTCCCGCACTCTTTTGGTTCAGGAATACCAAATAATTCTCTGCATGAAGCTGGTAGGAGGCAATAAGAAAGAATAAGGAGATATAGAGCCTTGTCATTTCAGTTGAAAATTAACTTTTTATTTTGAATTTAATTGTAAATTCGAAACTCAATTTTATTCGCCTTAAAGGCATCATTAAATACCTATCAAATGAAAAAAATACTATTAGTAGCCTCTTTGGCAACCTTCATTTTCTCTTGTGG
>CAILJQ010000198.1 GCA_903834625.1 uncultured Bacteroidota bacterium
CAAGGAAGGCTATAAAGTTGAGGATGTTTAGGCAAGTCCTCCATTTTTTGTTTCCACCTTTGCTCCCATGTTTTTCGTGAACTTAACTTTCGAATAACGCCATTGGTTTGAAATTCGTTCCAGGTAATTTGGTTCTGACGAAAATAGGTAGCCATTTGTTTATCGCGTTCATAGGTAATATGGTTCCCAATTTCTTGGTGGGCATATACTTCCTTTATATCAAACTTACTTAGCAGCACTTCAAAAACGGGTAATACTTCGCTATGAAAAACATAGATAGAATGACCATGTTCTGCCAATTGTTTCTTTAGGTCTTGAATAGATTCAAACACAAAACGCCAATGACGTAGGTCGCTATCATGGTAATTCATTACCGAGGGTTCAAAGCAATAGATAAGTAGCAAGGGCAAACCTTGTTTCTGAGCCTCAAGCAATGGCTCGTGATCACAAAGCCGCAAATCGCGTTTGAACCAAATAATATTTACCTCTTGTTTACTCACTTATTATGTATCAAAAAAATTTAGACCAAGGATGCATTTTAGTTTATCCCTTAGCAAGTAGACACTCAAATGAAAAAATTGTTTTAGGAAGGGACAGCGAAAGCTTGCCATACCTTTACTTTTGGATAATTTGCCTTTTGGTAATGGGTAGGGTTTTTATGGTTCAAACAAAAAATCTATCTTTCCACTTTGTAAGAAAAATGGAAAATTTAGCAATTATATTGGTTCAAGATGAAACAGCCACAGGAACCGTTCTGAACCAAATGGAAATGAGTTTACCTGCTGCAGATTTAACCTTAAAAGAGCTTATTGCCTTGAGGGTTTTAAAAGAAGTAGAAGTGTATAATAAAAAGCAGCCCAAACACTTCCAAGGCTTGGTTCAACCAACAGAGGCAGAGCGCACCTTAAATGGGTTTAAATTAAAACCTAAAACGCTTATTGATGCAGAGAAGCAAGTGTATGTAGCTTTGGAAGCCTTTACCAAAAACAGTTTTTTTGTGTTGGTTAACAACAAACAAATATCCTCATTGGAAGAAGTGATTCCTGCTTCCGACTTAACTACCGTTAGCTTTGTGAAACTCACCCCATTGGTAGGAGGCTAAGCCATGTCGATTCTTGATTTTTTTTAAACACAAAGTACGCTGAGGTTAAACAGAGAACACAGAATCTGTGTCATTTGCATGTTCTTTTTGTTTGTGTTAATTGGTTCCCCGCTTGGCAATAACAATACTACAATAGTATGGATAATCTGCTCCCTCGGGTGCTTTTACATATCCTATCCCAATCTCGGTAAGGGTGCTATTCCATTCATCTGAACCCAATAAATGTTTTCTATGCCCAAGACTTGGAACCCCTTTATCTTCTAATAAGAGAACAATAAACTGTTCCCCGGTATGGTTACCGGCAGCTATAGATTCAAAATAATTGGCCTTTTTAGGTTTTAGCCAAAGTGGGTCTATAGGATAACCAGCTTTGAAAAGGGCATAATTAATTCCATAACCCTTCTTATCTGTATGCGAAAAATAATTCAACTGAGCCATATCCCAGGCCTTTGCTTCTGCCACAGCTGCCAAGGTATCGTTCCAAATTAACGAGGTTGCCGTAACTTTTGAACTTTTAAGAAACTTCAAATCCTTTGAATAAGCAGCTGCATTGTTGCGAATAGAATTCAAATACATAAAAGCTTTTCTGGCCTCTTCCCTATTTAAAACTGGCACTTCCTTTTTGGGCACAAAGGCAAATAGAAGCAACAGTGTTAATGCCGCTAAATTTACTTTGAATAAAATTTTGCTTTGGTTCAGACCGAAATAATTTTTACCCATTACTTTTCTAGGATAAACATAAACGGCCTAAAGCCTATAAACGCACCACCCATTTGCATGTTGGCAAACTCAGGGTCAGAAGAATTTAACATAAGGTAATAGGCAGGACTTATAAAACTACCACCTTTGGTTATACCCGTTTCATTTGTGTATTCGGCTACATTTCCACTCATGTTGTGTAAGCCAAAATCGTTTGATGGGTATACGCTGTTGCATGGGGCGGTAAACATATAATTGTCTGACCCATAATTTGGACCTATGGTATTATTGTCGTTGTTAATTGTGAGTTCACCTTGGGTACCACGTTTGATATTGTACTCACCTGTTTCGGCAAAATTTGCCAACAATTTTCCATCTTTACCACGCAAGGTTAAACCATCCCAAGGAAACAACTTTTTGATTCCATTATATGATACATTGCCTGTGGCAGCAGTAACCCATTCTTTGTTCGTGGGCAACCTAAAAACTACTTTTTTATACTTCCTATTTGGGTCGGCATTATAGGTGTTGGTTAACCAATCGCAATAAGCAATGGCTGCATCTTGCGAAATATTATTGATAGGGTAATTTTGATAAGCTGGATGCCAATAATATACTTTGGTAATTGGTGCATCATAAACCTGAAAATCGGGGAAATATGGTTTAAAGTCCCATTTCAATGAGTCGTAACGATACTTTTCATTTAAACAACTTGGGTCTGACAAAAACTTTTGATACTCTGCCACTGTGCATTCGCAGGTATTTGCGTAATAACCTGTATTGCCAACAGGTTTGTAGGCGGCCTCTATTTGTTGAGCAAAACTATTGCCTTTTTGGGCATGTAAGTTTAAACTCCAAGCTACTGTAAAAATGAAAATTGCTAATTTATTCATATTTGTAAGAACGACCCTAGGGGGATATTATTCTTACAAATTAAAAAATTACCTCGAAATCACAAATGTCAATCTTTGTGTTTGTCCGCTTGGTAAAGAGATAAGCATTAAATAAGTACCCTGACTTAAGTCTTCAAATATAAACTTCCTTTCATTGCTCGACACTTGGAAGGATTGAGTGGCAAATGCTTCTCTGCCTAAGATATCAATAATTTGAAAGGTAGTTCCTTGCTCTATGTTAAGGGTTGAAAGTAAAGTAAAACTACCGTTATTAGGATTAGGAAACAAACTGATAGTTGCATTTTCTTTCCTCACAGAGGCAGTTCCAGTAGTTTGGCTTTGACCAAGGTATGTGATATCTGAATTACCTAACTGACCATCATTTTTCTCGCGCATCATTAAAGGTGTGCACTCACTATTTGGCACCACTTTGATCCATTTTGATGTGGTATCTCTGCAGCCGTAATTGCTTTCTGCAACCAAGGTTATCAGATAATCGCCCGGACCTTTAAATTTCTTGCCATAGGTAAAGGTATTCTCTCTATCAAAGGTGCCATCACCAAAATCCCAATAGAATTTAGGAACCCAACCAAATCCTGTTAAAGAGCTATTATTTACAAAATCAAAGCGATGGTCGCTGATACATTGTATAGGATAATCTGTGGAGAAATCACTTACAGGAGTAGCATAACCACCAGCTGTAACTGTTAGCATTTTTGTAAGGGTATCTGAACATCCTTGTTTATTGATAGCAATTAAAGAAACTTGGTAAACACCTGCTGTTGGGTAGGCATGAAAGGTATTTAATTTGCTCACTATAGGTGATACAGCACCATCACCAAATACCCACTTATATTGTGTTGCATTGGTAGATGAATTTGTGAATTGAATTCCCGTTTTACATAAACCTTCTTGAATCATTTGTGTGCTGAAATCAGCTACAATACCAGATTCAATTGAAGGCAAAGGCTGAATCAATAAACTTGGCACTACTGTAAAACACCTGCCATCTGAAGCAACCGTTAAATTAACTACTTGCGCGCTGGTATCTCCAAATAATCTTCCAACTGCTGGGGAATTTTCAAGGCTACCATACCCTCCGCTAAAACTCCAAAAATAGCTTAAGTTTTGGCCAAGGGCTGCAGTACTAAAAATATACAAGTTACCACAGCTCTGTAATTGGGATTGTATTCCATTTGTGGTTGGATTTGCCGCAACATAAATTTCTTTTGTTTTGAACGACTTCCCATTGTTGATAGACAAAGTTACCTTGTATTTACCCGCTGTTGGATAGGTATGTGTAGGGTTCTTTTCGTTTGAGGTAGTTCCATCTCCAAAATACCAAGTGTATGTTGAATCCCACAATGAGGTATTTGCAAAGGCCACCTTCGTACTGCCACATGTATTGGGTGTATGATTAAAATTAGCATAGAAAGTTGGCAATACCTGCATTTTCTTCACCACAGAATGACTGCATCCAAAGCTTGAAACTGCAGTTAATG
>CAILJQ010000199.1 GCA_903834625.1 uncultured Bacteroidota bacterium
TCTTTGGGCGTATGAGGCCAAATTTTCGCTAGGTAGCGGCTGTTGCCATTTGATAAACTCTACCTCTGCATAAGAAAAATTCATGCGTTTGAATACCCGCTCATCTGCGCCCAGTCCGCTAAATATGTAGATTTTTTTCTTCAACAGACAAATATAACAAAGGGCATCCCTGAAAAAAATTTATACTCCCTTCCACTAAAATGCAAAAGCAAATTATATTGCAGCATGAACGTTGAAGAGGCCAAAACACGCATAGCTCATTTAAGCAAAACACTCAAAGAACATAACCACAAGTATTATGTTTTATCGCAACCTAGTATCAGCGACTATGAATTTGACTTATTGCTCAAAGAATTAGAAGCCTTGGAAAAAGAGTTCCCCAACTTGGTTCAGACAGACTCTCCTACCCAACAGGTAGGCGGAGATATAACCAAAAACTTTACCCAGGTTAAACATCGCTACCCCATGTTGAGTTTGGGTAATACCTATTCTGAAGAAGAACTGAAAGAGTTTGATGAGCGTGTAAGAAAAGGCATAGGTAATTATTTTACTTATGTATGCGAGTTAAAATTTGATGGCTTGGCTATTAGCATAACTTATGAAAATGGAAAAATGCTTCGCGCGGTTACTCGCGGGGATGGCGTTCAAGGTGATGATGTAA
Organism: uncultured Bacteroidota bacterium; assembly: GCA_903834625.1. GTDB lineage: Bacteria > Bacteroidota > Bacteroidia > UKL13-3 > UKL13-3 > B1. The sequence continues at coordinate 662 of CAILJQ010000199.1, forward strand.
CAGCCAATGTAAAAACCATTCAGAGTATCCCCAAAGAATTAAAAGGTCATTACCCTCCCCTATTCGATATTAGAGGGGAAATTTTCATGCACAAAAAAACCTTCGAACGCTTAAACAATGAGCTTAGAAATGACTTGTTGAACCAAGGAGTAGATGAAGATAAAATACCAGAACGCCTGTATAAAAACCCACGCAATTTTGCTTCAGGTAGTTTAAAAATGCAAGACTCCAAGGAGGTTGCCAAAAGAGCCTTGGATGCTTTTCTCTATTTTGTTTATACAGATAATGAGCTCACCGAAACACATGCCGAATCATTGAAATTGGCTGAATCATGGGGCTTTCAGGTGAGTGACCATTTTAAGGTTTGCCAAAATATAGAAGAGGTGATGTCTTTTATCAAAGGGTATGAAAACAGCCGCCACGAATTGAGCTATGAAATTGATGGAGTGGTCATTAAAGTAAACGAATACCGCCATCAACAAGATTTGGGATTTACGGCTAAAATACCTAGATGGGCCATTGCCTATAAATACAAAGCGGAAACTGCTGTAACCAAATTAAGAGAAGTAACCTATCAGGTTGGACGTACGGGTGCGATTACTCCTGTTGCTAATTTGGTTCCTGTTCAATTGGCAGGAACAACCGTTAAACGTGCAAGCCTTTATAATGCCGATGAAATTGAGAGATTGAACTTGTTTGACCACGATACCGTTTTTGTAGAAAAAGGTGGGGAAATTATTCCTAAGATAACCGGAGTTGACGAAAGCAAACGCGATCTATTTGCCCAAAAAATACAATACATTCAACTTTGTCCGGAATGCCAAACACCTTTGGTAAGAAAGGAAGGAGAAGTGGTTCATTATTGTCCAAACGACCTTCACTGCCCACCACAGTTGATTGGTAAAATGGAACATTTCATAAGTAGAAGGGCAATGAATATTGAAGGTTTGGGCTCAGAAACCATTGCAGGTTTATTTCACAAAGGCCTCATACACTCCTATGCCGACCTTTACGATTTGCGCTATGAACAATTGAACGGTTTAGAATTTGAATTGGAAGAAGATGCCGAAGGAAAAAGAAAAAAACGGTCTATCAAAGAAAAGGGTGCCTTAAATATGATCAATGGAATTGAGGCCTCAAAGCAAATTCCGTTTGAACGTGTATTATTCGCACTCGGTATAAGAATGGTAGGTGAAACGGTTGCCAAAAAATTGGCACAAAAATTTGAGACCATGGAGCAGCTTATGTTGGTTCGAACCGAAGACATTGCTGGGGTATATGAAATTGGAGAAAAAATAGCAGAGAATGTTACACGCTTTTTTGCGGATGAAGAAAATAGAAAAATAATAGAGAGGCTTAAACAACATGGCTTGCAAATGGCCATTCAGATAGATCCTAACGAAGTAAAATCTACCAAATTGGAAGGCAAGAGTTTTTTAGTTTCTGGCACCTTTTCAATGAGTAGAGATGAGCTAAAAAAGTTGATAGAAAACAATGGAGGAAGAAACGTTGGTTCCATCTCAAAAAGCTTAGACTACCTCATTGTTGGAGATAAAATGGGTCCTGAAAAACTCAAAAAAGCCACCGATTTAAACATTCCAATGGTGGATGAAAACACGTTTTTGGAGATGATTAAAGGTTAAAATACCCTAATAATGCTACAAAAACAGTCAAAAATCTCGCTATTTTACTGATTTTTTTCAGTTCACTTTTTCATGTTAAAATTATTGATTTACTTCTGAGGGTAAATCAAGTTTATGAAACTACAATTAACCATCAAAAGCCTCTTAACACTTACGGCGTTTTTCTGCTTCTTTCAAGCAAATGCACAAAATCATGTTGAATTAATAAACTCCCAAAAAATCTTAAAAGAGGGTGTTGATTTGTATGACGATGAAAAGTATGAAAAGGCAATGGCTTTATTTCAGAAGGTTCCTCAAGGAGATACCAACTATTTTGCTTGTATGTATGAGCTGAGTATGTGCTTATACAAACTAGATAAATTAGAAGAAACCGTTGAACTCTCAAGAAGAATGATTGCTGAAGGCAGCCCGCAATTGGGTCAGTACAATATGTTAGGTTCAGCTCTAGATGACTTAAAAAGACGTGATGAAGCCATTGCCGTGTATGATGAAGCCTTAAAGAAATATCCATATAGTACCAACCTATGGCTCAATAAAGGTATTGTTTATGAGTCGGCTGAAAATTATCAAAAGGCATATGAGTGTTACCAAAAAGTGTTAGAAATATCACCCTTATATGCTTCCGGACATTTGCGTATGGCATACCTGGCAGAAGGCGAAGGAAAACTCACCTTGGCAACCATGGCTTTTGCTACCTTCTTCTTAATTGAACCAGATAGCAGAAGAAGTTTAGATGCCATTGAGGAATTCAACAAAATGTGCAACAACAGCAGCAACAGGGTTAATACCAATAAAACAAAAGTCCTTCCGAATGAATATGAAGATTTAGACTTCCTCATTCAAAACCAAGTTGCCTTGAACAATAAATACAAGGTACCTGGAAAAATGAAATACCCTGTGAACAAGCAATTACATCTTGTGATGGAGAAATTAGCGGGTGTGAAAAGCAATGAAAGTAGTTCGTTTTATACCAAGTTTTATATCGACTTTTTTAATGACTATTTGAAAACAGGCAATTATGCCGACTTCTCCTTACTCATGTTAGCCTCGAGCGACAATGAGAAAATTGCGAAAGAGGTTAAAAAGAAAACTGAAAGCTTGAAAAAAACAAGAAATCAGGGTGTAGACAAGTTCATGAAAATGCACGAAGGCAGAGAGTTTACCTATGTTGGCAAAAAATATAATTTAGATTTCTTCTATTACAAAAATTTTAACGTAGAGGGATTAGGAAAACAAAATGCAGCAAATAAGAATGTGGGGTTCTGGGTTTTCTTTGATAATTCTGGGTATATAGAAGTAACTGGCTTTTATGATGAAACTGGTAACAAAATAGGAGAATGGTATTTTTACAATGCCAAAGGAGATACCACCAAAAAACTTACTTATAAAAATAATTTGGCAGACGGTGAATACATCATCTACAAAAACGGAAGAAGAAAAGAAATAGGCACCTATGTAAATGATAAATTAGAAGGATGGGTCACAGAGTTTTATCCTGATGGAACCGTAAGCACCAAAGATCAATTTAAAAATGACGAACGTGAAGGAGATGGCAAATCTTATTATGCCAACGGACAAGTTCATTTTGAATACAGCTTTACTGAAGGTAAACCTAATGGCAACATAACTGAATATTATAACCATGGTGTATTAAAAGAAACCTCAACCTATAAATTAGGTAAGAATGAGGGCAACATGAAACAATACCACGAGAACAAACAACTCAGTAAAGATTGCAACTTTGTGAACGATTTGTTGGAAGGTCCATACAAAACCTACCATATGAATGGTAAGGTAGAAAAAGAAGGTGTGGCTGTTAAAGGCCAAATGTCTGGTAAATGGATAAACTACTACTCTGATGGCA
>CAILJQ010000200.1 GCA_903834625.1 uncultured Bacteroidota bacterium
CTTTATACCAACCATTTGTAGGTAAAAAATAGTTGCTTACAGAATCAGATATGATGGTAGTATATACACCTGAACCAGGTGCAGTTTCTATTTTAAATTGGTTCAGGTTGAACCGAATGGCTGCTTTATTACTTGTTTCGCAGGTGAATTTCCAGCTTGTGTTTGAATTTTGAGTTTTCCTAATAACAAAGTTAACCACATTGTTAACTCTAATATAAGCTACTCTTCTGGTGGTGCCATTAACCGGACATACACGGTCTTTAGCTACGATGCTAAAGTAATATGGATAATCTCTTTTAGCATTACTTGGGGGTGTCCAACAGAATTGTGCACTATCAAATTTTTGTCGGTTAGTGCTATTGTAAAAGTGGGTAAGTATTGCTCCGCTGTTTCGCATAATTTCTGGTATATCAATGCTTAAGTCAATAGTGTCTGAACCAGTTTCAAATCCTGCTATTTTAAAGCAAACTTGTTGGTTCGGACATGTATTTAGCGCAATGAAGGTGCTAGGTGTATTATTTGGTGAATAAGTTTGAATAATTGGTGGAAGATTTGCCGCTTGTGGTCCAATATTGAGGTTGATGTCTCTCCTTGAAGTGGCTATTTGGAAATAAACATTGCCAAATTTTCTAAATTCTTTTACCTCCAAACACATGGCCGCATCAAAAGGAAGCGTAACAGGTCTGTATATTAAATGGCCGGTTATAATATTTAAGTTTATTCCCGAAGGGGGCAAAGCGGGTGGACTAGTTATGGGTGCTCCTAAATATGGGAATGGTGCAGTGTAGTGGTAAGGAGAAGCATAAGTAAGGGTAGTATTTGGATAATTCAATGCTGGAGCAAAACCATAAAAAAGTGAATCACCATCGGCATCATGGGCGCCAATATTATAGGTTACATCTTGCCCAATAACATTGTACAAAAGGGCATCGGTATAAAATGTAGGTGAACTATTATTGGGTGCAACACATCTGTTTAAAACAGATTCAGTGTAGAATACAGGATTGCTTGTGCTTAAGTTATCGCTGTTTTCTCTTTGCCAATTAAAACCGGTATTAAAACTTACGTAACAACTGGCTGTTGGCACATGAGAAATATTGATAAGGCCCTTAAAGATGTATTTTTCAATTCCTGGACTGAAGCTACCTGCAGGTCTTTGTCCGCAATTGGTGCAAGTAGATTTTACACCGGCGCACAAGGCAACTGCATCTTGAATGCCTGTAAGTGTATCCAAATACAAGGTAGCAGAATCAAATACCATTCCTGAATAAACTGATTGAAACCCAGAACCCGAGGCATATATTTTAATGCTGCAATTAGATTGACAGTTGGTGCAAATAGGATCAGAACTGCATTTCTTGTACACAACTACCGTAATTTCAAAAATATTGGGGTTGGCCGTTGCTTTATACATTATCTCTTGACCAACACATTTCACAGCATAGCTAGAAAATCCATTTCCAGCCATAATAAGTATCAAAATCAACAGTGGTAATAAGCGTTTCATAAATCAAAAATAGCTTAACTTTTTAGCAAAGCTCTTTCTAACACTCATAATGTTTCCTAAACATAACTTTTAGCACCCATTTTTATGAAAATAGTAAGGTAATACATTATATTTCTTAATGACACTTTCACCATTTTAAGACTTTTTAAAACCCAGTTTATTGCCTCTCTATTGCTTTGTGAGAGTAAATATCAAATTATTAATTTCCATTTTACAATTTTTTGTCTTCTTTTTGGTAGAATATTTACTGGTTAAATGCTGTTTAAATTGCAGTTATTTTTATTTGAATAGCTTTTTAATGGGATTAAGGAATAGGTGATGTATTGTGCTAAGATACTAACAAATGCAATGTAGAAAGAAGTACAAGATTTGGTATTGACAATGCGTTTATAAACGCATACGTTGCGCTTAATTTCATAGCCCATGAGTTCTCCCATTCAAATTGCTATAGCAGACGATAGCGAAACTGACGTACATATTTTGAGGAAAATCATTGCCCAAAACACCGCATACGCCATTAAATTGGTTTGCAGAAGTGGCTTGGAATTGAACGACAAATTTGAATTTATACAGAAGAACATAGATTTGGTGATTGTAGATTGGCATATGCCTTTGTTGAATGGTTGTGATACAGCAGCGTTATTGGTTCATAAAGGATATAAGGGAAAAATTTTGTGTGTTACTTATGGGTTTCAAAGGAATTATTCGAGTAAGCTAAAAGAAGTAGGAGCGCATGGTTTCAGCAGTAAAAATGAGCAAAGTTTATTAAAGGCAATGCAGGCTGTACTTGAAGGAGATTTTTTCTACGATAATGAAGAAAACCATCAGTGGGAACGTATAAGTAAAGAAACAGATCTTTCTAGGAAAGACATGGATGAAACCTTTAGTGTGTTGAATAAATTAGAAGTGAAAATAATTAAGGCTTTGTCGAAAGGATATAATTCAACGGAGATTGGCTATATACTTGGGCTATCCAAAAACACAATTGAAAAGTATAAGTCGGAAATCTATAAAAAAACAGGTGCTAAAAACGACAAACAATTGCTATCTGTTTCATTCATCAAAGGCATCATTCGGTCTGAAGATTATTTTCAATAATTGAAAGAAATACAGATGGCTTGTTTGGTTCAGGGGTTTTGCAAAATACCAAAACTAATAAGCAAAAGTAGATTTTTAAGGGGGTACTTATAGTAGGTTGATTACAACAAAGGTTTTATACCCACCTTAAATTTCTACTTACACTGCCCACTCTATTTAGCTTTACCTTTTCATCAATTTAAAACCCATGTCACGACCCATTCCTTGAAACATGGCAAGATTAATCCAGAACCAAGCAAATTGTTCCAAGAGTTCAAACTTATCATTTCCTCCAATGGGGTAACATGCGGCAAAACCTGCATCCAAGGCCAGCTGTATGGCACAACTCATTCCTATTTCACTGTCGCCGGCAACAAACATATCAATAGCTGTTTGGCCATAGCTTGGGTTTTGCATATTGTTAAATCCTGTGCTGTTAAAACACTTTACAATGTCTCTGGTTTGGGTGGCAGACAACAAGGCGTCTGTGGTGTTTTTAAATCCTGCCGGACCTCTTCCCATCACGATATTCATTGAATCAATAATGATTTTACCTGTGGTGTCGCCCAATGATTGAGCTGTTTCAATGGCAGATGGGGCTGGGGTTGCTATAAGAATAAGCTCTGCTAATTTAACTGCTTCAAGAATAGATAATGCTTGTGTATTTGGGTTGTTAAGAAGCTCCTTTCCTTTAAAATTTCCAAGGTCGCGAACACCCAAAAAGATTTGATGGCCTTTATGTGCCCATTTGGTGGCCAAGGCGCCGCCTACATTTCCTGTTCCTATTATGGCTATTTTCATTTGGTTTAAAAGTTATATGTTAGGGTAAATATAAAATCAATTTGAAAACTTCAATCGAGTTAAAGTTATAATGGTAGGAGAGGTATTAAACATCGGTGAATTTCAAACTCCTCGATAACCTCTGCAGCATTTTGGCAATTCTATCCACTTTTGTTTGATCGGTTTTGGCCGCGTAAATCCACTTTATATAGGCGTGTTGTTCTCCCTCTGTAAGGGTTTGAAAGAAGCTATAGGAATTTGGTTCTTCTTTCAAACATGCCAATAATTCCTCGGGGATTTCTAGAGGTTCTTCCTCTAAATATAAAATGATAAATACTGTGTCACCAACCTGTTTTTTAATGGCTTTCCTAATTTCTGCTTTTACTGGTAAAAATAAATTCCCATTTCCCATGGGCATTAAATGGTAATGATCAAAAGCATACCCATCAATCATTCCTCTCACTTTTACCCAACCAAATGGATTATTTTTATCCATGGGTACTTCTGGTATGGAAGCATAGGTCCAACCGCCTTTCCCGGGTATTTTTTCTAAAACATACTGTTTGTTAGTGAGAGGTTTGGTGTTATTGTTCATAGGGGGTACTATGACAAATTTATTTTCATTCTCTCAATCTTGTATAAATTTTATGTGGAAGTTTTCCACCTTATACTCTTACGCCTATGCAGTTTGGTTTTTTAGCATCATTATTTGATGATACACCCCATCCCATAAGCGTATTCTTTTTTCCAGTGATTCTTTCACAGCCATTTCTGCTTCATCCCAATACTCCTGATTTTTTTCACAAAGGTTTTGTGTCATTTGCATGGCTAAATGACTATGTGAATCGCCATCAACCTCAATATGTCGCTCTAAATAATATTTAAAGTTTGAAATACTTTCTGGAAAGTTCTTATGTATATCATTTACAAGAGAAATAAACATATTAGGGATGAGGTCTTCTCTTCCAAAAGTAAAAATAGCCGATTGTAAATGAGGTTTATTGCTATGTATAATTTTAAAGGTGAAGTTAACAAACTCAGATGCCTCATTTGGTGTATTGGCTGCTTGGTATGCCAAAGATAAATCATTTGATTTTTTTAATTCTTCAATAAATTGATTGATGGAATGAGTATCAGCCCCACATTGCTGCATGGCATCTAAATAAAGTTCAAAATGACTTTTCCTTACGCCATGTGCATCTACATCGGATTCTTCGCCAATTACAATTTCATTGATTAAATAACGAGTATCTGCCAACCCAGTGGGGAACCATGGAACTGAGGTGCAGGTTAGGTTGTTTTGCAGGGTTTTGAGCAACGACATGAAATCCCAAACAGCATATACATGGTAACGCATGAATATGCGTAATTCTGTTAAATTCTCTATAGCACCATATACCTTGTGATGGATAATTTCTTCGCGTAAAGATGCAATGCTAATTCTTAATTTTTCAATGGGATCCTTCATGAGTGATTTGATATGTTTTTCTACAAACAAACATTTCAAAAAGAATGTTTCAAAGCACTATAGATACCGTTATTTTTACCTTTTTTGTCTAGATAAATCTCTTTTGTAAAAGGAATGCATGAGAACAATATGTGGCAGACTAATGCAAGCTAAAAATACAAAGAAGTTGGCAAAGAGTGCATGTTCATGCAAGAAGCTTATTTTGTTCATTTGAAGTATGAATATTAAAAGAACAAATGCTCCAATAGTAAAGGGTAATGCCTTCTTAAACATGGAAGTGGAGCTTAAACCAAGTCCACTTTTCATATGTTCCCATGCATTATAACTATGCTGAAAGATGAAGTATAAACCAAAAGCTAGGGCCAAGGGAACTTGTATTCCTATAAGTAAAAGGAAGACCAATCCAATATGTGAAAATTCTTTTTTTACGATAATTCTGTAAGCAAAAAAAGAAATCCTATAATGGAAATGTAAGGCGAAAAGTAAACAAGCTTGCTGGTGTATATGGATTGGAAAGGGAAGAGTTCATTTATAATTGCTATTGATTCATTTACATGCGTAAAAATGATGCAGACCAATAAACTAGCTCCTGTGAAGAAGGACAATGTTTTAGAGTTCTTATTTGTTTTCCTCAACCCAGGTTCCTCCCATTCCGATTCGCCAAAATGGAAAGAGGAGAATAGCAGAAATACCAAGAGTGATAGGACAGAATTGAGTTTCCAGCAGATTAAGTACAATCCGATAATAAATAGGTATTGCCCCACAAAACGAAGGATAGATTCACTTTTTTTTTTAAGTAAAAGATGATCGAGCGCCCCGTGTGGAATGCCAATTATAAGTAAGCCCAATGCCAAAATTAGGTAGCTAAAGTATTCACCTAAATTGGGTTGAAAGTGATGGATGAATAGAAAGGTGACTACTGTAGCAATGGCAATCAAATACCTTACATAATTTTTATCTTTCAAATAAACAGAAAGTGCTTTGATAAAGGGAAATATGGGCAAGGAAGCAAATATTTTAATTTCTTGAACCAAGTTGGTTTTTTCATCAAGAAAGGCAAATAGCGTATGTATAGAATGTTTATTAAATAAGTGAGTGAAAATTCTTTTTCCTTCAGAGGGCCAATACAAAAGAATGATGAGCAGAAGTCGGTCATAAAATCTGAACCTACTTTTTGTGCTCATATTACTTACATGGAGTGTAGGTTCATCTCCTGCTTTAATTTTATGTGCCACTTGTTCTGCAAACAAGTACATAGATTTAAATGCATACCCCGTGCTTGGTTTGATTAAGTTTGCACTTGCGCCGGTGTTTACAATACCTGCTGTTTCACTGGGTAAGAATTGCCGTGTGGTCATGGGAATACATCCTGTTTCATCTGCCACTATTTCAAAGTTTCCATACTGCAGTTGGATGGTTTTTTCTAAAGTCTCTTTGGCATAAGTAATATCAATTTTTTCTGAACCAAATCGGGTGAGTTCAATTAATGCCTCTTGTTCGTTAAAGGGCAATTTATATATAAATTGGGTGTATTTGTCTTGGTCCACATCAAAGTCCATCATGCTAAATTCTTGCGATTCAAATACCTTTTTTTCACATTTAATGTGTAGGCCATAAAAAGATTGATGGATGGAAATTTCTTTCTCTTGGGTTTCTGGGAATGGTTTTAGGCTGCTATTAAAAATACAGCTTGCTTTATAGGCATTTTCTTTTGTTTGAACGCTATGTGTGTTACCTACACTTTGGATATCTATTACCTCTTCTCTAAAAATGACAATGTCTGCTTCACCTGTTTTTTGAAGCATGTATTTATATAAGTCGAGACTGCGTATATAGAAATATGGGGAGTTCTTGATGTCTTGAACCGAAGACTCACTTGCCTTTATAGATTCATACTTATGTGATATAATAGGACTAAGGTCTTTAACCATAGAATGATTTGGTTCAGACCAAAAGCAATAAGTTTTATCGTTATTGCTTTTTTGAGAAGGTTCTATTACTGCAATTTTTTTGCCCTCTAACAGATTGTGTTTAAGTAATGACAGCAAGAGTAAACTGTTGCCTGCACCTAAACCAATAAAAAGGAAATCATAAACAACATCATCTTTTACTAGGAATGAATTGGATGAGTGATGGTTCATGAGTGGGAAATAATTAAAAAAGAAAAGAGGATCTTACTTGTTGTATGAACCTCTTTTCTTTTTGTTGTAATTATCTATTCAAATTAGTCTTCGCTTCTGCTTAGGCTATAAATAACTAGGCCGAAACCAATTTTATTAATAGCATCAGCAATATTGTAAACAATATCCATTGCATGTGAAGCTGCTGCAGGGTCTGATACCAATTGAATTCCAAATAATCCACCTGGAGTTCCTAAGATATAACCCAATGGATAAATTGCCCATCCTACCAATACAAACCATGCCAATACTCTGGTAGCTTTTGCTACTTGAGCACCTGCTGTTTGTGCAAGGTTTGCAACCTCTCCGAACCATACCAAATAAGCAATGTAGAAATAAGCTGCTCCAGAGATTACTCCCCACATTACGCTATTTCCTCTGTCGATGGTTTCGCCAAAGTAACCTGTTACCAACATCACCAAAGAGGCAAAAATTAGTTTCCATAATAAGTTGATTTTAGCTCCAGCTTTCTTTGTGATTAAATAGAATTCAACACACATCAAAGGCACAGTCAAAATCCAATCTACATACCTAAAGAAGGTTGGAGAATCGCCTGTTGCTAAATTGTAACCACGCATGTAGTAATAATGTACTGCTGCGATAAAGGTAATTAAACCTGATACTAGAACTGAGGTTCTCCACTTTTGTGAAGTATTACTCAATTCGAAAAAGAAGAATACTGAAGCGGCCATCATGGCCATTGTTCCAATAAAAAATGTGAAAGCAACATAATTGTCGCTTGCGATTTTTAAATGTTCCATTTAGTTTGTTTGTTTAGTTTTTCCTACTCTATTGGCTTTTCGGATTTCCGCCGTTTAGAATGGATTGAACATCACTTTTATGTTTTAGTTTTTGGATTGTTTTGGACACAGTACTTTAACCCACTGCGCACTTTTATGAGGGGTAATACCTATTTTATAAGTGAGCAATTCAAAAGAAAATCAGTAGAATAGGGAAGTTTCATAGGTTCAAACAAATGCTGGCATAAGTGGAAACACCTATTTTATTTTTCTTATAAGGATTATTACTTTTTTGCAAGAAAAAATCAAGACGCAAACTTTCATTTGTCTTGTATATATAGCTTTCTTGGAAGATTGAATGAATGAATAATTGTAAATTTTAAAAAAATGACAAAAAGTTTTGTCATCTTTTTATTAACCGCAAATTTTCCTTCTTTTAGATAAAAGTGGAGGTGAAATTCTTGGGTGTATTTCTAAAATTTTGGAACGTTTTTAAGCTTTAATGCTTAATGCTCCTGATGGACACTTATGAACCGTGGCTATAATTTCTTCTGAACTAGCATTTTCCATTTTAATCCATGGCGATTCTTTAGGCTGAAATACTTTGGAAAGGTTGCGAACACAATTACCGGAGTGTGTGCATTTGCCTGATTGCCAAATAACAGTGGTCCCATTGAGGGTGTATTCTTTGGTGAGGTTACTTTTGTCCATAGGGGCTTATTTAAAAAGTGTTATTAATTGAAGGTGCGAGCAAGATAAAATTTATTTTATTCTCTGCATTGTCCTATTTTGTTTTGAAATGTTATTCTTGTTTCAACAGTCGTTTGAGCACAGATTGTCCATCTGCTGAATTTATTATATCCTGCACTTCCTCCTGTTTAATTAGGTAATCCTGTTCAGATACGGACGATAAAATTGTTTGTTTGTTGGTTTTAAACCTTTGACAAAAGTTTCCTCGACACTTTTGCTACCAGTTTTCTGGGCATGAGTCCAACCGAATGAGCCATTATTGCGTTCATGGTTCCATGAATTGCCAATGACTTTCCTTCCATCATTGCATCATAACCAAAAATGGCTACCTCTCTGGCGCTTGGTAATTTTCTTCCTTTAAATAAGCCACTGTCTTCCATTTCACCAGCGGCTTGAAAGCCTGTTTCGGTTGCGGCCGGACAGAGGGTTGTAACATTTACCCCCTTATCACTTACTTCATTTTGGATGGCCTCTGAAAAGCTCAACACAAAAGCCTTGGTGGCAAAATATACGGCCATTGTTGGTCCGGGCTGGAAGGCAGCAGTAGAGGCAACATTCATAATTTTACCGCTTTTTCTTTGAACCATTGCTGGAAGGTATAATTTGGTAAATTGTGTTAATGCCGTAACATTCAATTGAATCATATCCATTTCCTTTTGCCAATCGGTTTCGGTAAACAAGCCATAGGCTCCAAAACCCGCATTGTTAATTAACACATCTATTTGGATGTTTAGTTTTTGTGTTTCGAGGTAAACTTCGTTGGCTGCATTTATTTGAGAAAGGTCTTTGCCAATGGTATGAACGCTAATTTTGTAGGTGCTTTCCAGGGTAATTTTTAATTCATCTAACTTGGTTTTATTCCTTGCAACCAGAACCAAGTCGCCGCCATTTGCTGCATGTAAGATTGCTAATTCTAATCCAATGCCATTAGATGCGCCAGTAATAAGAGCGGTATTTTTCATGTGTTATGTGAGCTTTTACCTTTGCAAGGTAGGCTTTAGCCGGCATACACAATGTAAATTTTGTATGCTAACATAGAGAATCGGTAGGAAAGAGTCTATTGAATTTGTTGACCAATTCTATTGAATGTTTCACTCCATAAAATATAAAGAGGTTTACCCACAATTAACTTTTCTGGCACCAAGCCCCAAAATCTCGAATCCATTGAATTACTCCTATTATCACCCAACATAAAATAATAATTCTCTTTGAATTCGTAAGTCGACATGCTTGTTCCATTAACCATTAAACCTTCTCCTCCTTTTTCTACTTGCTTATTTTCATTGATGATACATTTGAGGTAAAGGGCAATGTTTTTGTCTGTTAAGGATATTTTATCTCCTTTTTTGGGCACATAAAAAGGGCCATAAAAATCCATGTTCCAATTAAACAAAGTAGATTGAGGGTAGATATAATCCTTTCCAACAGTATCTGCATTAACAATAGGCTCTATTGTATAGATGTTTTTATTTTCTTTCAATTTATTTAATTGCTCTTGATGCAACATGATATAATAAGTTCCCTCAGTTTCAACTTCCATATCATGTCGTTGAATGTTGAGTTCTTTCAGAATAGATTTATCGATGATGTCTATTATTGTGGTAACCTTAAAGAGATTTTTGGTATTTACACAAGTATCCAATGCCCCATTTACCCAAACCTTACCGCCATTCACCGCAATGGTATCGCCAGGTATTGCCACACAACGCTCTACATATAATAATTGTGGGTCGTCTGGGAACTTAAATATGCAAACCTTATTTCTCTCAAGGGTATTAACATTTACATATGCCATTTGATCACCTATCATTAAGTTAGGTTCCATATTTGGAACGGGAATTTTGGCAAAATGAATGGGACTAAATTTTTCAATCAATGGCAATGGAACGAATTCAATGAAAATAGCTTGAAGAAAAATTAACAATACATACACAAACCATTTATCGTAACCACGTGAAGTGTATATTTTATCCTTTGGAATGGCCTTATATGAACTAACCGCTGTGAAAATGACAAATCCCAAAGCAATGAACAGAGCGAGGCATAAAAGGGTAAATGAATAAGCAATAAAATGTGAAACAACCAAAATAAGAAGAAAAAGCGCATAAAATGTTAAGGCCCTTTTCCAATTTCTAGCATATAAGTTACCAAGTCCGGGCATAAACAGATTCAGCAAAACAGCAATCCACTTATTTTTTAGGTTCATTTTGAGTTTAATTTCAGGTTATTTTATAAATCCGAAAGTAAAAGATTTCCATCACTTTGTTTGGCAGAATTACTTTGGAGATTTCGGTCTGTACCAAATCTAATTTTATATTATCTTAGCCGCCTCAAAGGCTTAAGGCCTTTTTGCACCCATAGTTCAATGGATAGAATTTCAGATTCCGGTTCTGAAGATGGGGGTTCGAATCCCTTTGGGTGCACTTCTATTATTTCTTGAAAAGAAATAGAATAATTTTTCATAAAGGGATGAGAAGTTTACCCCGTTGAATTGATTCTTATTCCGGAGGATTATAAGCAATCCAACGGGGAATCCCTTTGGGTGCACTTATATTACCTCTTGAAAAGAAATAGAATAATTTCCTTAAAGGGAGAAGAAGTTTACCCTCTTTAATTAGAGGAATTAAACTAAATCGGCACATTCATTTCGGTTTTTATTTAATTACCAGCTAAAGTTAACTTGCCCCTATTGCCTTCTATCGCTTATGGGGTGCCTATTCAAAAAGCTATTATTTTAATTTTATCTGACCCGATTTATTGATTGAAATTTCCATCCGACAATAGTACATTTGAGCGTGCCCTTAAGCCATATGAAAGAAAATCATTCACACAATGAAGGCTCCTGCTCTTTTTACGTTGTTATTTATTTTCCTCCTTGCAAAGGGTTTCTCGCAACAATGTGCTTATGATAAATATTACCTGTTTGCCCTTCAAGTGAAAACAATGGGTAGTAAGGTGAATGTACCTAACTTAAAAATGTACTTGGTAGATGAGCAAGATAAACCAAGAATTTACCACACCCAAACAGGCAAACTACACCAAGAAATTTTAATTCCTCGAATTAGCCCGTCTCAAGATAAGGAGAACAATTACACAGTAAAGTTTATCGATTTTTACAATAGAGGTATCACAGAAGCGAAAGATTTCTCCGAACAAATTGAATCGTGGAGAGATGAGGAAGTGAAGGGGTTTAGGCAAAAGTTGAATTATTATATTTTTAATAATGGTACGCAATTATATGAGTTAGACACTACCTTAAGCAATTACAATGATGTATTTTATGATGAGACACTGAAGGTGTTTAGGCGGTACAATTTTAAGGTAACGCCAAAGTCGAGGATAACATATACTTTGCAACTTGAAAACAATAAGTGGGTTCTCATTGATTCAAACGAGGCATTCTTTGAACTTCCTCCTCCTAATATTAAACCTCCTTCTTCCAATTGTATGGTGGTAAATGGGAATGAACACATACTCCCTTTAAAAGCTATGAATAATACCACCAACAAACTGTCAGTAGTAGACACCTTTTGGTTATATAATAATTGTGAGGATACTTTATTCATTAATAAAAAGGAGAGTTCAACCAAGGAGTTCTTTGGCACACCTCAAATGTTTCTCCCTAAACAGCGTACGGCAATTGTTTTTAACGGACAGTTAACCAACGATACCTATAATTTTCATTACCATCGTTTTTTTTGTGCCCTTACCTTAACCGATGGTTCTATCATAGGTTTAAGCATTATTGTTCCTGCAGTAAACAAGAATGTAAAAGTGTTTTACCGTGCAGATAGCTCCATTCAATATGCAGTGAGTGTATTACCTCAAACTTGGTTTTCTATAGCGGTTTTTACTTATCCTAGCGGCCAAATAAGAGCTTTTGGCACGGTGCTTAACAAGGATACTAGCTTGAAGTTTGGCAATTGGAATTATTTTAAAGAAGGTAGCCTTAACAGTGAAGGAATTCAATATTCCAAATCAATTACTTTATCTGCCTTTGATGATGTCAACTTCAATGAACATAATAAGTTTAAGGTTAAAATACTTGATAATGGCATTTGGTTCGAACCGATTGCCGACTATATTAACCATCAAGTTAAATTTTATATAAGCCCTCAAACCGATAGCATTATAGCTTTTACCGATTCTACCAGTTATGCATTTGCTGTGTCGTACAAAAAACTTCCACTGTATTTCACTAAACAATTTTTTCTGTTGAAGGCTAACGAACGAACGCTAAAAATTGGTCATGATGAAATGCCTTTTGGCACGAAAGAACATCAATATGCGCTTCTCCTAAATTATGATAGATTTAAGTCGAAGAATAAAACAACCTTTCAATTAACAGATTCAATCATTGCACTATTACAAAGTCAGTACCCTAAAATTTCAACTGTAAGGATAAGCAGTAACCAACGTGGAATTAGTCTAGAAAATTTAGAGCAAAAAGAAAGAGAGAAGGTTATACGTCAATTAACTAAAGACAGCAGCATTGCATTTATTTGCCAACTTTATTATACCAACCGAAATCAAGAAAAGCTTTTCTATTGCGATAATAAGGTAAAAGCAGAAATAGATATTGACGCAGAATATCCAGAAAAATTTAGGCGAAAAGCATTGAAGCTTGGATATTCAAACATCGACACAGATGCTGGAGGCAATCGCTTTTGGTTATCTTATCCAAGTAAATTGATTGATGAAAGTTTCTTCGAATCTTTTCATCGTTTAACTAATGAGAAGTTAGTAATTGGTGCATATTTTAATACTTATGTTGAACCGGACCTTGATGATCAATAAAAGAATTATTTGTAGGTTCTAAAAGGATTCATATTAAAAATAGTTACTCAAATAAGTTATAGTGTACCACTTGATAACTTTGTAGGATGTTTATGTAAATTCGCCTCAAGGATTTTTAATATTGCTATTCACGAATTACTTTTGATCAATCTATTCATATGAAATCAAATTTACTCGCCACTCTCAGTTGTATGATGATTTGCCTTTTGGTAACATCAAACACTTTTGCCCAAATTAAACGAAATGAAAAAGTAGGCGAGGAGCGACTCAACGACAATTATGGGGGTGATGCAGATACCTCTGTAGCAGGCTATGCACCTCTCACCTCTAATGGAAGAATCCAATTGATGATTGATCCGTTATCCTATGTTTTTAATGGGAGAGTGTATGGTGAAATCCAATATAAGCTTAAAGAAGATGAATTGCTTTCCTTTGGATATGGATATCATGGACTCAAACAAAATACAACCCATGCCCTCCTAGATCAGCCAGACCCTAGAACAGGCCATGTTTTTAGATTGGGTATTTCCGACCATATTACAGATTATATTTATGTGAGGCTTGATTTAATGGCAAGTAACAGTAAATACTTGTCGTACACAGATTATACCAACTATTTCAACAACACTTATTACCTCAATGAATTTGAAAATAAAACCTTCAAAAAGGGAGCATTTATCAATGTAGGGCTTCATGTGCCACTTCCTTCAAAATTTTTCTTAGATTGTATGTTAGGGCTGGGATTCATGGTAGGCAAAACAAAAACTAATCTTAAAAATGTATATCCCAATGCCAATCCCAAAGAAAGTGATTCATTATATCCACTAGGTACTGGCATAGGTTATTTTTCCTTAGAGGGTGCTTGCATACAAACAGGATTGCGTGTTGGTTACTTGTTGGTAGAGTAGTTTCTTGTTCTTAGTGATATTTCATCTATCCTTACGGCCAACACCACGCCAATAGTATAGGCTAAAATATCACTCCATAAAAAACCAAACCCTAATACCAATCCACCTAAAGTAGTTTTTCTTAAACCATCTATCCATGGTGCATGGTATATTTGACTCAATTCAATGACATAACAAAAGGCTAAGGAAATTATAAGGCTCTGGCGATAGTTCATTGTAGGTGATAAAAATCGTATTCCATAATAAATCATCATGGCCCATATGGCATCTCCTGCAGAACTTTGGCTTATGCTTAGAGGTACCCAAGTAAACTTCCTCATACCAAGCCCAATGCCAATACAAATAACTACGGCAATACCATACTGAACCCTAAAGCGCAAATTGTTACTTGCCATTTGGCGCCTTACTAATCACAAAATAATCCATCTCTTCCGTTCTAGATTGTAAAATCAATCCATAGTCTTCTAAAAGTTCCAATTGAATACTCTTCATATCATTAGAGCTTAGTGCAATATCATAAGTATCACTTTCAAATGTTTCGTCTATAATTTTTTGTCCGCTATGCTCACTCAATTTCCTGCAAAACTCATACATGCTCATATTTTGGCATTCCAAGTTTTCATTATATATTTTACTTTGACTTACCCGTTCGTTCTGGGCGTGTTTATTTAAATAAAGCATTTCGGTATCTGCTACCATTAAAATATATACCGTGCGGGTTCTGTGTTTTTTCTCTGCTCTTAACTGAAAATGTTCCAAAACTTTTTCATGGGCCCAACTAAAATCGAGGTCCTTTTCGCCGTTAAATTTATTAAATACCAAATTCACTTTTTTGTCTGCAAAACTTTTATCTGTAAATTCATAGGCATCTTCTTGTCTATCGGTTAGGTAAGCCAATGCAGATTGCATCCGCATGCAGCCCAAATTCACACTGTCTGTTGAGCTGAAATTGGTATTCTCTGTAAACATCGTTTCCCTAATTTCTAAACGCTGGTTGCCATTTTCATACTTTCCTGTTTCCACAAAAAAGTTAAAGAATAAAATAGGAAGTGCCAAGAATATCGCATTGTGAAAGGCATGGTATAAATAACCTATCCAAACATTGTATTGCACCCTTAAGTATCCAGCTATCAGTCCTGCCATTATTTGCGGACCAACCAATACCGGTGCCAACAAAATATAAGTGAGGTTTATTTTAAAATTAAACAAATGAACCAACCCAAATAGGATGGCAGAGAAATAAAATAAATAAGGATATATTTTTTGATAACGTGCCTTTATCTTAGCAATAGGTTCAATCCTATCCTCCTTATTTTGGTGGTCCATTTTTACCACCAATTCCCTGAACCTAAACCATGGGTTGTATGTATATCGCAAATACAACCTAAAGATAAATTCCTCCAACAAAGGCATCAA
>CAILJQ010000201.1 GCA_903834625.1 uncultured Bacteroidota bacterium
ACACTGCTTGGCAATTCTTTTAAAGGCAGATTCCTTGTTAAAATATTAAATGCTGCTGAGTCTTTACAACCATTCAAATCTTGAATAACCACTTTGTATGCAGTGGTAGTTCCAGAAATGGCTGGGTTAATTGCACAGTTTGAGTCTATCCCAAAAGGACGAATAACCGTGGTTGAGGCCAAAGAGCCACTATAGAATGTATAACGGTATGATAGACCATATGGCACACCATCACGACCAGATGCTTTCACTGTTACAGGTGTTCCGTAGCAGTTAAATGTATCGCGCATGGTTACATCTACTGGTGGTGGGATGTATACTGAATCCCAAATATTATCATTTGGACATCCGTTAGGATTTGGTGGTGGCGAAGTAGTTAACTGAAGTCTAATTTTATGCCAACCGCCTTGTAAGAAACGGTGATTAGTAACTGTGGGAGAGTTATAGGTTGTGTAAGTATTAGAATTCGGACCAGATTCAATCAAAAATTTGGTGTAACTATTGTTCAATGGAACACCGTTTTGCAAGGTGTAGGTAAAATCGTAATAACCACAATTTTTATTGATTTTATTGATGTTTGCCACTGGAACCTTCCTCACCAAAATACTGAACGACCTGGTAACACGGGCAGGAATTGGACATGCCCTGTCTTTGGCGGTCACCACAAAATAGTAGGGTAAGTTAGATGCCTTATTTGGAGAAGGAGTCCAACAAAAACGCATACTATCAAACTTAGGCCCTAAAATATTTCTATTGGCAGCATTATATGCCTTTACAAAAGTTGCTGAGTTAGCAGCGCTATTAGGATCAACAAGAGTGGATGGGGAATTCCATGTCATATCTGTGGTATCTGTGCCTGCTGTATTGTCCCAAGCAGAAACAATAAAACATAATTGCTGACCCGCACACACTGAATAACTAAAGTTAGGTTGTGGTGAGGTGAGTACCCCATTGTTATCAAATGTACGAAGCACTGGAGGATTATTATTTGGGCAGAACTTGCTATAAAACTGAATATCCCGTCGTGTAACCCCCATAAGAGTAGGTACCCCTCCAACCATCTTCCACTGACGTACTTCAATAATTAGGTTCGCCACAAAGTTACCCATAGGCCTAAAACGTATATCACCAGTAACTGCATCAATATTGATACCTGTTGGTGGCAAAGCAGGTGGACTTTGAATAGGAGCTCCCAAATAAGGTAAAGGTACATTTGGACTATAAGGAGAAACATATGGAGCGGCAGAACCAGCACCAACGAGTGATTGTCCGAATGCATAGCTCAATGAATCTCCATCAGGGTCAATGGCACCTAAGTTATAAGTAAAATCTTGACCAGCACAAGTAACAGCTACTGGGTCATTGGTAAAAGTTGGTGAACTGTTACAAGGAGTAGCACAACGGTTAATTAATGCTTCTGTATAAAAGTTCAATGAACCCGGATTGGCAAGAGTGGTAATGGCATTGTTCCTACAACAGGTATTCCAACCAATACTTATTAAGCAACAACTAGCTGGAATTGCACTTAAATTGATGTTTCCAGTAAAAGTGTATACTTCAATACCCGGTGTAAATGTGCCTGGTGTTCTGCTACCGCAATTGCTACAAATTGTTTTTTCCATGGCACAAAGCTGTACAACATCTACCCCACTCACAGATGTTACCACCGTTAAATTTTGGGTTCCAAAACTCACACCAGCACATGGGCTGGTTGGTAAACCAGATCCAGCAGGCACTGCTGCACCACGAATATCTATGGATATTCCACAAGATGGACTCAAGGAGGTAGGGCAATTGGAACATAATTGAACTCCTTGGCAATCTCTATAAAGTTTAAAGGTAACTTGATAAACACCTGGTGTCCCTGTACAAACATATGCCACGTCTGAACCAACTACGTGAGAAGCTTGAGCCTTCTGGGGATTAAATAAAAATAACATCAAAATTAAAACAGGCAGAAAAACCCATTTTTGAATTTGATTTTTTGGTAGATATATTACGCTCATAAAAAAACAATTTACTTTGATAGTGTGCTCAAAGATAATTTAGGGGTATCTTAAAACTTTCTTAATACTACCCAAAATTACCTCCATTATGCAATTTTAGTAAAAGTTTAAGGGTTTTGTTAAGGATAATTTTAATTTAAATGGAAATATTATTAAAAGGCTCTAAATCAGGGAAGACATACAGCACACTTTCGCCAATTTGGAGGGGTGATAATGAGGAGTTGCTTGATTTAGAAATGTCACATACCTTTTGTAGGGAAAACATTAGGCCAAATTTGCCTGGATTTTGGAGATATTTAGAGGCTTTACCCATTGATAACGTAAGTGATATACTTTCATTAGGGGAACAAATTTCCCCCATTATTTCGTTAAAATTTCCCAGTGGATTTGAGGCGAAAATTAAATGTGATTTCCAATTCCCTACAGGCAGCTATAAAGACAGAGGAGCTGCCATTTTGCTAAGTAAAATAAAAAGTTGGGGGGTATCTCACATTGTCCAAGATAGCAGTGGAAATGCGGGTGTTTCGGTTGCGGCATATGCGGCACAAGCAGGAATCGATTGTCAAATTTTTATTCCTTCAGACACGTCACCCGGAAAAATTGCCCAAATAGCAGCATATGGTGCAATAATTACAAAGGTGGAAGGGGGAAGAAAAAATACGGCCGCAAAAGCTTTTGAGGAGGCTAAAAATTCCTTTTATGCCAGTCATTGTTATCATCCATTATTTTTACATGGAACCAAAACCTTTGCCTATGAAATTTGGGAGCAAACAAGTGGCCAGATGCCAGATACCTTGGTTTTACCAGCTGGTAATGGTACTTTGTTACTTGGCGCCTATATTGGGTTTACCGAGTTATTTCAGCGAAATATTATTACAAAAATTCCAAAACTTATCGGCGTTCAAAGTGAATCTTGCGCTCCTTTAAAAGAAATTTGGTTCGAACCGAAAACTGATTTGGAGACATACCAAGTAAAACCCTCCTTGGCTGAAGGCATTGCCATTCCCAACCCAATTAGGGCTATGCAAATGGTTGATGCTATTCGCGCAACGGGTGGCTGCATTGTAACAGTAACTGAAAAAGAAATTTTACAGACATGGAAGTTTTTATGTTCAAAAGGTTTTTATGTGGAACCAACCTCTGCGGCTACTATTGCAGGTGTAAATAACTATGCAAATGGACTCAATCATACGGAAAATATCTTTAGCGTTTTCACAGGATCAGGACTAAAATCAACAGAAAAAATCCTGCAAATCCTCTCAAAACAGGAAGCAGAATAATGTGGTTTTCAGAATAATTCACCTGCTTTGTAACCAATCGCACAAGGAAAACGCTGTAATACTCGTTGGAATAAAAAATAATAATTTCCGCTAAATTCAAGAAGCTCATTATATTTACCTCGGTAAATTAAATACAATTGTGTGGTGAAAATTTTACATAGTTGTTTGTGATTTATTGAATGGAGGGCTTATAAATTTAAATATAAAGCCAACCCTGTTGAATTTTGTTTAAATGCCTGAACCAAACAATAGAAGTAAGGCTTGTAGTATACCGAATGAAGAAAATAATTGTTTTATGCATGTTGGCCCTCTCCTGGATGAATTCAGGAGCACAGGTAATTGATGAGATTGTAGCTGTTGTGGCTGATAAAATTATCATGCGTTCTGATATTGAAATTGCCTTCGAACAAATGTCGAGAGAATCTGGAATTACCCGCGATTCATTAAGGTGTATCATCTTAGAACAAAAGCTTATAGAAAGTTTACTTGTATTAAAAGCACAAGTAGATTCACTTCCAGTGAGTGATGAAAGGGTAGATGCCGAGTTAGAAGAACGCATCAGGTATTTTGCCCAACAATATGGAGGTGAAAAAGCATTAGAGGAGATTTATGGTAAAAGCATTTCTGAAATCAAAGCCTCCAATAGAGAGAAAATAAAAAACAACCAATTGGCTTCAGCCATGATGGCAAAAATTGTTAAAGACGTAAAAGTTACGCCAACAGATGTAAAAAACTTTTACAACGAAATTCCTACAGATAGTCTGCCCTATTTTTCTTCAGAAGTTGAATTGGCACAAATTATTATTGAACCGAAAATTAGTAAAGAGTCGAAACAAGTTGCCTATGAAAAAATTGTTGACTTAAGAAAAAGAATTGTAGAAGATGGGGATAAATTTAGCACTTTAGCCCAATTGTATTCAGACGATAAAGGCTCTGCTCTTAAAGGTGGTGAACTTGGATATTTTGGAAGAGGAATGATGGTTCCTGAATTTGAAGGGGCTGCATTTCGTCTTAAACCAGATAGCTTTTCAAGAATCATTGAAACTAACTATTGTTACCATATTATTCATGCCATTCAAAGAAAAGGAGATGAAGTAAATGCAAGACATATCCTAATAATG
>CAILJQ010000202.1 GCA_903834625.1 uncultured Bacteroidota bacterium
ACGCGATTCACAATCCTTCCATTTTTTGTTACCTAAATCCATTAAAAAAGGGGAACAAATAAACTTTGAAGTACATTTCTCTGGAAAGCCCATTGAAGCCAAAAAGGCTCCTTGGGATGGTGGTTTTGTTTGGTCAAAAGACAGTGCAGGTAATGCTTGGGTAGGCTTGGCATGCGAAGGTTTAGGCGCTTCTTGTTGGTTACCCTGCAAAGATGGATGGGATGATGAACCCGAAAAAGTATCAGTGAAATTGGCTGTGCCTGCAGGACTAACAGGGGTAAGCAATGGTAAATTCATAGGTGAAAAAGTAAGACCCGATGGTTTCCATGAGTTTGAATGGCGCGTTGTAGCTCCCATCAACCATTACAATATTTCTATCAATATTGGCAAATACGTGCATATACAAGATGTGTATTTAGATGCCCAAGGCGAACGACTCAGCCTCGATTATTATGTGTTAACCTACAATGCTTCTAAGGCCAAAACACACTTCCAACAAGTAAAGCGCATGTTGGCAAGCATGGAATATTTTTTTGGTAAATATCCATTTTATGAAGATGGCTATAAATTGGTTGAAACTCCCTATTGGGGTATGGAACACCAAAGTTGTGTGGCATACGGAAACAATTATGTAAACAATAAATTTGGTTTCGATTTTATCATTGTGCATGAGAGCGGTCATGAATGGTTTGCCAACAGCATCACCGCCTACGATAAATCGGATATGTGGATACATGAAGGCTTCACAACTTACAGTGAAGCATTGTATGTAGAAAAGCAATACGGTTCAGCCCGAGCCCTACAATACCTTGCCGGACAGAAACCCAATATTAAAAATGAAAGTCCAATGGTTGGCCCCATAGGCGTGAATTTCAACAGAACCGATAACGACAATTATTACAAAGGAACATGGATACTTCATACTATGCGAAGTATGCTCGATAATGACACTCTTTGGTTCAATACCCTCAAAGATTTAAACAAGACCTTCTACCATAAAATTGTGAAAGGTAAAGACGTTGAAACATTTTTTTGCCAAAGAACTGGCTATAATTTTCAGCCTTTTTTTGAGCAATACCTTTACCATAAGCAATTGCCTGTGCTAGAATATTATTTAAAAGAAAACAACGGTTTGAACCAATTGTATTATCGCTTGGTATCTGAAACACCTAGCTTACAAATGCCTGTTAAAGTGAGCCTTGCAAAAGGCAAGTTTGAATATTTGGTGGTTGACAAAAAATGGCGTGTAATGAACGTGCCTTACGCCGATGTGACAGAATTCAAATTAGACGACAAACACTTTTTGTTAGGAATAAAACAAGTGAACAAACTTTAAGGGTTCATTGAGTTACCTTTTTCTTAGAACCCTTTTACCTGATTTCCGCTTTGTTTTTCACGTTCAGAATCTACAGTATCTGTATGGGTATTCTTCTCTTTGGCTAAGTTTTTCATGTCCTCCATATTGGCAGGAACTTCCTTGCCTTGGTTCTTTTTGGCTTCTATGCCTTGAATACCGGTTTGACTGGTATACACATTAAACATAACAACCAAGCCTCCAACTACAAATACTTGGCTTACCATAAATATTTTAGACCAAGCCCTTTTGCGGTTCATGAATCCAATAACATTAATGGCTAAAAGAATGGTGAATATGGTAAGTAACATGGCGTTTGATTTTATTATTTATTTTAAGTCAACTTGTGTTCCAAAAGAAAAAGTACTTTCAAATATATTGGTTTTCAGTTTGTTTTGTTTTTATTGTTTTGCTTTAGCTTTCTAATTTCGATTCAAATTGGGAATTTTGGTTCCTAATTGGCTCAATATTCAGGGGGAGGTGGTGGGGCTTCTCCTGAAAAAACATTCTTGGCATCTCTATACACATCATCAAATGGTGTATTGATCCCAGGAAAAAGGTCAATTTGGTATTCCATCTTCAATTCCATGAGTACCGCCAATACCAATCCTGATATAAAAATCATATACAACACCGCAAAAACTTGCTCCATTAACTTCCCCTTTTCATCATCTACCAATTCATCTACCTCATTTTGGCTTTCTTTTTTATTCTGTTTAAAGAATGGTTCAGATTTCTTGAGGATTTTCACTTCGGGCAAAATTATGATTTTGAGGCACACAAATAAATATTTTTTCCTGAAACCCAATAGATGAATTATGGCAAACATTTTGCAACTCTTTTTTACTTATCTTAGCAACATGAAAAAATTATTTGTATTAGCCGTACTTTCATTTGTGGTAGTTACTACCATGGCACAAAAAGAAAAACAAACCATGCCCAACATGGTCCTGAAAGACATGCAGGGAAAGGTTAAAAATATGCAAGACTATTCTAAGTCGGGTAAAATCACCATCATTAGCTTTTGGGCTACTTGGTGCTCTCCTTGCAAAAAAGAACTTAACAACATCAATGATGTTTATGATGATTGGAAGAATAAATACAACTTAGAATTGGTGGCCGTTTGTACAGATAATGCTAGAAATACCCCTAAAGTGAAACCGTATGTTGATGGTCAGGGTTGGTCTTATGATGTTATCATGGATGTAAACCAAGACTTTCAACGTGCCATGAATATTGTTCAAATTCCTCATACATTCCTTTTAGACCAAAATGGAAACATTGTATACCAGCATAGTGGTTACGTTGAAGGAGATGAATTTGCCTTAGAAGAAAAAATAAAATCGTTGCTCATGCAAAAATAATCATGCCTAAACTACCCCATTTTCTTACCTACCTATTTCTTCAAACCTTTTGTGTATTGTCTATCCATGCACAAAAGGTTTCTTTGTTTATTAAGCAAGCAGAAAACTATTCGGTTCAAACCGAAAAAGACTCTGCCGCATACCTCCAAAGCAAGCCCCAAATACCTTATAGATATGCCAACGAAAGCGGCGGAGATTGCGCGTTTGATGGTTTTGGCGTATTAGGTAAACCATCTTTTTTGTGTACTTGTAATAATTTAGATGCAGCCAAAACATTAAACACAGATAAGTTGTGGTTAGGTGGCGGTTTAGGTCTGAACCTAAGTGGAAATGGGATGAATAAATTAGGGGTTTGGGACGGGGGAGCAGCAAGAATTACTCATAGAGAATTTGGTTCAAGAATAACCATCATGGATGGGGCTACAGTAAGCTCCCATACAACTGCTGTTGCCGGGAATATGATGGCTGCAGGTATACATGCAAATGCACGTGGCATGAGCTACCAAACCCAACTAAAGAATTGGAACTTTACCAACGACAATGCAGAAATCATTGTGGCCGGACCTTCCTTGTTTTTGTCTAATCATTCTTATGCTACAACTACTGCTTGGCATTTTATTAGTGGCAGTTGGTATTGGTATGGCGATAGTTCCATTCACCAATTCAAAGATTGGAGTTACGGGTATTATGATAACCGAAGTAGGATTTGGGATAGCATGATGTATTTTAATCCTTACTATTTAATGGTAAAGGCTGCTGGAAACGACAGAGGAAATGGAGTTGCTCCGGGTACAACACATTATTATTGGAATGGAACGGCTTGGGCACTTACCAATACCACCAGAGATACGGTTGGACCTTATGATTGTATCTCAACTTTTGGTACGGCAAAAAACTTATTATGTGTGGGTGCAGTTCAAGTAATGCCTTTGGGTTTTGGCGGACCAAGTTCTGTTAGTATGCTTTCGTTTAGTTCATGGGGACCAACAGATGATGGTAGGATCAAACCAGATTTAGTAGCTGCTAGCGGAAGTATCCTTTCTGCAGGTACTGCACATGATTCTGATTATGCTTTCTTGGGAGGTACTTCTATGTCGGCACCCAATGTAGCTGGGTCTTTATTGTTAATGCAAGAATACTTCTTTCAATTAAAGGGCAGGTATATGCGCAATGCTACTTTAAAAGGATTGGCCATTCATACAGCCAATAGATGCAAAGCGTTACCTGGGCCCGATTATGAATGTGGGTGGGGTATACCCGATATGCGTCGTGCAGCCTTGTGTTTAAGCGATTCGTTTAAAAATACAGTTATTGAACAACAGCTTTTACCCAACGATTCCTTTTCCGTAGATGTATATGCCACTGCGGGTGATAGCTTGCGTATTACCTTATGTTGGACAGACCCGAAAGGCATTACCGCTGCACCTATTTACAATGATACCACCCGTAAATTGGTGAATGATTTAGATGTGCGCGTGTACAATTTGGCTGGAAATACCATTGGTTTGCCCTTTATTTTAAACCCCTCAAATCCATCGGCACCTGCTACCGTGGGCGATAATTTTAGAGACAATGTAGAGCAAATTTTAATGCCTACTATGCCTGCTGGTAGATACAGAATAAAGGTTAAACACAAAGGAACTTTGCAAAACAATATTGCCCAATCTTTTTCACTGCTTATTAGCGGCTCTCCCTTATATACTCCTGTATTACCCGTAAAATGGTTGAGCCTAAAAGGTACGCAACAAAATTGGAATGAGGTGCGCCTAGATTGGGTATTGGCTGCAGAAATAAATAACAAAGCCTTTGTGGTTGAATTCAGCACAGATGGACAACATTTCTCTGAAGTAGGCAAGGTTACAGATGTGGCGGGTAATAGTCTTCATACCACCCAATATGCTTTTGTACATACCCAATTAAGAGGTTTTTCAGGCACTGTTTTTTACCGCATCAAACAGGTAGATTTTGATGGTACTATCTCTTATTCTAATACCATTGATGTAAGCACCCATTCAGATTGGCAGGTTTTGTCTGTTTATCCTAACCCTTTTAACAGCCAAGTTCAGGTAAACATGTTGTTACCACAACAAAGCAATAATGTGGTTCGCGTGTATTCAATGATGGGTGAATTACGGTACGAGCAAAACCTTCAAGCATCTGGGGCCTACGAGTTAAACATTCCTTTACAGCACTTATCTTCTGGTATGTACCTATTAGAAGTACAAGAGCAAAGTGCCGAGCAGCGCAAGTATATTCAAAAAATAGTAAAGAATTAGAGGCTTAAACGCCTTTCATCCATTCTGTTAATTTCTCTTCTGAACCTTTGCTAATAGGGGCTAATGGCAAACGGACAATATTCTCGCATAAACCCATTTGGTTCATCACGTATTTTACGCCTCCGGGGTTTCCTTCAATAAAAATCCCCTTCATAAGGTTATACAGGTTATAATGTATCTGACGAGCTTCTTCAAACTTGCCATCTAATCCTAACCTTACCATACTGCTGAATTTTTTAGGATAAGCCTGACCAATGACAGAAATAACGCCACTCATGCCCATGGCTAAAAACGGTAGGGTTAAATTATCATCTCCAGAAATGATGTCAAAATCGGCAGGTTTTTCATTTAACAAATCCATGAACTGCTCTGGGTTACCGCTGGCTTCTTTTACAGCTACAAATTTTTCACTGGCATTGGCCAAGCGCAAGGTGGTAGCTGCTGTCATGTTAGAACCTGTTCTTCCAGGTACATTATATAAAATAATAGGAAGTTCAGCATATTCTTGAATGGCCATATAATGCTGGAAAATTCCTTCTTGGGTGGGTTTGTTGTAGTACGGACTAACAGATAAAATACCGTCAAATCCAGAAAAGTCAAATGCTTTCAGGGTATCTATCACTTCTTGGGTATTGTTACCTCCAATGCCGGCTACTACTGGAACTTTGCCTGCAGCTTGTTGGGCTATAAAAGCATATACTTTTTTCTTTTCTTCTTTTGTTAAGGTTACACTTTCTCCTGTTGTACCTAGCGCCACTAAGTATTCAATTCCACCATCTATGCAATGCGCAATAATATTTGCCAATGCCTCAAAGTCAATGCTTAAATCCTTTTTAAAGGGAGTAATTAAAGCTACACCTGTTCCTGTCATTTTTCTAAATTAAGGTACAAAGGTAAGAAACATTCCGTCTAGCTACAAAGGGCATTATTTTTCGGTTTGAACCGATTTACAAATTTGCCTTCCAAATAACTTTGGTGCCATATTCACCCCAATCTTTAATGGCCTTGCTTAACTCCAAATTGAAATCACGCATATTTACCAATTTGGCCTTGGAGCTTGGTAGCGTAAAAGCTGTTTCTGGTACAATTTGGGGTTCTACTTTGGTGGCAAAATAGGTAAGGTTTAACCTGGGTAATACAATGCCTAATATCATTCCGGGTAAGCCATTAAAAGCTTCTGGTCCGCCACTTACAGGTATTTCATCTGTATAAAAAGCAATTACATAAATAGAATCCATAATAATGGTGCTTGCTTTTCTACAGTTGTATCCAGCAATGGTTCTGTACTCACCTAATAGCTTCCATTGGTATATAGGTAAGCTGTCGTTTACCTTGTAGTTTTTTTCATAAATGGTTTTTTCTGCTAGGTATTTTTTGTTTACAAAATCATGGTGCACAGTATTGCCATTGGCCAGTTTCATCCAGCTAAAAAACGGACTTTCATCTTCAACCGTTAGTTTGTACAAACTTTGTTTGGTGGTAAAACTCAGTTGAAATTGATCTGTTTTGTATTTGGGCATTTGTTTCATGCGTGCTTCGGTCCAACTGTTTTCTTCGGTAAACATTTTATGCATGTTTTCCTTTCTTTCGAAAGTAATAATACCGCTTAATCCCAAGTTTTGGGCAAAGCTTGGCAAACTGCAAACAAAGAATAGGAGAAGGCTATATATATTTTTCATCTGCTTATTTTTTAGGACCATTGTTAAAATTGTAGGTTAGGCTAAACATAAAATATCTTTTTAAAACCAGGTAGGTATTTTCATTGATATAGTTGCTGTTGGCATTCCTTTCAAATCCAATATTTTGGTTCAGCAAGTCTTCTACCCCAATTTTGGCAACCAGATTTTCATCCTTTAAAAAGTTCCTGCTCACATTGGCACTTACAATTACCGTATTGTTGTTTTGGGTAAACACTTCTGTTTTTTCGCGAATATTCCATTGGGCATCTATAAACCAATTAAATCTTTTTGGCAACATTACGTTGGCACTGGTGTATATGCCATAGGTTCTGTATTCTGTTACCACATCTTTTCTTAAACTGGTGGTAGAGCGGTTATAACTAATAGAAGGAGAGAGGTAAAATTCAAACTTTTCTTCCACTTCAAAGTCAATAGAGATATCATAATTAATATAAATATTGTTGTTGGTATTGGCTAATCCATTAATGAATCCAGCACTTTTATTCCAACCAGGTTGCATACTTTGATTGATGCCTAAATTGAGCTTCTTAATTTTAAAATAATACCCCATATAACCATTGAAATTTTGGTTGCCATCAACATTCACCGATCTATAAACCCTACGCCCCAATTGATCTACTTCATCATAATTGGCAAAATCATTTAGGGTAAAACTGTAATTTAAACTGGCATAAAAATTCCTTCCAGAAAGGGGCTTGTAGCTATTGAAGTTTAAGTTAAAGTCATTATCGAAATTTTGTTTTAAGTTAGGATTTCCTTTGTAAACAACCAATGGGTTTGATAGGTCTTGTATGGGGTTAATTTGTTGCAAAGTGGGCTGACGGGTAGAACCGTTGTATCCTAATCTTAGGTTTTTGGTAGTGCCCAATTTGTAATTAAAATTGGCCGATGGAAAGATGTTTAAAAAGTTCTGGTATTGGGTGGTATCTTTTATGAGATTTTTTTGCGTGAGATTGGTATAACTTATTCGACCACCTATAGAGGCGTTTACCTTTTTATTGATAAACCTAAGTGTTAAACCTCCTTTTTGAATGCCAATATCATAATTCAAATCATTGCTCAATGAATCTACTCGGTTGATGTATGAGCCAGAGGCATTTTTATTTAATGTATTAATCAGTGAATGATTGGTGGTATAGTGTAAGTCGTAATCGGCTATAAGCGATAACTTTTTGGTAAGTGGTTCGGTATAACTCAAACGGCCACCCACGGTATTTCCTTTTTCCTCAATTTTTCGCAATTGGTCAAGGTTTTGTTCACTGGTATCCCCGCTATAAAAAACAGTATAGGAAAGCAAATAGCCATCACTTTGTTTGTTGTTAAAACGATGGTCGAGTAGGAGGTTGGTAGAGCGGCCAGTTTTTTTGAATTTTTTATTGAAACCAATAGAGTAATTCCCTGTAAGCGATTCGCCTGTGTTTTTATTTGTTCGCACATTGCTATTAACCTTTTGCGAAAAGCCATTATAGTTTTCAGAAGTAAACTCATCTATATTATCAAAGCGAGATTGGGTAACATTTGCTTTAATGGTAAGCGTGGTTAAGGAATCGAGTTTCAATTCAGTTTTTCCAGTAAAGTTATAGGAGGTTTTATGGTTGTCTTTTTTATTTATCTGGTTGTTAAAATACATGGTATCTGGCAAAATGTATTGGGTATAGTTTTTATCTGCCCCTTTAATCCAGCCTTCTCTATAGGTACCTGTGAGGTTATAAGATAGTTTGTCATTATTCACTTTGTCTGAATAATTTCCACCCGCAAAAAGGGTTTGAGGAATTCCATTGCCATTAAAATTATTGGGGTCGTATTCATAAAAAGAATACATATAACCACTGGCCTCGTCGTATTCTACATTGTTGCCACCCATATATTTTTCGCGGTCTTCCCAATTCAGGCCTGTTTTATTGGTGTTCGAAAAATTGGAGAAAAAGGAAGCTTTTCGTTTGCCTTTAAAATTATTGTACATGGCTTCACCTTCATACCTATTCTCCTTCCCAAAATTGGTTGTTACCCCTTGTATGCTGCTGTTGTTTCTGGTGCCAATTCCAGCACCTACTTTTCCAAAATACCCTTTTTTGGCCTCCTCTTTTAGGGTAAGGTTTATGGTTTTTTCTTTGGTTCCATCATCTATCCCTGTTTGTACGGTTTGCTCACTTTTTTGGTCAAATACCTGAACGGTTTCTACATTATCTGCCCGCAAATTTTTGGTGGCCACGGTTGGGTCGTTCCCAAAAAACTCTTCTCCGTCTACCAATACCTTTTTAACTTCCTGACCTTGGGCCGTTATTTTCCCCGATTTATCTACCTGAATGCCGGGTAAGCGCTTCAACAAATCTTCTACATTTGAATTTTTGTTCACCAAAAAGGAGTCAACCAAAAACTCTGTGGTGTCGCCTTTTATTTTAATGGCCGAAAAATCTTTTACCAAAACCTCTCTCAACAAGTTTTCCTTTGAAAGCAATGCTATGGTGCCTAAATCTTTGGCTTCACCCGCTTGAACAGAAACAATTTCTTCGTAATCTGCATATGTTGGGCGGGTAATAAGCAACCTGTATGTGTCGGCAGGGATTTCCAAAAACTGAAATTCGCTGTTTTGATTGGCAAAGGCTCTGGCCTGCAAAACAGAGTCCTTTCTAATTAGGGCAATACTACTATAAGCCATAGGCTTGTAATTGGTGGTATCGCTTAATTTGCCTTTAATACTGCCGTTTTGTGCTTCACTCATAAGGTTTAAGCCTAAAAGGAAGAAACAAAGCAGACCGAGATGAGGGAGTAACTTTTTGGTCATATTTGGGGAAGATGAACCCCTTTAACGTGTTATCCTATAAAAATGTTATATGCGGTTTAAATGCTGTTTGGAACTTACTTTGGCAATCAGCTATGTTCTTCCTAAATTCGCCCAAAGAGATGGATACACAGAAGGAATGGTTTGAAGATTGGTTCGATTCGCCTTATTACCACATACTTTATGGGAATAGGGATATGCAGGAGGCCGAGTTTTTTTTAAATAATTTGCTCAATCGTTATGCGCCCAATAAAGAAGTGCGCATTGTAGATTTGGCTTGTGGCAAAGGTAGGCATAGTA
This sequence comes from uncultured Bacteroidota bacterium, assembly GCA_903834625.1. Classification (GTDB taxonomy): domain Bacteria; phylum Bacteroidota; class Bacteroidia; order UKL13-3; family UKL13-3; genus B1. The sequence goes on from CAILJQ010000202.1 coordinate 9,777, forward strand.
TTTACCTCAATTCTTTGGGCTTTGATGTAATGGGTGTTGATTTGTCGCCGCAAAGTATTCAAGAGGCCAATACCTTCTCCAATGAGCGTTTGCATTTTCAAGTGGGCGATTTAAGAGCTTTGAACTTGGGCGCCCAATTTGATATAGCCTTGAACCTATTTACCAGCTTTGCTTATTTTGATTCTTTAGAAACCGATGCTTTGGTGCTGAACCAAATTAAGGGAATCTTAAAGCCCAATGGATATTTACTCATAGATTTTTTTAATGCCAATAAAGTAGGTTGTGCCTTGGTTCCTCATGAGGTAAAAGAAAAAGAGGGGATTCCATTTGAATTGCGCAAGCGGGTTGAAAATGGAATTATCATCAAAGATATTTTGTTTAGCGATAAGGGTAAAAATTACCATTACCAAGAAAAGGTTCAGGCCCTACAATTAGCAGATTTTACCCAATTATTTGCCCAAACTGGATTTGAATTGGTAGATGTTTTTGGCTCTTATGATTTAAGTCCTTTTGATGTTCAAACCAGCGACCGCCTCATCTTAATTGCCAAAAACCATGCTTGAGCAATTGTTGCAATGGGATAAGGCATTTTTCATTGCCATCAATAATGGTATGGCTAATAGCTTTTTTGATGCCGTATGTCCGTGGATACGCAAACAAGAAACCTGGTATTTGGCTTATGCCGTTATTATATATTTCCTCATCAAAACCTACCGCAAAGAGAGTTGGAAAATTCTGTTAGCTGTGGCGCTCATGATTTTGGCATCCGACCAGTTTAGTGCCAATTTGGTTAAAAATACCTTCATGCGCCTAAGGCCATGTATGGAACCAAGTCTGCAGGGCATAACCCGTCAGCTCATTGAACGCTGCGCAGGGTATAGTTTTATGTCGGCACATGCCACCAACCATTTTGCACTGGCTTTGTTTATTCCTTATTTTTTTAAATCCCAAAAATGGTTATTGCCGCTCATGCTTTTTTGGGCTTTTTGTATTGCGTTTTCACAGGTATATGTTGGCGTTCATTACCCAGCAGATGTGATAGCTGGGGCGCTTACAGGCAGCTTGTTTGGTATTAGCTTTTCTAGATACGTTCACAAATTTATCCAACTTCCTATATGAGTTATTTGTGGTTATTTTTATTGCCACTTGGTCCGCTTGTGGGCGCTTATTTAGCAATAAGTAGCACAGGGAAATTTAGTAATAAAATCAATTGGTTTTTGTCTTTTGCAGGAGCTTATTTATTAGGTGTTACTTTGCTTAATTTAATTCCAGAAGTATTTCAGGTATTCGATCCTTATAAAGGATTATTGGTATTATTGGGTTTCTTTTTCCAGATTTTTTTAGAAAGGTATTCAGAGGGTATTGAGCATGGTCATATGCATGTACACCACCATTTGCGTAACAAGGTTATCCCTTTTGGTATCATTGCTTCTATGAGTTTACATTCCTTTACAGAAGGCATTCCATTGGGTTCATTATGGATGAACCATAACCCAAGTTTTTACTCTTTGTTATTTGGTATCATCATACATGAGGTACCTGCCGCATTTGCATTAATCAGTATCTTAAAAGGCATTCATTTGCAAAACCAATCCTTGAGCACCATTAGTGTAATTTATGGTTCTATGGCATTAATAGGGGCAGGGGTAAGTGTGTATCTCAAAAGCAGCATCCAAGAAGAATTCTTTGATTATTTTATGGCATTTGTTATTGGAACCTTCTTACATATTTCAACCACCATTTTGTTTGAAAACAGCGAGCAACATCATTTTAGTAAGCAAAAATTAACGGCAGTGGTTTTGGGTATTGGTTTAGCTGCACTTATTAGCATAGGCTTACACCACTAGTTAAAAGTTTATTCTTAGGTTCAGCCAGAAATTTCTACCTCCGGCGCTCATGCCGCTGGCAAAGGTTCTGTAGTTTCTGTCCAAAATATTGTCGAGGCCAAGCCTAATATTGAGGTTCATTTTTAACACAACTATTTTATAGCTTCCAGAAACATTGAGGGTATACCAAGCGGGCATTCCATTGGCGGTTGCATATTGTAAATTGTCTTCACCATTTAGGTAATAATCTTTTAAAGCTTTGCTGCCATTATACAAACTGTAAGCACATACTTCCCATTTCTCTTTCTGGAAAATGATTTCTGTTTTTCCATACATGGGTGGAATATGATCTAAAGGCATCATGCTATCACCTAAAATTCTACCATATGTATAACTCAGGCCAGAGCTCAAACGCAGGTTATTGTTTAGCTTCCATTTAATAGCAGCGGTGCTTCCGTAAATAAAGGCATTTTGTGCATTGTCAAGGGTAAACACAGGGGTTAATTTGCCATCATATACCAGAGAATCGGCACCGTTTTTTTGCGTGGGTACCACCACCAATGCGTTAAATAGGGCTGTATAATAAAAATTCACATCCACTTCAAGGTTTTTCCAAGGTTTGCTTAATAAGCCTATTTCGCCTGTTATAGTTTGCTCAGCCTTTAATTGGGCATTGGGTATAATCATGGCCTGACCCGATTTAGAGTCGAATATCTTGCCTACATCATCTACATTGGGTGTTCTAAAAGCATTGCCCACATTTGCGTAAAATTTGGTGCTTAAATTGGGCAAATACACCAAACCAATATTGCCACATAAGGAAAGATTTTTCTGTGTTATATCATTGGGTAAAAATTCATAAAAACGCTTGTCGGTAAACTCCGCTTGAAGGAGTGTTCCATTCAAACGTAAGCCTTCATGTATAATCCATTTTTTATGTAATTCATGACTAAAACTAACATATACACCTGCCCAATTCATATGAGAACCTCCATTGGGGTAACGTGTGCTAGCAGGGCCTAAATAATTTCCCTTGGGGTCTTGCTTTTGTGCGCTAGAGTTCACTTCATTCCAAACCATTTCTGCCCCATAACGCCACTCATGTATCCCTATTTTTTTTCTAAAATCGAGGTTCATACTTAGCATATGCAATTCCTCTTTTCGTTGGGTAAGATTGTTGCTGCCAAAACTTCTGGTATTTCTACTTTCTCCTATTTTTTGGTAAGCCAAGGTTAAGCTTATTTGGTCTGAATATTTCCTCACGCGGGTATCGCTGTATTGGTAGGAGGTAAGCAACATTTTTTCTGGACCATAATACCAATCTCCATAAACAGGTGTATTGCCTTTCATTTCAGAAAGCCTATCGTATCTGGGCACATTGCCTGTTAGGCTGTGGTGGATACTAAAGGTATGACTGCTCCATGGTTTGGGTTGAAAGAGTATTTTGGCGTGAGTATTTTGTTGGTTA
>CAILJQ010000203.1 GCA_903834625.1 uncultured Bacteroidota bacterium
CAATAAAAATATTCCTATAACCAAGGGTTCATCTGGAATGGAAATACCCATACCCAAAAATAAATTCTCAATATTGATAGAGATAGGAACAAGAAAAACCAATATGATAATAACCAAATCAAGGCGCAACAAAGAAAGTAGCGCGAGAGCTGCTAATGCTGGGAGTGCGGGCGTCCAATAAAACTCAAAGGCAACGCCAATGATATTGAGTAATATAAACAGGATGCCCGAGCCAATGAGCCATTTATTCTTTGCCTCGAGGTTCAATTGCTCAGGATTTTAGTGCGTCTTTTTCTGATCTAAATTTCTCTACAAAGAGCAAAACAATACAAGCCAACACAAAGGATCCTAGGATAGAACCAATTACAATAAGGTATCTAATTGGGTAGGATTTGCGTTCGGCCGGACTGGCATTTTGAAGGATAAAGACATTACTCAAATTTCCTTCTACGTCTATTTTGGCCTGATCCAATTTCTTTTTCAATTCATTGAGTTGCTCTACTTGTAATTCAAGTGTGCTGTATAATGATTGAGACTCGGCACCAAACATGGCCAAATTATTTTGTTGTTTGCGAATGTTCTCATTCATGCCATTTTTACCAATTAACTCGGTAATGGCTTTTGATTGCTCTTCTACGTTGTATACACCTTTTGCACCTAACTCAGACATGCGCGCTTTGATGGTGTTTATTTCTTCTTCTTTACGTTTGTACTCTGCTTCAATGATATGTAATGCCTGCATGGCCATTTTACGCTGTACTTCTGTTTTTACAGAATCGAGGATGGATACAATGCCATTGGCTACATCTGCTGCTTTTTGCGGACTTTCATCTAAAACATTTACTTCTATAGAGGCATAGGGAGTTTTTTTAACGCTGATGTTTTTGTCGTACATCTTACCCATCTTATAGTTCTTTTCTTTATCGTCTGCCTCTATACGGTAGTGTTCAATGAGGTTAAAGTTTTTAATTACTTTTCCTCTTAAATAATCAGATTCAAGAATCTGAACGTACTGTTGAGCGGCAACCTGCTCTCCAAACTCTAAAGGGTCTTTTTGTTTTACCCTGCTGTCTGTTAACAAGGCAGAAGAGATAGAGTTATTTGTAGAAGGATAAAATACTGCTGTAGATAGGTATTTTGGTTTGATGATATAAGGACTGGAAATGATGATTGAGAGAATAGCAGATACACTACAGATGATAATTAGCTTTCTTCTCCATTTGATCACGAAATGAAATACATCAATCAGTTCAAAATAATATTGTTTCTTTTTCTTGTTCATACCGTATCTCGCAAAAATATAAAAATTACCTCATTTACCGCTTTTTTCAAGCTGTCTGTTTTTTAGCAATACCATTGCCTGTTCAATATCTACTATTTTTAAAAGCACCATAGAGCCCAAAGTGCCACAAATTAAAAGGATTGACGATTGCCACCACGAAAAATCTACGAACAATGAAAATGCTAATAGTAGAGTAATTGTCAGGATGGATAAGCCAAACCTTACCATGAATTTCTGTTCAAAATCTATTTTTAGTCGTTTTTTTGCAAACAAATAATTGGTAATTCCAATAAAAGCCTGGGTACTTATTGCTGCCACTGCGGCTCCGTATGCTTTATAAATGGGAATGAGCCAAAAATTCAAGAGCAAATTAACCACTAAAGCGATGGTTGCTAAAGTATTGAGTTCTTTAAAGTTTCCGTTGGCAGTTAATAAGGTGCCAAAAATATACATGCTTGCTAGGGGGAAAAAGCATAAGATGATAAGTCCAAATACCTCTCCAGCATAGGTGGTGCTCTGGTGGTTAAGCAAATGAATGATAGGGTCGCGGTAAAAAAAAGCAATCAAACAAAAGGCAAAAGCTGGTAATAACATGAGTCCGGTGCTAAACTGAACCAATGGATTGAGGTTTTCCTTTTGCGCAATCATTTTTGAAAAAATAGGCAACAATAACATGGCTACCAAGGCTGCCATCATATTGGCTGCTTCTAATAAGCGATAAGAAGAAGCGTAAATACCATTTTGAAAATCTCCATCGGGTAATAATTGTTGGATGAGTACCACATCAAACCTAGTATAAAAGGTCATGAGTAGCGACAGTAAAGCGTAGGGAAGCATTTGTTTCACCACTTGCGATAGGTTCAAGGCGTTTATCTTCCAACTCAAATTTTTGAGATGGGGTTTGATAAAAGTAAAAGATAATACCACCGCCACTACATAGGCAATGGTTTGGGCATAAATAAAAGATTCAATGCTTATGTTGTATACCCCAAACCAAAGCATTAAACCACATAATACGATCATTAGGGTTCGGTCAACCACAGATAAAAGGGCATCTGTTTTAAACATTTGCAGGCCACCCACAATGCTCCTGAAATAGGTATAAAAGTAGGAGAGGATTTGATTGATGCCAAGTACCCATAACAAAAGCAACCTTTCTTTGGGGTAACCAATGAGGTAACCCATTCCTAGCGTGAGGGCAAAATATAAAAAGGCAGAAAGGAGTTTAAAGGTTGTTAATGCAGCAAATTCCCTATGAAGAATACTTGGGTCTTTGGCCACATTGCTAGAAGTATAACTGTTGATACCCAAATCGAGTAGGGTGATAAAGAGCATGGAAAAAGCAAATAGGTTAATATAAATACCGTATTGTTCGTACCCTACAGCATTTTGAACACCTCGGTCTATTCCCAATATCCAAAAGGGTTTGATGAGCAGGTTCACCGACATCAACAGGATAAAATTGGTAATAAAGGTTTTTTTCATGCGCCTATTGGCTCCAATAAGGCTGTAAATTTATTGAATCCTCTTTATTTTGTACCATTGTTCGTAAAAACTCTTTGTTAAAAAGTAGTTTACCTATTTATTTTACCTTATGGCATTGAGCAAATTTTTTCAAAAGGAGGTTCCTGAGGCGGGATGTGATGAGGCAGGTAGAGGTTGTTTGGCCGGACCAGTTTATGCGGCAGCAGTAATACTTCATCCAAATAAGCGCATCAAAGGCTTAGATGATTCAAAAAAACTGAGCGATGCTTCCCGCAAGGAAATTCGTATAGAAATTGAGGAAAAGGCACTCGCTTGGGCGGTGGCTTCCATAGACAATCTTGAAATTGATAAAATAAACATCCTCAAAGCCTCCTTTTATGCCATGCACAAAGCCTTGGATGCTTTAAAGGTTCAGCCCGAATTATTGCTTATAGATGGTAACCGTTTTATTCCATATAAGAACATTCCTCATAGATGTGAAATTAAGGGAGACGGGCGTTTTCAGGCCATTGCTGCTGCCTCTATTTTGGCCAAAACCTACCGCGATGATTTTATGGATGCCCAACATATTACCTATCCCCACTATGGATGGGATAGAAATAAGGGATATCCAACGGTGGCGCATAGAAAGGCTATCAAAGAATTTGGCACAACCCCCTTACATCGCATGAGTTTTAGGCTGTTGGATGAACAATTGCCCTTGTTTTAAGGCGCCGAAAGTTTTCCCCAATCTGCTATTTCTTTCCTTTTGTTGTGAAATAATTTAGGCAAAAACTTATTTTGCCGCCAATCAGCAGAACATTATGCCGCAAGAATTTTCAGGGAAAACCATTGTTATTACTGGTGCTTCATCGGGTATTGGAAAAGCACTCGCCCTTCAAATGGCGGCAAAAAACTCGGTGTTGATTTTGGCTGCAAGAAGATTAGACGAGTTAAACGAGGTAAAAAAAAGCTGCGAAGCCCAAGGCGCCATTTGCCATACCTTGTTTTTAGATGTTTCAAACGAGAAATCCATCACCCAATTTGCTAACGTGTTAAAAGATATTTGTTCGCAGGTTGATGTGCTTATCAATAACGCGGGTATCAGTCAGCGTTCACAAGCAGAGGAAACAGCGCTCTCTGTTGACCGCAGAATTATGGAGGTGAATTTTTTTGGCCAAGTAGGGCTTACCAAATCTCTTTGGCCATTACTTTGTGCCTCCAAACATGCCAATATTGTATTAATTAGTTCTGTGGTGGGTACTTTTGGCTTTCCTCAACGAAGTGCCTATTCGGCCTCTAAACATGCCTTAGAAGGTTTCTTCGAATCATGGATGTTAGAGAACAAAAGAGATAATATTCATTTTACCACCGTTTCACCCGGACGGATTCAGACCAATATTTCTTTGTCTGCTTTAAAGGCAGATGGAAGTTCGCATGAGGTAATGGATGATGGACAAAAGAAAGGCATCCCTGCAGAGGTATGCGCTCGTAAAATTGTTCATGGGATCATAAAAAACAAACGAAAGGTTTATGTTATACAAGCCGAGATGCTATTAATTGTCACGCGCAAAGTATTTCCACCTTTATATTTTTGGCTCGTTAAAACGTTAAAATTACAGTAATTATTCAATATGGCTTTTATTTCAGGTATCCAACAAGTAGGAATTGGTTGTGAGAATTCTCCAGAAACTTTCAAATGGTTAAGAAAAACCTTTGGTGTGAATGTTCAAATTTTTGATGATGAGGCCAAAGCTCCACTCATGACACCTTATACAGGTGGCGAGGTACATAGCAGAAGAGCTATTTTAGCCATGAACATGAATGGTGGCGGTGGTGCTGAAATTTGGCAATTTACCAGCAGAAAATCAAGTAAAGGTCCTACCGTATCTTGGGGAGATTTAGGAATAAATGCGGTTAAAATTAAAGCCAATCATGTGCTTAAAAGTTATGAGCAAGTAAGTGCAGTAACTGCTTGCACTGCGCCACAAAAAGCGCCTAATGGCAAAGAAACCTATTGGGTAAAAGACCCAGCTGGCAATG
>CAILJQ010000204.1 GCA_903834625.1 uncultured Bacteroidota bacterium
GAAACATATTCAATATACCCCCCTCTCTTAAGCTTTGCAGTATTCCGATGATAGTAATTTAAAAGCTTGGAGTTCAAGATTCCTAAAAAATAATAAAAATGCATTAAGTTACTATCTTTGGGTTCAAACCGCTCTCCAAACCAGAAACTCTTATGGAGAAGTTTAAGATAGTAAGAGAAGAAAATTCATAATAAAAAAACTTTAAATAGTTCTTGTTTGCTCTTGAACTTTTTCTAAAAAAGCAGATGGCACTGCAACCGTTTTTCTTTCAGAATAATCAAAACAAACCATGCCTGTTTTAGCCTCACAAACTAAAGAACCATCTTGCTTTTTAAATCGATAAAACAAATCGAAACTTCTGTTAGAAAATTCTTCGGCAAGCACTTCAATGTTGAGTATGTCTCCATAAAAACATTCTTGTTTGTAAACAATGGCTGTATCGCCCATAATTACTCCTACCCCGGCTAAATTTTTCTCTGAATACCCAAAGCTAGCAAAGTATTGCATTCTAGCTTCTTGCATCATTTCTAAATACACATGGTTAGCCAAATGGTTTCCATAATTGAGGTCGGATATTCTCACAGCAATTTGTGTTTGAAAATAAAACCTATTTGGAAGAGAGAGTTTAATACGTGCCATAATAATTTGCACAAATATGCAAAAATAGCAGGAGCATATTATGGCATATTTCCAATTCAAACATAATGCCCCATAAAAGAAACATTTCACATAAAACATTGTGCAAAAACGCAAAAGGCAAGGGTAATGTTTAGTTAACTTGCTGATATGAAATTTAGGATATGGATTCTTTTATTTGCAGTAGGATTTAGTTTCTATGGAAGGGCGCAGAATAACCTATCTGTAATGCTAGCAGACTCCACTAAATTCAGAAACCCTAAAGGGGTATTGCTATCTAAAGTATCGTTCAGAGGCTTGTGTGTATTAGATGACAAAACAATTTGGGCAAGTGGAAGTAGAGGTTGTGTAGCAAGAAGTATTGATGGAGGTATCACATATGACCTCATACAAATAGCTGGTTATGATAGTACACAATTCAGAGATATTGAAGCATTTGACCAAAACACAGCCATTGTAATGGGTAGTGGATCTCCGGGAGTGATTTTAAAAACCTATAATGGTGGATTGAATTGGATAAAAGTTTTTGAAGACAAAAGGCCTACTATTTTTTTAGATGCCATGGATTTTTGGAATCCTGAAGAAGGCATGGTTATTGGCGACCCAATTGACGAGCGTTTTGTTCTATTTAGAACCATTGACGGTGGCAACACATGGCATGCGGTTGACACGAGCATGCGTCCGTGGGCCATACCCGGTGAATCTTTATTTGCCGCCTCAGGAACCTGTTTTAGATGTATGCCAAAGCACAGCATTGCTTTTGTAACTGGAGGTAGTAAATCTTTTTTTCATTGGCTGCAGTTAGATAAAAAATACCAACGCTTTGAACTCAAGAGCATGCCAAGCGCATCGCCCAGTTGCGGTGCCTTTAGTTTTGATTACAACAAACACAATATTGTTATTGTTGGAGGTGATTACAGCAAAGATTCTGCTCGAACCAAACAAGCCATTTATTCATATAATTATAGCGAGGATGGCTTAGAATTATTGAATTTAAAACCATTTTATTCCAATTATCGATCAGGGGTAACACTCTTAGAAAATGGAATATTTTTTACTTGTGGAACTAAAGGAGTAGATAGAAACCAAACAAACAAAACCATTACCATTTCAGGCAACAGCACGGCGGTTAGTACCTTATCTTTTAATGTAATTCAAAAAGCAAAAAAGGGAAAAATATTAGTAGTTGCAGGAAACAAAGGAATGATTGGCTTATTGAAATAAACCAATCACTGTTTTTAAGCAAGCAATACTGCTTTTGTTGCCTCTAATATTTTAGAAGCATTTTCATCCGTGTCACTTTCACTATAAACCCTTAACACAGGCTCTGTTCCGCTTGCGCGAATCATTACCCATTCTCCATTTCCTAATTGGAACTTATATCCATCTAAGTCTTCAGATTTCTCAATAGTATATGCTCCAAATTGGGTGTATTTACCCGCCTTGCAATTGGCCAAAACATTTTGTTTGATTTCTTCGGTGATGTGTAAATCTATTCTACCCATGGCAAAACTTCCCACTACATCATATACCTCTTGAATCAAATCATCGAGGCTTTTACCTGTTTTAGCCATAAACTCCCAAAGGGTTAAGCCAATCCAAATTCCATCGCGTTCAGGAATAAAACCTTTAATGGCAATACCACCACTTTCTTCTCCACCCACCAACACATTTTCAGTAACCATTTTCTCACAAATATATTTGAACCCTATTTTGGTTATCTCTATCTCTAACCCATAGGCCTTTGCTAATTGCGTAATTTTAGAAGTGGCGCTAAAAGTAGTAATTACCTTACCATCCATTCCTTTGTATTTGTGGAGGTAATGCACCAACAACAAAATGATATGGTGTGAATCAACAAATTTTCCCGCTTTGTTGTATAATCCAATTCTATCTGCATCACCATCTGTTACCAAACCACAATCAATATCACCACTTACTTTAATAAGCTCTCTAAATTCTGCTAAGTTCTTATCAATTGGCTCTGGAGCCTGACCGTCAAACCCTGGATTGTGTTCACAATGTAACAATGAAATATCTGGAAACACCCTACGCATTACATTTTGTCCTGCACCATACATGGCATCATAGGCAAATTCCATTTTGCTTTCTTTGATAGTAGCTAAATCAAACTTTGATTCAACTTCATTTACATACATGGTTTCCAAATCTACGTACTCAACCATACCCGCTTTGATATTTGCCTCATGCGGTTGCAAGGTAAGGTTTAAGTTTTCTGGAATGGCTTGCTCAACAGCGTCAATAACAGCAGGGCTGCTTGGTCCGCCATAATGAGCCTTTAATTTAAATCCATTATAAGTATGCGGATTATGCGAAGCAGTTATTATTACACCTAATGCTGCACCATATTTAACAGCACCTAAACTAACCATAGGGGTTGAAACAAAACCTTTGGCCATGATTACCTTAATACCATTAGCATTCATTACACGAGCTGTATTTTCTGCAAATAACTCACCAGCAAAACGGCAGTCGTGACCAACTACAACTTTTAAATTATTGGGGAAATTCTTTTTGATATAATCTGCCGTCCCTTGGGCAACACGGCGAACA
>CAILJQ010000205.1 GCA_903834625.1 uncultured Bacteroidota bacterium
TCTGTTAGTGCTCCAATTTCTGTTGGGACTTATACCATTACCTACCGTTTATGTGATACCTTAAATCCAAGCAATTGCGATACAGCAGATATCAGTATTCAAATACTTGCCCCAACCATATTAACTCACCCAGATACAGGTTATGTGAACGGATTTAATGGTTCAGACAGCCTTTTATTTGTTTTAGGAAATGATAGCATCAATGGTCACCCCATTTCTTTAGGTGAAATTAGCTTAACCGTATTATTCCCAGCTTCTAATCCTGCTATTACACTTGATACGGCAACGGGTAAAATAAGAGTTGGCAAACAGGTACCTGCTGGATTTTATCAAATTGGCTACCAAGCTTGCGACACATTAAATACGAACAATTGCAGTGCTTCTTATGCATTCATTGTAGTTACTGCTCCTCCAATCAATGCAGTAAATGATACGGCATTTATAAATGGATATGATACCTCTTGGGCTTTTGTGAATGTATTAGCCAACGACAGTTTAAACAACGATACCATAGGAAGAGGTGCTATCTTATTAGATTTATATACCAATACCCCATACAGTGAGATGTACCTCGACACCGCATCAGGGGAAGTATTTGTTTTCCCAAGATTGGCAGCAGGGAAATACTCTTTCCAATATATTATATATGATACACTTAACCCAAGCAGTTTTGATACAGCCTTTGTGGTTATTTACGTAGACTCACCAGAGATAGTTGCCAATAATGATTTTGCCATGGTGAATGGATACAATGGCGACACAGCGCTCATTCAAGTATTGGCAAATGACAGCATCAATGCCGAACCTATTCAGGTTGGTGGCGCTAAAATAACTGTCCTCACTCCTTCAAGTAATCCGAAAGTTTGGTTAAATGATACAACAGGATTTATTCATGTAGCTCCATTAACACCAAGCGGTATTTATACCATTAGTTACCTTATTTGTGACACACTTAATAAAGCCAATTGCGATTCAGCCATTGATTCTATTTGGGTAATGGATCCAAGCATACAGGCAGAAGCTGATACCTTTTATGTGAATGGATATGATACGGCTTTATCCTTTGCCAACGTATTAAGCAACGACAGCCTGAACCAAAAACCGTTCTCAGCCAATGGCGTTAAACTGCGCACCTTGGTTCCTGCCAACCACCCAGGAATCACCTTAAATGATACTACCGGTTTTGTGAGCTTGTTGCCAAGGATAGCTGCCGGACCATATTATATTCAATATAGCATTGCAGATACCTTGAATCCAAATAACCGCGACACCAATTGGGCAGTTATCCAAGTTACTCCTCCTCAAATTGTAGCGGTGAATGATACCGTGTTTGTAGATGGAATTACAGGAACTGATTCAGTATATCAAGTATTATTAAACGACCATATCAATGGAGATTCAGCTACACTTACCAATATCAAGTTAAGAGTACTCATTGGTTCAGGCCGAAGCGATATTGTATTAGATACTGCGAGTGGATTCTTGTTTGTTGATTCCATTACACCAGGTGGACAATACATCATCACCTATACAATTACCGATACCCTAAACAATGCCAATATAGATACAGCCCTATTAGTCATTCGTGTGGGTACAACGCCTATTTATGCCTTTGGCGACAGCGCAAGCACAGATGGGTATACAGGAAACTTAAACTTGGTGAATGTATTGGCCAATGATAGTTTAACCATAATGGGAATTGCTCCTGGCAGGGTATACATAAGCATAGTACAAAACCCAAGCAATGCAGGTGTTATTTTGAACACCGTAAATGGCAGAATTAGCGTATTCCCGGGAACACCTGCCGGGTTGTATTCATTAATCTACCGTATTTGCGATACACTAAATCCGATTAATTGCGATACAGCAATAGTAAAAATCAATGTTACTGCGCCAAACATTTTAGCAACCAATGATACTGCTACAGCCAATGGATTTACTGGTGCTGTTTCACTAATCAATGTTTTGGCAAATGATACCCTCTTCCAAGCACGGGCTAATATAGGTGCAGTTACCCTAAGCACAATTACCCTTTCTGGACACTTGGGTGTTACTTTAGATACTACCACAGGTTTTGTGAATGTATTGCCAAATACGCCATCTGGCATTTATACAATGGTGTACAGGATAAATGATACCTTAAATTATACCAATGCAGATACAGGATTAATTTATATTGTAGTTGAATCGGGTGAAATTATAGCCAATGTGGATTCGAGTGTTGTAAATGGTTACAAAGGAATGAGTAACCTCATCAATATCCTTGCTAACGATACCTTAAATGGTAGTACACCTAATGCTGCACAAGTAAAAATAAAAGAACTGGTGGCATTTGGTCAGCCAGGACTAAGCCTTGATACTCTCACCGGTTGGATTAGTGTAGCGGCAAGAACAAATGCAGGCTCTTACAACCTTCAATATTTAATTACTGACACAACAGATATCAATAACTCAGATACTGGTTGGGTAAATGTGAAGGTAATTGCCATTGGTCCAGATGCCTTACCAGACTCAGCCAAAACTGCTGCAGGTATTGCCGTTGTCATTTCTCCGTTGGTAAACGACTACGATATTGATACCAATATCTATGCTGGTACCATGAGAATAACTACCGCACCACTTCATGGAAGTGCCATAGCAGATACCATTGCCAAAACAATTACCTACACCCCAAATGCTAATTACACAGGCTTTGATACATTATATTATGCCATAAGTGATTCGGGAATGGTTCCTGTTCTTTGGGATACCACTTTTATTGCCATTCAAATTCAGGATACCATGAGTTTAGCAAGTACCACCCTAACAAACCTCAAATGTTTTGGTGATACCAATGGTATAGCAGAAATTGAAATAATTGGCGGCTTCCCTCCATATAGCATTACTTGGAATACTACTCCAGTACAAACAGGACCAATTGCCATTAACCTTAGAAATGGCACATGGCAAGCCATGGTTGTAGATACCTTATTTGACACATTATTTGTGGATGTAGAAATTACTGGTCCAGTTACCCCAATAACAGCAACAGCAAAATATGCTGAACCAAAATGTAATGGTAACGCTAATGGCAGTATTACACTCACACCTTCGGGAGGAACTGCGCCATATACCTATTTCTGGGCGAATGGAAGTATTTTAAATAGCATTACAAACGTTGGTGCAGGTTCATATGGTGTGGTTATAACTGATACCAATGGTTGTACTTTAAGCACAAGTTATTCATTGGGTGAACCAAATGCCTTAGTTATCTCATTAGACAGCATAAGAGATGTGTATTGTAAAGGAAGTAAAGATGGTATTATCTCTGTAAACATATCTGGAGGCAGAGGCGCTTATAAGTATACATGGAGCAATGGCGATACCTTAAAAACCTTAATAGGCGTGCCAAATGGCAGTTATACATTAACGGTAAAAGATACCAACAACTGTACTGCAAGCGCAAATTACCTCATCAACTATACCAGAGAAAATTGTGACGACAATATTTTCACACCGCAAGGATTCTCACCAGACGGGGATGGTATTAACGATGCCTTCTTTATTGAAGGTATTGATAAATACCCAGACAACTATTTGCGTATTTATAACCGTTGGGGCACACTGGTATTTGAAGAGCGTGGTTATAAAAATACTTGGGAAGGTACTTCAGAAACAGGTGTTGGTTCAAACGGAGAAAAACTCCCTACAGGTACTTACTTCTATGTGTTAGAATTGATACCAGGTAAGGAAGTTAAATCGGGTTACTTATACATTAGTAAATAATAATTGGAAGACAGAAATATGAAACGACTCATCATTTTCAGTTTGTTGTTGGGAAGCCTTCAACTCTATGCCCAGCAAGATCCTATGTACGGGCAATATATCTTTAACAATGCCATAATCAATCCAGCCCAAGCAGGAGTGCAAGAGCTGAACCAAGTGGGCATTCTCTCTCGTAGACAATGGTTAGGGATGGACGGTGCGCCAACTACAAACACCATTTTTGTGAATGCACGCTTACCTAAAAATTTAGGTATTGCAGGTGGTATTTACAGTGATAGGATTGGTCCGGTAAAAGACTTAACCTTCCAAGCAGATATTGCCTCACATATCCAACTCAATGATGACTGGACCTTCTCGGGGGGTGTAAGATTAATGGCTTCAAACCTCAGTGTGAATTTAACATCCTTGCAAACCACCCAAAATGGCGATCCAAATTTTAACAGCAATTTTCGCACAGGAACCTATTTAAATGCAGGATTAGGTGTTTTGTTTTACAGCGATAAAATATTTGTTGGTGCATCTATGCCACGTTTGTTCGCCAAAGACATTAGCGATGGAAACTCAACCATTACAAGGTATCAAGACCATTTTTACCTATATGGAGGAACTAGCTTAAAAGTAAACGAAGACTTTACCTTCACACCTAGTTTGTTGTTTAAAAGAGTTGCCAACGCACCCATACAATACGATATCAACCTGGTGGTTGATTACAAGGATGTATTAGACTTTGGACCAATGTTTAGAGCAAAAGATGCCATTGGGTTTTTGGCAGGTTACAAAATTACTTCACAAATTTATGTAGGGTATATGTACGAATATCCAATGAATGATATGAAGTTGGCTACAAGACAAACCCATGAATTGAGTTTGCGCATGTTGTGGCAAAGCGGACAGAAAAAACGAATCAAATCACCACGTTACTTCCTATAACCATAAGCTTTCTTGTATACAGATATAATAGACCAGTAGAATGAAAAAATTTATGCGCAACAAATACTTTTTGTGGTTGAGTTTAGGATGCCTTATGACCCTAAGTTACCAATCTGCTCATGCACAAGTAGACAAGGCAATGAAATATGCTTGGTATTTCGACTATGAAAAAGCTGAGAAATATTTGCTTACCAATGAAAACCAACTAAACGCCAGTATGGTGGTACAATTGGCAGAAGCTTTATATGCACAAGGCAAATACCCACAAGCATTGTATTATTACAAAATTGCCGATCAAAAAGATGCGATTAAGACGCAACAAATGAGGAGAAACTATGTACACTCTTCTACTATGATGCGCGAAAAATCACCTTACTTCAAAAAGACTGATTACTTCAAAAGCAATTATTTCCTTTATACTACTATTGATACATTTAAAGGAAACTCTTCTAATGAAGACTTTGCAGCATTTAGTTGGAATAAGCTCTTATTTGTTACCACCTCTAGAAGAACCGGTAGCAATGATAAATCATTTAATTACTCACTCACCAAAATGCCATTCTTAGATGTTTATCCATTTAATGAACAAGGCCAGCGGGTACCTTACCCTACGTATCTTCCTAAAACCATCAACTCAACGCCTATTCACGATGGTCCGATTACCATTTCAAAAGATACCAGTTTAATTGTGCTCACAAGAAACTATGCAAAGGCCAATGAAAGTGGCGTGCAGAATTTGTATTTAAGTTATTACATGCGCGACAAAAATGGTCGTTGGAGCGCCCCTAAAATGATGGGATTTTGCAAATCGAGTTTCTCTGCCCAACATCCAGTGTATAATGAAGCAGAGCAAACCGTTTATTTTGCCTCCGACAAACCAGGTGGATTTGGGGGATATGACTTATACAAAACCAAATGGAACGGTGAACAATGGTCGAACCCAATTAATTTAGGTGAAGAAATTAACTCTGAATACGATGAGGTATTCCCAGGTTTTTCTCCAGAAGGAGAGTTAATGTATGCAACCAATCACATTGAAACAACAGGTGGATTAGACATTGTTTTATACAGCAATGGGAATCGCTATTTATTAAATGAGCCCTTCAATAGTATTTACGACGATTTTGGTGTAAACTTTAAAAACAATAAAGAAGGTTATTTCTCATCGAACCGATTCTCTAGCAAATTCGATGACAATATTTACCACTTTAACTTAAGTGAACCTGAAAAGCAATCTTTATTTGTAAAAGTATATGATGCAGAAACTGGCGTGGAAATGGACAATGTGAAAGTGGGCATTAGCAATATGCAAGGCACTTATAATAATGAGATTTTTACCCATGCAGGCAGAGACAATGTGATGGTAGCCGATACAGCAGATGCACGCAAACCTATGAAATTTATGGTGAGCAAAGATGGCTATGTAAGCGTATATGCAGAAGACAATGGCTACAACTTAAAAGAAGGCAAATTGGTAAGAGAATTTCATTTACAAATCAATCCTATTTTTGCAGCCAATGATATGTTCATGGTTGAAGACAACCAAAGAAACAACAAAATTCCTGGCATGTTGGCCAACGACCAAATAAACGGAAATGCCATCAAAGCAGGTGATGTAATGTTATACCTTCTTGGCAATCCATTACCTATTTATTTGAGTGTAGATGCTGCCGATGGATTGATTAGACTTAGTCAAAATGCTCCTCCGGGGAACTATACTTTTGATTATGTGATATGCAGCAACAAAATACCAGGCAAATGTGATACCGCCACTGTATCATTGAATATAAGGGGAGTATATAATGGCAGGGAATTACAAATAGCTGCATTAACACCCATGAAAATGGAAAACATTGAAGGCTTACAAGTAAGCAATGATACTGGCTATGCAACTGTAAATGGTGGTTACGTATTAAACGTAAGAAGCAACGACCGTTTAAATGGCAAAAAGTCGAATATTAAAAACACCGTTATCAAAAATGTAAGAACCAGCGATCCAAACATTACGGTTAATAACAAAACAGGTGCAGTTACGGTTAAAAAAGGAACACCTGCAGGTAGCTACCAAGTTACTTACGATATGAACCAACGCGGTAACAAAGATAAAATGGGAACTGCAACTGCTACTATCGTTGTAAGGAAAATGGATCAAATACCAGGTAGAGGTATTAAAGGAAGTAACAGCGCTCCAGTTGCCACTCCAGTGGTATACTTTAACAACGACGAACCGAAGCAAGCACAATTATACCGCCCGGCATTTAACTACCAAAACTGCTTTGAAGGCTACTTAAAAGAAATGCCAACTTTCTACGAAAACTCTGTAGACAGTAGAACCAGTTTAGATACCTTTTTCACCTACCATGTAGTAGGTGGTTACAAGGAAATGAACAATGTAATGGCTATGATTCAACAACGCTTGAACCAAGGTGTGCAAGTAGAGGTTTCGGTATCTGCCTATTGTAGTCCAATTGCTTCTACAGAATACAACAACAAATTGTCTACACGTAGGATTGTGGCAATTACCAGGTATTTCAAGAAGTGGAATGATGGTGCCTTAAATGATGCCATTGAAAGCAACCGTATTACTTTCTGGGAGCATGCCGTAGGTGAATTAGAAGCACCTAAAGATGTAAGTGAAGATTACGATAAAACCAACGAATCTGTATTTGGTATCAAAGCTTCTCGCGAGAGAAGGGTGAGCATTACCGTAAAAATAATTGCCGTAAACTAAAGTTTACAAGCTATCCATCTCTAGACTGTCGCCATTAATCGCATCCATTTGCGCTTGAATGGCGCGCTCTAGAGAATCCATAGACTTCTGATCGGAGTTAAGTTGGTTCTCAACCGCTGTTTCTTCTTGCTGGTTTAATTTGGGCTCATCCTGACAAGCTCCTAAGGCTAATGAAAGGGCAAATATGGCAATGATCTTTTTCATGAGATTTTCTTTTGTGGGTTCTACCTGAACGCTAAACTAATTTTTATTTACCTCAGAACAAAATTTTGTCCGAGGTATACTTTTCGTACAATTTCATCATCGGCTAATTCTTGGGCAGTTCCGCCTTTGAGAATTTTCCCTTCAAATAACAAATAAGCGCGGTCTACAATGCTTAGTGTTTCATGTACGTTATGGTCGGTAATAAGAATGCCAATATTTTTATGTTTGAGTTTGGCAACAATCTGTTGAATGTCTTCTACGGCAATTGGGTCGATACCAGCAAAGGGCTCATCTAAGAGAATAAACTTAGGATTTACTGCTAAGGCACGGGCAATTTCTGTTCTTCTGCGCTCGCCACCACTCAGTACATTTCCCATGCTTTTACGTACTCGGTTCAAACCGAACTCTTCCATCAACATTTCTAAACGCTCTTCCTGTTCCTTTTTGTTCAGTGGAGTCATTTCTAAAACTGCCTTGATATTATCTTCTACGCTTAGTGTTCTGAAGATGGAAGCCTCTTGAGCCAAATAGCCTAAGCCTTTTTGCGCACGTTTGTACATAGGCAAATCGGTTATCACTTCATCGTTGAGGTAAACCTCTCCCTCATCGGGTTTGATTAAACCAACAGTCATGTAAAAGGTAGTGGTTTTACCGGCTCCGTTCGGGCCTAACAAACCCACACATTCCCCTTGATGTACTTCAATAGAAACGTGGTCAACCACGGTGCGTTTTTTATAACGCTTCACCAAATTTTCGCTTTTCAGGATCATGCTCATACTTAATATGCCCTACCCGAATTGCCCTCCATATAATTAATGAAAGCTTTATTCACCACTTTGTTTCCACCCGGAGTAGGGTAATTGCCGCTAAAATACCAGTCGCCCAAATGGTTCGGACAGGCTTGGTGTAGGTTTTCTATGCTCTGATAAATTACATCCACTTCGGCTGAAATGTCTTCCGGCGTTACAATCTCTGCAATGCGTTTGCTAATTTCATCGTCGGTAAACTGGGCGTATAATTCTTGAACATAGTTCACCATTTCTTCTTTCGGCAAGTTCTCTTGGGCTTTACATTTTTGGTAAACCTCGGTTAGGAGTTGTTCTTTGTTGCTGCTCTTCAATAATGATACCATAGCTTGAAAGGCCACAAAATCTTTCATACGACTCATGTCGATGCCATAACAATCTGGATATCTTATTTGCGGAGAAGAAGAAACAATGATGATTTTTTTAGGGTGCAACCTGTCTAATATGCGGAGGATACTTGTTTTCAAAGTAGTACCACGTACAATTGAATCATCAATCACCACCAATGTATCTTGTTGGTTGCGAATCAATCCATAAGTAACATCATACACATGGGCTACCATGTCTTCGCGGTGGGCGTCGTCTGTAATAAAAGTGCGTAACTTAGCGTCTTTTACAGCCACACGCTCTCTTCTTGGATGTACTGCCAATATTTTCTTAATGGCATCTGGGGTTATTTTTGAACCTAATTTTTGAATTTCTTTGGCTTTCCAATCATCCAATAATTCATTCACCCCTTCAATCATACCGTAGAAAGCTACAGCTGCTGTGTTAGGGATATAAGAGAAAACGGTATTCTTAAAATCATGGTTTACACTTTCCATGATTTTGTTGGCCAATAAATGACCCAACATTTTTCTTTCCTTGTAAATTTCACGGTCGTTACCACGAGAAAAATAAATGCGTTCAAAAGAACAAGACTTTCTCTCGCCAGCCTCTTGAATATTTACCTCCTGCACTTCACCATTTTTCTTGATGATCATGGCATTCCCAATACCCAATTCTTTCACCTCATTGTAGGCAATGTTGAAGCCCGTCATAATAGCTGGCTTCTCACTTGTTACAACCACAATTTCGTCGTTTTTATAATAGAAACATGGACGAATACCATTTGGGTCGCGCACCACAAAAGCATCTCCATGACCTAACATACCGGCCATTACATATCCGCCATCTGCATCACGCAAAGAGCGGCGCAAAATGGTTTCTACATTTACATGCTCCGACATAATATGGCTGATGTCTCTATTGGAATGACCTTCCAATTTAAAACGGGTGAAGTTTCTCTGAACCTCCTCGTCTAAAAAGTGGCCCATCTTTTCCATCATGGTAACTGTATCGGCTTTTTCTCTAGGGTGCTGACCTAATTCAATCAACAATTCAAAGAGTTCATCTACGTTGGTAAGGTTAAAATTACCCGCCAACATTAGGTTTCTGCTCATCCAATTGTTCTCGCGAATGAAAGGATGGCAAAGGTCTTTGCTATTACCACCATGCGTACCGTAGCGCAAGTGACCCAATAACAATTCTCCCACAAAAGGCGCATTTTTCTTGAGGTAATCAGAAGATTTAACTTGCTCTTTGTTACCAGAGCGGTTAATTTTTGAACTTATTTTGTCAAATATTTCTGAAATGGCGCTGCTGCCATTGGCCCTTTGCCTAAAAATGAAAGATTCTCCCGGTTCTGGGTCAAATTTAATCACTCCCACACCGGCGCCGTCCTGACCGCGGTTGTGTTGTTTCTCCATGAGGAGATACAATTTTTTTAATCCGTAAAGAGCAGAGCCATACTTTTCTTCGTAAAAACTAAGTGGCTTGAGGAGTCGGATCAAGGCGATACCGCACTCGTGTTTTATTGGATCACTCATAAGATGGAATGCAAAGGTAAGGTAATATTTTTGTTTTCCTGTGACAGAGGTTACGCAATTCGCAGTAATTAGTTTTGGTTCAGGAATACAGTTTGAGAGGGGTAAGCGAATTTGCACCCGTGGTTTTCAACGATTTCCAAAATACGGATATTGATGCGTTCTTTCACCTCTATCATGTCTTCATACTCATTAGAATTCACATAATAAATCACAATCAAATTCAAGGAGCTGCTGTCGAATTCAGAAAAGCGAACGGTCATTTCATCGCTGGTATGGGGCATTTCGAGGGCAATTGCCTTTTTAACGTCTTCAATAATTCCCAAAATTTCATTGGGGGCACTTTGGTATGTGAGCGCAATTTGAAATCGCACCCTGCGCTGCGAACTTTGGGTAATATTATTTAGGTTCGAATCGATGATTTTTTTGTTGGGTACGATAAGCAAGGATCGGTCTAAAGTTCTTATGCGAGTAGTTCTGAACCCAATTTTCTCTACTGTTCCTTTTACCTCACCCAACTCTACCAATTCTCCTACTTGAAAGGGTTTATCTAAGTAAATAATAAATGAGCCAATTAAATTGGCCAAAGTGTCTTGGGCGGCCAAGGCAATGGCCAAACCTCCAATACCCAAACCTGTAATTAGCGCAGTAATGTCAACCTCAAAAGCTTTTCCTAAGATGGCAAAAAAGCTGGCAATATAAATAAGTACCCGTGTGAGTTCTTTTAAAAAAGTTGCCAAGTCTTTGCTAATGGAAGCATTCTCTAAGTTATGGTAAACGTACTCCATAAACTCAATAGAACGAAGGAATACAGCTGTAATGAACCAAATAGTAATGACGACCAAAATCTTATGGAGCATAAACCTTACCCCAAACTCATCAATACGTGCCAACTCCCATTCTGCCGGAAAGGTTATTTGAGAGAAGGCTACATATACAGCCAATAAATTAATGAGGTTAATGAAAGGCCTGTTTAATAACCTACTAAACTCCTCATAAAATTGCGCCTGAGAAACATTCTTAAATACCCGGTAACTGATTTTGGAAGCTAGTTTGGCTATCAATCCATTAAGGAGAAGGGTAACCAAGATAATGCCGCCACACAGCAACCATTTTTGCAGTGTGTTACCTAAATAAACTTCGCTTAATAGGTGGCTATTCATGGTTTTATATTATTGGTTCACCAAATTCACCAAAGCCATCTCTAAGCCTTTTTTCAAGAGCCCTTTGTGCTTTGGATTGAATTGATGCAAGCGCATTAATCCTTGCCAGATGGTTTTAGAAGTATCTTTAAAAATAGCTTCATCGCTTAGGTCAACTTGGTCGTTACTCATGCAATAAGCAAATACCCTGGCCATACCGCAATTGGCAATATAATCTGGAATAATAGCCACATGGTCGTCTGTATAGTTGGCAATTGGACCTAAGAAAATTTCTTGATCGGCAAAAGGCACGTTGGCACCACAACTTATCACTTCCAAATCATTGGCTACCATGGTATCAATTTGTTCTTGCGTAACCAAACGAGAAGCAGCTGCAGGTACAAATATTTCAGCACCTACATTCCAAATTTTCTCATTCACCTCTTCATAACTCATCATTTCTGGGTGAACCAAAGTATTGCCTTGCTTTTTCAAGAACAAATCTTTGATTTCTTCCTTACTCATTCCGGCAGGTTTTACCAAACCACCATTTCTATCAATTATACCAACTATAACTACACCATATAAACTTAAATAATAAGCAGCGGCAGCACCTACATTTCCCCAACCTTGAATAATGGCGCGTTTGTTTACCACATTACCTCCCCAAATGCTGTAGTAATGACGAACTGCTTCGGCTACCCCAAAGCCAGTAATCATATCGGCTACCACAAAGTTTCTGGCTACTTCTGGTGAGAACCTTTCATCGTTTAATACTTTAGAAACACCTATGCGTAGGTTATCTATTCTAATTTGTTTGTGGTCGCCTTCTACTTTAAAGTGACCAGTAACTACACCTTCTTGTGGGTGCAACAAACCATATTTTTCGGTAATAGGAATTACTTCATGAATTTCGTCTACGTTTAAATCGCCGCCTGTACCATAATAGTTCTTCAACAAAGGATATACTGCTTTATACCAACGCTCTAACACACCCTTTTTACGCGGATCAGCTGGATCAAAATTGATCCCAGATTTAGCTCCACCAATAGCAGGACCAGCAACGGTAAATTTTATCTCCATGGTTTTAGCCAGGGATGTTACTTCATGTTTGTTTAAACCTTTACGCATGCGGGTTCCTCCGCCAGCAGCTCCACCTCTTAGTGAGTTAATAACTACCCAACCTTCTGCCTCTGTTTCGCTGTCTTTCCATTCAAAAACAATTTCTGGTTGCTTGTCTTCGTACTTCTTAATGAGTTTCTGTAATTGCATATGCTGCTGTTGCTTGGTTAAATGAGTGTGTTAAAATTTCCATAGAGGGCACCTCCGCAATGGTTATGTTTTGAACCTGTAACTGAGGACAATACATTGTCTTCGTTGCAAATTCTTAACAGCCCTAGGAGTGCAAAGATAAGCGCCTCTTTATATTGAACCAATTCTATTGATGGAATTACCAATTTCGACTGGGTTTTTTCTTGCAGTTTTTGCATCAAATACCCATTTAATGCGCCTCCACCTGTGACCAAAATTTCTTTTCCTTGCAGGTGTTGGTTCAGGGCTAAAGCAATTTGAAAACTAATATGCTCCACAAAAGTGGCCAATAAATCTTGATCAGATATTCCTTGAAACCCTTGTACAATTGGCCAAAATTCGCGGTTTACCCATTCTCTTCCCAATGATTTTGCTCCTTCTTGGGTATAAAAAGGCAAGGCATTTAAAGCGGCCAATAATTCGGTTTGAACACTACCTGCAGCAGCTATTTTCCCGTTATCGTCATATGGAAAGCCCATGGCTTCGGCAACAGTATTTAAAACCATGTTACATACGCTAATATCCCATGCTTTTGATTGGTTCTGAGTGAAAAAAGAAAGGTTAGAAATTCCTCCTAAATTAAGGCAGGCATCGTAATCACTGAATAAAATTCTATCGCCAATGGGAACTAGAGGCGCTCCCTGTCCACCCAAAGCCACATCCATGGTTCTAAAATCTGCCACCACTGGCAAAGCACACTCGGCACTAATGGCGGCTCCATCTCCTATTTGTGCAGTATAACCTGCATTGGGATCATGAAAAATAGTATGCCCATGTGAGGCAACCAAATCTGGTATTACCCCATGCTTGGCCATAAACTCTTTGACCAACTTACCCAAATACCTGCCATAAAATGCATGTGTTTTTGGATACACTTCCATGCTTTGTTGGGGCAAGGAAAGCAAACGAGCCTTCCATACTTCTTTGTAAGGAACGGTTTCAGCACAATTGATTTGAAACAACCATTTACTATCTTTTAACGTAAAGGTACAATAGGCCAGATCAACGCCATCCATAGAAGAGCCGCTCATAATGCCTATTACCGTATATGTTTGTTTCATAAACTTAAAGCAACGAAAATAAAGGAATAGCTACACAAATTTGCTCAAAAAAGCAGCAAGGCTATTTCCTAAGTTTGGATGAAAGCAAGTGATTGTGTAAATTTCAATTTCATATACCTATAACCATGCAGGCAAATAGACGTAAATTTCTCCAACAAAGTTCGGCAGCATTGCTGGGAACAGTTGTATTACCAAGCTTTTCAACCGATATTCAAGCCGCCCCTCTAGCAAAAGTTGAGGGCAATATCACTCCTTCCGATGAAACCTATTGGAGCATGGTAAGGCAGCAATTTCCATTGAACAAAGACTTAGCTTACCTTAACAATGGCACCATGGGACCGTCACCTTACCCTGTTATTGAGGCCGTAAAAAAAGGAATGATGGAGGGAGATGTAAATGGTAGCTATGGTGGCTGGGAAGCTACCCAAGCCAAACTAGCCAAGTTTGTTGGTGCCGATGAAAATGAAATTGCGCTTACACATAATGTAACAGACGGAATTAATATTGTGTGTTGGGGCCTGCCACTCAAAAAAGGCGATGAGGTAATTATGACCACCCATGAGCATGTAGGAAATGCCTTTCCTTGGCTAAATAGGCAAATGGTTCATGGCATTGTTATCAAAGTTTTTACCCCTGCTTCAACAGCCGAAGAAACCTTGGAACGTGTGAAGGCTTTGTATACCAAAAAAACAAGAGCTGTAGCAGTGCCGCATATTCCTTGTACGCAGGGTCAGGTTTTGCCTGCTAAAGAAATATGTACCTGGGCTAAAGAAAACGGACTTTTTGCCTTTATAGATGGAGCACACGGACCGGGTATGTTATTGGTAGATTTGCATGAAATGGGTTGTGATGCCTATGCCTCTTGCTCACACAAATGGATGTTAGGTCCAAAAGGAACAGGATTTTTATATGTGAAAAAATCGTTTCAACAAACACTACAAACTTATTTTGTAGGTGGTGGAAGTGATAATGGCAAATGGAACATGGCTTCAACGCCAATTGCAACGGGTGCTTATGCAGACAGCGCCCACAGGTATTATGGAGGTACTCAAGCCTCTGGTTTATACAAAGGAGTTGATGCTGCCATAGATTTTATTGAAACCATTGGGATGGCAAATATCCATGAACGCATTATGTATTTAAGTTCTTACGCGCAGGCAGAATTATTAAAGTTTGGTGATAAAGTAGAACTGATTACCCCAACTGAAGTTAGAAGTCGCGCCGGAGTAAATGGGTTCAGGATAAAAGGTGTAAACTTCAATGATTTTTATAAGACCTGTGCAGATAACAAAGTACGTATTCGCGTGGTACAAGAGAACAGTTTAAATTCTTTGCGCATGTCAACACATATATACAATACCAAAGAAGAAATAGACAGGTTAATGGCGCTAATTCAAAAAGCTTAAGCCTGAACCGAAAGGATATCTAATAAGGCATTTAAGTCGTCAAATTCTTTCATGCCCGTTTTCTCTTCCTCACCAGCAGGCAAGTTTAAAGCATAAGGTTTCAAAGCATTTAACAACTGTGTGATATTGTTGGCTTGATAAGGTAGGTTCAACATGATTTTGTATTGCAAACAAGCTTCAGTTAACTCATCCATTCTATCTGCAAAAGGCATGGTGCCATTTATTTGAAAAGCATCGGCAAAGGGCGCGTAGGCGCACAATTCATTGGCCAATTCAATCGACCCCATTTGGTCTAAAGAAATGGCTTTGATAATAGGCTTTCCTATTTGAGGCAATTCATCGGGTAAAATGGAATTGTTTAATAGCACAACATCTAATCCCAACAATTCACTTAACTCGCTTATTTCTGCTATGTCTTGATCGCCAAATTCACCCACAGCAAAAGAACCACTTGTCCATTCCAAAATTTCTTTGGCTTTAATAGGTAACAAAAAATCTTTGGAACTTGGGTCGAAACAAAAACCCATATATTCTATACCTGCTGCGGCTGCAAAACGGGCATCGGCTAGGTTGGTAATAGGGCTTAATTTAAGTTTGGTAAGAAATGGCATAAAGCGCGAATGAGTTGAATGAGAAATTATCTAACAATGGGTCAAAGGTATAGGTTATTTCCTTTTAAAAACAGGCACATTGCTACAGGCTTCTCCGTACATAATACTTTTGGCAAATGGCAATAAAGCTGCGGTGATTTCTACATATGCATTTACTGGAATGGATCGCTCGCCACAACCTTTAACAATAACACGCACATCTTGGTATACACTAAAATCTGTTGCATGAAGGGCTTCATGAAACAAAAGTTCATCGGCCATTTGGGTCGAACCAAAAAAATACCTTTTGGCATAAGGCTGAACCGATACCGACAATAACATATACGCCCATGTAGGAACGATGGCATCTGCAGAGCACACAAAACACACTATTTGATCTTGGTATTGTGCCCAATCATGTGCTTTAACAAACTCCCTAAAATCTTTTTCGCGCAAAATCATTTCCCTAAACAACCATGGTTTGATATCGAGCTCAACCTTTGGTGTATTGTCTGCAAAATCTTCTAAATTGAGGGTAATGAGACCACTAGAGGCAACTTTATTTTCTATAATGTCTACACTCATTGAAGGTATACGTTACGGTAGGTAATGCGTTTGCTCAATACTTGAACCAAACTGGTATCTCTTCTGGTGGTATTGCTCGAAACCAAATAATAATTGCCTTGTAAGAGGTAACCAAAATCTGCATCGCCGGCACCATTGCTTTTACGAGTATATAAATACAAATTTTTGGCAATGTCTTCATAACGGGTATACACATATACATTGGCAGATGGAAGGGTATTGCCTGTATAATAATCATAGGTAGTTACAATCAATCTACCATTAAATTCAGAGCTGTCGTTGGTTACAATGCTAGCACCGCTGTCGGTAGGAGTGGTTGTAGTTTTGGTACATGCTGCGGTAAAACTTAATACGGCAACTAGATACAATAGCTTTTTCATAAATTGAAAGTATTAATAGGTAACTGTTTACCAATAACCATGCCTAGTGTATTTCAGAAATTTTCACCGCGTTGGTTCTTGAACGATCTGTAATAGGCATACTGGCCGTATTGATAACAATATCGCCTGATTTAACATATCCCATTTGAGCCAATTGGTCGTTAATGTCTTGTATAGATTGATCAGTACTTTCAAAGCCTCTGTACAAAAATCCGCGTACACCCCATACCAAACTCATGGTTTTTAACAAACGTGGGTTGGTAGTAAAGATGAAGATAGGTGCTTTTGGTCGGTAAGATGACAAACGATATGCTGAATAACCAGAGAAGGTCATACCAATAACCGCAGCTGCCTTCAAGTGGTCAGAAATTCTTACGGCCGTGAACAATATTTCATCAGAGATAAAAGTAGGTGAATGTTCATCTGGACGTTTGCCTTTAAAATAAGGTGCGTTGGTTTTTTGTTCCACTTGGGCAATGGTTTTTTGCATGGCGCGCACACATTGGGCAGGGAAAGCTCCTACCGAAGTTTCGGCACTTAACATTACTGCATCTGCTCCATCCATTACTGCGTTGGCCACGTCGTTTACCTCTGCACGGGTTGGAACCGGACTGGTAATCATGCTTTCCATCATTTGGGTAGCAATAATTACTGGTTTAGAAGCTTCGATACATTTTTTAACAATATGTTTTTGCAAAACGGGCACTTGTTCCATTGGCATTTCTACCCCTAGGTCGCCACGTGCCACCATCACGCCATCAGACACTTGAATGATGCGGTCTATATTGGCAATGGCCTCTGGTTTTTCAATTTTGGCCACTACGCGTGGTTTCCACTCGTTGAGTTCGATGATATTTTTAATAAAAATCACGTCATCTGCATTGCGCACAAAACTAAGGGCCACCCATTCTACTTTTTGTTCCAAGCCAAATTTTAAATCGTCTAAATCTTTTTGCGTCATGCTAGGAATAGACAATTTGGTATTAGGCAGGTTGAAACCTTTTTTGTTGGTAAGGAAACCACCAACAACCACTTCTGCCTTGATGAGGTTTTTGCGGTTTGTTTCCACGACTTTTAATTCTAGTTTTCCATCATCTAATAAGATGCGCTCACCTTTGTTTACATCTTTAGGCAAGCTTTCGAAGTTCACATAAATCTTTTGGGCGGTTCCAATGCACTTTTCAGTAGTTACTTCAATAGTAGCACCTGTTACCAATTCAATTTTGCCATTCTCCATTTCACCCACGCGTAATTTCGGACCTTGTAAATCGAGCAGCATGCATACATGTGTGCCCAGGTCTTCGTTAATTTGGTGGATATTATCAATTACCTTTTTATGGTCGTCGTAAGAGCCGTGAGAAAAGTTCAAGCGGCAAACATCTACCCCTTCTAATACAATAGCTTTTAAATTTTCGTAACTACTTGTTGCCGGACCAATGGTGGCAATAATTTTGGTCCTGTTAAATTTTTGATCGTTCATTTATATTATATAATCCAACTGATTTTCGACTTTACCTTTTCATGGTCTATGGGTGCAATCAGTTGCACACCCTGTAATTTCATGCATTCACTTGCAAATTGTTTTGGGTCAAAAAACTCCAATCCCCCACGCACAATCAGCAAATAATCAAACTGTTTGAGGTCGTTTATCAAAATTAGTCCAAATTCTTTGTTCGCCACAAGGGAGAAATCTAGGTGATTTTCTTCGTCGTGGAAACTAAATTTAGAAAAACTGATATCGGCCTTGGGGTTAAAATCGGGGAGCGAAAGATCTGTTACCCGATGAAAATCCAAAACGGGTAATTGGTTCAGGAAAAAGGCCAATTTAGACGCTTTATATCCTGAAACCAAGCCAAAAAGCAGGAAATCGGTGTCCTCCTCTACCTCAAGTTGCAGTTTTTTCAAGCCCACAAATTAAGGAAAATGGATTGAATAGTGCCTCATGTGTGAAATAATTTAACAAAGAAAACCAAAAGGATAGGTCAGAATTTATCCATTGAACGGAAAACTTGCATTTTATTTCTAAAAAGTAGTTTATTTGCAGACTATTAAACATTAAGAAAATGTCAGATATTAGAGGAAGAGTAAAAACCATTATTATGGACAAGCTTGGCGTTGAAGAAACCGAAATCAACGATGAAGCCAGTTTTACAAACGATTTAGGTGCCGATTCATTGGACACTGTTGAGTTAATTATGGAATTCGAAAAAGAATTCAATATTGCAATTCCAGACGACCAAGCTGAGAAAATTGGTACTGTAGGACAAGCGATTGCCTACATCGAAGCAAATGTAAAAAGCTAATTAAGCATTAATTTAATTTATTGCTAATGCTTTCCCGCAGAGTTGTAGTAACAGGATTGGGTGCCCTAACACCTATCGGAAACACTTTACAAGACTATTGGGATGGACTATCAAATGGGGTTAGTGGCTCAGCGCTCACTACCCAATTTGATACATCCAAGTTCAAAACCCGATTTTCATGTGAAGTTAAAAATTTCGATCCCACCGAATTTATTGACAAGAAAGAGGCCCGCCGCATGGACCGCTTTACGCAGTTTGCTATTGTAACAACTGATGAAGCGATTAAAGATGCTGGTTTGGATGATACTATTGACAAAGATCGGGTTGGTGTAATTTGGGGTACTGGAATTGGTGGCTTGCACACCTTCTTGAATGAGGTTACGGCCTTTGCCAAAGGAGATGGTACGCCCCGTTTTAGTCCATTCTTTATTCCCATGATGATTGGGGATATTTCTGCGGGTTTGATCTCTATCCGTCATGGATACAGAGGTCCAAACTTTGTAACCGTTGCAGCATGTGCTTCTTCAACCAATGCCATTGCCGACGCTTTTAACTACATACGTTTAAACAAAGCTGATATTATTGTATCAGGTGGTTCAGAGGCTTGTGTAAACGAAGCTGCTATTGGCGGGTTCAATGCAATGAAAGCTCTTAGTGAGCGCAATGACGATCCAGCTACAGCTTCTAGACCTTTTGATTTAGACAGAGATGGATTTGTATTAGGCGAAGGAGGTGGCGCATTGATTTTGGAAGAATACGAACATGCCAAAAAGCGCGGTGCAAAAATTTATGCTGAAATTATGGGTTGCGGTCTATCTGCAGATGCATACCACATGACAGCTCCACATCCTGATGGATTAGGTGCAAGCAATGTGATGAAATATGCCTTGCAAGATGCTGGTATGAAACCCGAAGAAATTGATTATATCAATGTGCATGGTACCTCTACTCCTTTGGGCGACCCTCAGGAAGTAAAAGCGATTATGTCGGTTTTTGGCGACCATGCCTTTAAGATGAATATCAGTTCCACCAAATCAATGACCGGTCACCTTTTAGGTGGCGCTGGTGCCATTGAAACCATAGCTTGTATTCTGGCTATTCACAAAGGGATTATCCCTCCTACCATCAACCATTTTACAGACGACCCGGCTTTCGACCCACGTTTGAACCTAACCTTTAACAAGGCGCAACATCGTGAGGTGACAGCTGCTTTGAGTAATACGTTTGGTTTTGGTGGCCACAATGCTTCTGTTATTGTGAAAAAATTTGTTGAATAGGTTTTGTTCAGGAGACTGCTTACACACCTGAAGCCCAGATCGGCCGAACACAAAAAACTTGCGCTTAAAATTAAGGCCATCACCGGATACATGCCCTCAAGCATGAAGGCCTACGAACAGGCTTTAAGACACCATTCCGTTTCTCGTACCATTCATCCAACAGGCTCTAAAGACAGCAATGAACGTTTAGAGTTATTGGGAGATGCCATGCTCAATTCTATTGTGGCAGAATACCTCTTTTTAAAATATCCTTTTAAAGACGAAGGTTTTCTTACCCAATTGCGCTCTAAAATTGTGAGCAGGGAAAGCCTCAACGAATTGGCAATTAAAATAAACCTCAACCATTTGGTTGAGTACGACCGCAAAGCCCTTCAAAATATAAACCTTCGTAACAGCATTTTTGGCAATGCCCTTGAAGCTTTTTTGGGTGCTATTTTTTTAGATAGAGGTTTTGAAGGTTGCAAAAAATTTATTGTAGACAACCTCCTGCGCTTTCATATTGATGTAGACAAACTTCAAAGTACAGAGACCAATTTTAAAGGGAGGTTGATTGAATACGCACAGAAAAATAATAAAGCCATAGATTTTGAGGTAGAAGAAATACAAGACGGCAAAAACAAAATCTACAAAATTACAGTGAAGTTTGGTGGCGAAGAAAAAGGCGTAGCCCAACATACCAATAAAAAGAAGGCCGAGCAAATGGCTGCCCAGAAGTCGTTTGAGATGATGAAATTAAGTCCAGAAGCCTAAGTCCTCACATGCGCTACTTTGTACACCTGGCATATCAAGGCAAAAACTACCACGGTTGGCAAAAACAGCCCAATGCAAGCAGTGTGCAGGAAGAGATAGAAAAAAAAATAAGTATTTTATTGAGTGAACCCACAGAAGTGGTTGGTTGTGGCCGAACCGATACAGGCGTGCATGCCAGGTCGTATTATTTGCATTTTGATGCACACAAAACACTCGACCCTATTCAATTCGCATACAAACTGAATGCATTATTGCCAAAAGACATTTCTATATATGAAGTGTTTGAAGTGCAAGAAGAAGCACATGCCCGCTTTGATGCCATCTCACGCTCTTACGAATACCATATCCATACCTTGCCCAATCCGTTTACACATGAATTGAGCTTGTTGTATGCCCACACATTAGATATGGCCTCAATGAACGAAGCGGCAGCTCTGCTTTTAACGCATACCGATTTCGAGTGCTTTAGCAAAGTGCATACTGATGTAAAAACATTCAATTGCAAAATTACCCATGCCCATTGGGAATATATCACACCTCAACAATTGGTATTTTCTATTACGGCCGATAGATTTTTAAGAAATATGGTACGCGCCATTGTGGGGACATTATTAGATGTGGGTAAAGGCAAAATTTCGGTTCAGACCGTAACAGAAATATTAGCTAGCAAAAACCGCAGTAAAGCTGGTGAAAGTGTAGCTGCGCATGGACTGTTCTTAACTGAAATAATCTACCCAAATACACTCAGAAAATAAACTGCATTCCAACAAAAAAGGACCCCATTGGGATCCTCTTTTGTGTAAGTAAAATGTATTAAGCTGCATCGTCTTTGGCATGCTTTTGATATTCTTCCATTAGTTTCTTTTGTATCTCGTATGAAACAGGACTGTAGGTATCAAATTGCATTTTGTATTTGGCCTTACCTTGTGTGATGCTCTTTAAAGTAGATTGATAATCTTGCATTTCAGAGAGTGGCACTTTGGCAATAATTTTTTGATAATGTCCGTGTGTATCCATGCCTTCAATCATGGCACGGCGGGTTTGTAAATCGCCCATCACGGCGCCAGTTACTTCATCTGAACACAATACTTCCACCAAATAAATTGGCTCTAGAATTTGTGGATCGGCACGATGAAAAGCATCTTTAAATGCCATCATGCCTGCAATTTTAAAACTGATATCGTTGGAATCTACAGGGTGCATTTTGCCATCAAAAACACTCACACGCACATCGCGTACATAACTTCCAGTAAGCGGACCTTCATGCATTTTTTCCATGATCCCTTTCATGATAGAAGGCAAAAATCTGTTATCAATAACGCCACCTACAATGCAATTGTAAAACACCAATTTTCCACCCCAAGGTAATGAATGCTCATCTCTACCGCGCACGCTCACACCCTCCGGATCTGGCATGTTCTCAAAATAAGGTTCAACCAACATATGTACTTCGCCAAACTGACCGGCACCGCCACTTTGTTTTTTGTGACGGTAATTGGCGCTCACTTGTTTTTGGATGGTTTCGCGGTAGGCAATTCTTGGGCGCACAAAATTTACTTCTAACTTATATAAATGTGCCAGCTTCCATTTGATTACCGCCAAATGCATTTCGCCACGACAATTGATTAACGTTTGTCTTAATTCTGCAGAAACTTCAATGTTCAAACTTGGGTCTTCCTCATTGAGTTGGTGTAGGGCCTGAGCCAATTTCTCTTCATCGCCTTTTTTTGTTGATTCGATGGCCATTTGTAAATGCGGTTCAGGAAATTCAATTGGCAGGAGTGCAATATTTTTTCCCTTTATATGCAAAGAATTATTGGTATGGGTATTTCTCAATTTAATAGTTGCACCAATATCTCCAGCTACTAACTCATCTACCGGAATGCGTTTTTTTCCCTCTAACAAAAACAATTGGTTCAGCTTTTCTGCAGTGCCATTGTTTTCATTTACCAACTCCATGCCTACAGTAATGGTTCCACTATATACTTTAAACAAACTCATCTCACCTAGGTGAGGCTCATTAATGGTCTTAAAAATAAAAATGCAAGCCGGACCATTTGCATCGCAAGGCAATTTATCACCAGAAGCGGTGGTTTGTTCAGGCATTTCTGCGGCGCTTGGACAAACATTATCAATAAAGCCGAGGATACGACCAATGCCCATATCTTTTTTGGCCGATACACAGAAGAGCGGAAATAAATCGTGGTGGATTAAAGATTTCTTCAATCCTGCGCGCATATCATCTTCACTTAGGGTTCCTTGCTCAAAATATTTCTCCATAAGGCCTTCATCGTTGCCTGCAATGGCCTCAATTAACTCTTTATGGAGGTTTTCTGCTCTTTCTAATTCAGCTGCCGGAATAGGCAGCTTTTGCGGCTTTCCTCCTTCGGCTGGGAATTGATACATAACCATATTTAACACATCTACAATGGCATTAAAACCCACACCTTGGTTCATGGGGTACTGCACCACTACAACGCTTGAACCAAAACGGTTTCTGGCTTGCTCCACGGTTTTATCAAAATCTGCCTTTTCATGGTCTATTTGATTTACCGCTAAAATCATAGGAGTTTTAAACTCTTCTGTATACTCCCAAACAATTTCGGTACCTACCTCAACGCCGTGGGCGCCATTGAGTAACATAATACCTGTATCAGCAACACGCAAAGCGGCAATTACCTCGCCAGCAAAATCGTCGTAACCGGGAGTATCAATGATATTAATTTTATACCCCTTCCAGGTGGTATGTAATAATTTTGAGAAGACAGAGTTTCCTCTTTCTTGCTCTAGTTCGTGGTAGTCGGCAATGGTATTTTTTTCTTCAACAGTACCTCTGCGGGTAATTAATCCAGCTTCGTAAACTGCACATTCTGCTAAAGTTGTTTTGCCACTGCCGGAATGCCCAAGTAAGACAATGTTCTTCACATGGGCGGTATCATAAGTTGCCATATTTGATGAAATTTGTTGACACGAAGCTATTCGCAATCCAAAAATCATGTTATGACAAAAATTAGTTTAGAAGCTATTAATTATCAATTTATGAGCATGCATTTCACAAAAAACACACCGCCGGTGCGCTCTTATACAATTGAAAAGCAGAATTATGAATTATGAGCGTTGAATTATGAATGTTGAA
>CAILJQ010000206.1 GCA_903834625.1 uncultured Bacteroidota bacterium
TGGCATGTGCACCTAGTAATAGCAATGTAGTTTATGCTGTTTTTGAAAACAATAACCAAGTAGCAGATATCAAAAAAACAAGTAATGGTGGTACGGTATGGACAAGCATTAGCGAACCTGCAGATGTTGACAATGGTATACCCGATACCGATTTTACACGCGGTCAGGCTTGGTATGATTTAATTATGGCAGTTGATCCTAACAATGCAGATAATGTAATTGTGGGTGGTATCGATTTGTTTAGAAGTGTAGATGGCGGAAGCAATTGGACGCAAATATCAAAATGGTCGAACAACAACAATTTGGGTAATTTAAATTGTTCTGAAGTGCATGCAGATCAGCATGCCATTGTGTTCAAGCCAGGAAATTCTTCTACCTTAATTTTTGGGAATGATGGAGGAGTATTTTATACTTCCAACATAGGGTCAGCCGGTACTTCGGATGTTATATTTCCAAGAAATAACAATTATAATGTAACACAGTATTATTCCTGTGCCATCAATCCCACTTCAGGTTCCAATAACATGTTGGCAGGTGCGCAAGACAATGGAACCCAAAGATACAATGTGGCAGGCATGAATAGCACCACTGAAGTTTATGGTGGTGATGGCGCATATTGTTTTATTGATCAAAATAATGCCAGTCATCAAATTGCCAGTTATGTATACAATTCATATTATCTCTCTAGAAATACGGGAAACAGTTTCCTCACCACTTTAATAGATGATGACCAAACGGGCAAATTTATCAATCCCGCCGATTATGATGATGCAAACGACGTGCTATACGCTAGTAGAACCATAGGTACAATTTATCGTGTTCGACAAGTTACCGGAACTCCGCAAACGCCAGAAGTGGTAAACATTTCTGGCATGGCAGATGAAGCAAGTCATATTCGTGTTTCACCTTATTCAGGTGCCGTTTTTGTTGGAACAGATGTGGGTGAGGTGTATAAAGTAAGCAATCCTGCAGGAACCTCAAGCAGCACTGAAATTGGCGGAAGTTCCTTGCCATCGGGTAGCATTTCTTGTATTGAAATAGGGGCCAACGACAATGAGTTATTGGTTACCTTTTTTAACTATGGTGTTACTTCTGTTTGGTATACCAATAATGGAGGTAGCAGTTGGACAAACAAAGAAGGTAATTTGCCAGATATGCCCATTCGTTGGGCCTTGTTTAATCCTAACAACCGCAATGAAGTTATTTTGGCTACAGAGTTAGGCGTTTGGGCAAGTAGTAATTTTTTAAGTACTACGCCAAGCTGGACAGCCTCAAACCAAGGTATGGCCAATGTGCGGGTTGATATGTTGCAAATTAGAAGCTCAGATAATATGGTTATTGCTGCAACCTACGGAAGAGGCCTTTTCTCAAGTTTGGCCTTTAGTTTATCTAATCCTCCTCAGGTAATGTTTGCAGCCAATAAATTAACCCCTTGTTTAAATGATACCGTAACCTTAACAGATACTGCAACCATAGCTGCAAGCAGTTACCAGTGGACCATCACGCCAAATACTTTTGTATTTACAGGAGGTACCAATGCCAATTCAAGAAATTGTAAAGTGTTATTTACTACCAATGGATTTTATACCATTAAACTAAAGGTAAGCAATGCAGCCGGCAGCGATTCTGTGACCAAAACAAACTATATAAAAGCAGGTGGACAAAGTTTGCCTTTCTCAGAGAATTGGGAAAATTCTAGTACCTATTCAGGTTGGTTTTTAGCTAATCCAGATGGAAAAACAACTTGGTCGATCTATACCGTTTCGGGAAATGGCTCAGGCACTAAAGCAGCAGGTATTGATAATTTTAATTATTCAGATGCGGGCTCTGCCATATTACGAGATGGACTCATTTCACCGCCTATAAACCTTCAAGGTTATTCAAGTGTTACACTTAGCTTTAAACATGCTTATAAGCGGTTCGATCCAAGCGCTATGGATTCATTGGCTATATATGTATCAACCACTTGTGGAAGCACATGGACACGTGTGGCAAGTTTTAGAGAAACACAAGCGAGTTCGCCTTATAATTTTATTACGGGTGCCGACTTAGGAAGCGATTTCTTTCCATCAACCACTTCTGATTGGTGTGGAGGTTCTAGTAATTATGCAACGTGTAAAACTGTTAATTTAACTGCTTTTGCAGGGGGTGATGTGAAATTGAAATTTGAAAACATCAGTGGGTATGGCAATAACTTATTTATTGATGATATTTTGATAACAGGTGTAGCCAGTATTCCAGCTCCTGTGGTTAATTTTTGGGCATCTAATTTAAGTCCATGTGCCAATACCACCGTAAGCTTCACCGATTCATCTACCAATACGCCAAGCGCTTGGGAGTGGACATTCACGCCCAATACGGTAAGTTATGTTAACGGAACTAGCTCAAATGTTAAAAATCCTCAGGTTCAGTTTTTGGGCGGAGGTGCTTATACCGTAAGTTTAAAAGCAACAAATGCAGGCGGGGCCAATACACTTACCAAAAATGCTTATATAA
>CAILJQ010000207.1 GCA_903834625.1 uncultured Bacteroidota bacterium
AAAATGCTCTAAGGCTGTTTGTGTTTTATGCAAACTAAAATGATTGTTGATTTTTACTTCTTCCTCCCAAGAAACTGCATGCAGGTTTTGGTATATGTCTTTAACCTCTTGGGGGTGTTCATCAAAATATCCTAAGTCCTGAACCAAGGCGTAGGGGAGGGGCACTGTTTCTAGCGCATGGTAATGAATAGTAAGATTCAATCTCTCTGCTTCCAATGCCGTTAACATTGCGTTCAGACCAGTTCCAAATCCTATTTCTACTATGTGTATATCAGACGTGCTCCATTGGTTCAGACCGAAATGTAAACCTGCCCCAATAAATACATGGTTGCTTTCTGGTATGGCGCCATGCCTGCTATGATAGGTTTCATTAAGGTCGTCTCGCAGCAACGTTTTGCTTCCGTCTGAACCAATAAAAATAGAAGGTAAGGTCATTTATTTTAATTGCAAATAAAGGTAAACAGGAAGGTGATCGCTGTATCCGTTTAAATATTTTTTGCCCCCAAAAGTGCGTTTCGGGTTGCCTTTGTATTTTTCTTCTGTTTCCAACATCCACTCTTGTTTAAATACTGCAGCAGAGTTTGGCACATAAGAAATTTTTTCGCCTACTTCTAATAACTCCTCATTTAATAAAAATTGATCTAAAAAGTTCCATTCTCCTTTGTGTTTGTATGACCCTAAACCCGCTTCCATTAAAGCATACATAGGATTGTAAAAGTCATTGTCATCCACATCTTTCATGTCTTTTTTAGCATGTAGAAATTGGGTCAAACTCACATTGTTAGGGTAATCATTAAAATCGCCCATAAGGATGATAGCGCAATCATCGTTTTTTTTCTGAATGCTATCTGTAATGGCTTTTAAAGTGGTGGCTACAAAAATGCGTTTATAGGCACTTTGTTCTTCCCCTTCTCTTCTGCTTGGCCAATGGTTCACCATCAAAATTAAATGCCCATTGTTCTTTAATAAAAAATCGCCCATTAAAATTCCTCTGGTTTGGTCGTTGCCAATACCTGCAGAATCTATCATATACAAATGCGAATTGCCTCTCTTTACCAAACTTTTTTTATACAACAAGGCATTGTCAATGCCTCGTACATCTCTGCTTTCATGCCATACATACCCATAATCCAAGTTTTTCTTTTTCAGTTCTGAACACAAATCAATTAAAACCCTGTCGTTTTCTACCTCACACATGCCTAAAAAATCCGGACCTTTACCGTCGTTCATGGCAGCAATTACCTTGCTCATATTGGCCAATTTGTTTTGGTAACGCTCGCTTGTCCATTGGTAAGTTCCTGTGGGTGTAAATTCTTCGTCTATCTTTTTGGGATCGTTTAAGGTATCAAACAAATTCTCCTGGTTATAAAAGGCTACGCATATTTTTTTTTCGGTTTGAGCCGAAAGACTAAAACAAAACAAGAGGTTTAAGAGTATTACTAAATGTGACTTCATGCTGCGAAAATAGCAAGAAACACGTATCGTATGATTATTTTACAATTTTAATCTGAAAATGAACTGAGGAAAGTTCAACTTTGGCAATTCAATGAGCGGACATTTATTTTCTAAATACATACCCAAACCCGAGGATGAAAAAGGCTTTGAGCAATTGCTGTCACTCTTTTTGCAGTTGCTGCAATATACCAACGGCGATGTGGGAGAGGCACTTGATTGGCTAACCCAATTAGATCAGCAGCATAACCTTACCAATGATGCCTATGGAATGGGGAATTTTATCAACGACCTAAAGGCCAAGGGTTATGTAAAAGAAAATCCCTTAGATGGAAATTTTACTCCCAGTTCTAAAACCAATCAAGCCATTCGCAAGCAAAGTTTAGATGAGGTTTTTGGAAAGTTAAAAAAAGGAAAAAACGGCAATCACCAAACATCCAAAACAGGCAAGGGCGATGAACTTAATTCAGATTTGCGCAAGTTTGCCTTTGGCGATTCCTTGGATCAGATAGACCTTACCGCTAGCATTCACAATGCCCAAGTGAATCATGGGATTGAGCAATTTAAGTTAACCGAAGAAGATTTAGAAATAAGAGAGAAAGACCAAAAATCGCAAACCTCTACTGTGCTCATGATAGATATCTCTCATAGCATGATTTTATATGGTGAAGACAGAATTACCCCTGCCAAAAAAGTAGCCATGGCATTGGCAGAATTGATTAAAACACGCTACAAAAAAGATACCCTCGATATTTTGGTTTTTGGCAACGATGCTTGGCCTATTGAAGTAAAAGACTTGCCCTACTTGCAGGTTGGTCCATACCATACCAATACCTATGCAGGATTAGAATTGGCATTAGAAATATTGCGTAAGCGCAAAAATGCCAACAAACAAATTTTTATGATTACAGATGGGAAACCCACTTGCTTAAAAGAAGGCAATGGCTATTACCAAAATAGTTTTGGATTAGATAGAAAAATCATCAATAAAACCCTTACCATGGCCGCGCAAGCAAGAAGGTTGGGAATTCCAATTACCACCTTTATGATTGCAAGCGACCCATATTTGCAAGAGTTTGTGCGCGAGTTTACCAAAACCAATAATGGCAAGGCATACTATAGCAACCTCAATGGTTTGGGCGATTTTATATTTGAAGATTTTGAAAAGAACAGAAGGAAAAACGTACGATGAGCAAAAAAATAAGTAAAAGTAAATCTGCCACAAGACCCGCTACATTGGGTGAATTGGTAGCAAGTGGGTATCAATCTAAAAGTGTGAAACAAGAAATGCGAGACAATTTACTCGCTTTTTTGAATGGTGGAGCCAATCCTTTTGAAGGTATTCAAGGGTATGAAGATACGGTATTGCCTCAATTACAAACCGCTATTTTATCAAGACATAATATCATCTTGTTAGGTTTACGTGGACAAGCAAAAACGCGCTTGGCTCGTTTGATGGTTAACTTATTAGATGAATTTATTCCGGTTGTAAGTGGAAGTGAAATTAACGATGATCCTTTACTGCCTATTAGCAAGTTTGCACATGAGCAAATAGAAACTTTAGGAGAGGCAACTCCCATAGAATGGATGCACCGCAGCGCCAGGTATACAGAGAAATTAGCCACACCAGATGTATCGGTTGCCGATTTAATTGGTGATGTAGATCCTATCAAAGCTGCCTCACTTAAATTGCATTACAATGATGAACGTGTGATACATTTCGGTCTGATCCCAAGGAGCAATCGTTGTTTGTTTGTGATCAATGAATTGCCAGATTTGCAAGCACGCATTCAAGTTTCTTTGTTCAATATTTTACAAGAAGGCGATTTGCAAATTAGAGGTTTTAAATTGCGTTTGCCTTTAGATGTGCAATTTGTATTTACTGCCAATCCGGAAGATTATACCAATAGAGGTAGTATTGTTACTCCACTAAAAGACCGTATTGATAGCCAGATAATCACCCATTATCCTAAAACCATTCAGTTGGCTAAAAAGGTAACCACCCAAGAAGCGCATATTCCTGCTTTACAAAAAGAAGCCATTGAGGTAAGTGATACCTTGCTCGATTTAATTGAACACATTGCCATGGAAGCCCGTAACAGTGATTGGGTCGACCAAAAATCTGGTGTTTCTGCTCGTTTAACCATTTCTGCCTTAGAGAATTTATACAGCGCTGCAGAACGCAGAATGTTGTTGAGTGGCGACAAACATACCCATGCCCGCATTGCAGATTTGTTTGGTGTGTTACCAAGCATTACAGGTAAAGTAGAATTGGTGTACGAGGGTGAATTAGAGGGTTCTCAAAATGTGGCACAAAACCTTATTGGTAAAGCCATTCGCACTTTGTTTTTAGAGAAGTTCTCTGACCCAGAAAAGGCAAAAAAATCTAAACAGCCTAATCCTTACGGTACCATCCTCAATTGGTTTAATGATGGCTATACCGTTTCTGCCATTCATATTAGCAAAGACCAACATTATATCAATACCCTTCTTACTGTTGAAGGTTTGGGCGAATTGGTGAAAGAGAAATATCCTCAAGCAAGTGAAGCAGAAAAAATAATTTTGATGGAATTGGTATTACACGGATTGGCTGAATTCTCTCAGTTGAGCAAGCACGCCATTACAAAAGGTTTCGAATTCAAAGACCTGATGTCGGGTATGATAGGATTTTAATTCTGTATATTGCGGGTATGAAGACCAAAGAAGAAATAGTGAATGATTGGTTACCCCGTTATACTGGAAGACCCTTAGATCAATTTGGAGAGTATATACTCCTTACCAATTTTATAAAATACGTTGAACTTTTTGCAGAGCGTTTTGAGGTAGAAATAATGGGTAAAGACAAGCCCATGCAAACCGCTACGGCAGATAATATTACCATCATCAATTTTGGAATGGGTAGCGCCATGGCAGCTACTTGTATGGATTTGTTGAGTGCTGTTCATCCTAAAGCAGCTTTGTTTTTGGGAAAATGTGGTGGCTTGAAAAAAGTAACCAAAATTGGCGACCTCATTTTACCTATTGCAGCCATAAGAGGTGAAGGTACCAGCAATGATTATATCATGAGCGAAATTCCTGCCTTGCCTTCTTTTCGTTTGCAAAAAGCGGTTTCGGCGGCTATTGTAAAACATGATATGGATTATTGGACAGGTACCGTTTATACCACCAACCGTCGCGTGTGGGAGCACGATGAAGAGTTTAAAAACTACTTACGTAAAACGCGCGCCATGGGTATAGATATGGAAACAGCTACCATTTTTATTACTGGTTTTGTGAATGAAATTCCTAAAGGTGCCTTGTTGCTGGTATCAGATAACCCAATGGTGCCAGAAGGAGTGAAGACCTCTAAAAGTGATGTGGCAGTTACTGCTAACTACGTAAGTAAACACCTAGAAATTGGCATCGATTCATTGATAGAATTAAGAGACTCTGGTGAATCGGTGAAACACCTGCGTTTTGAATAATCCTTCCTGCTCGTCGATAAAATAAGTAGGTTCACAGATATACCCTATGGGCATACAACTTCCTGCTTATATTTGCGCCCATTATGGCAAAGAGAAGTTTTAACAGCAACGGAAATATAAAGCAAGAACCAGAAAAGGCTAAGATTAGCAAAGAAACCATGGGCGAAGCCTTGGCTTTGTTTGCCTATATCAAACCTTTTCGAGGCAAATTTATGCTGAGCCTTATGTTCATTGCCTTGTCTGCTTTCAGTACCATGATTTTTCCTTTCTTATTGGGTAAAATGATTGATGCCGCTGCTCCAGGTGCTGCCTTGCAAATGCCTCAACAAAGCATGGCTACCGAGGCCTTGGGCTTTAACCTTAAAACGGTTCAATGGAGCTTAAATACCATTTTGTTGTTATTGTTTTTGCAACTTTCGGTTCAAACCATTTTCTCCTTTATGCGCATTTACCTGCTTACAGAGGTAGGTGAAAAATCGCTTGCTAATATGCGTACCGACTTATACGGCAAACTCCTAAGCATGCCCATGAGCTTTTATGCAGATCAGCGCGTGGGAGATTTAAGTAATAGACTCAGCGCCGATTTATCACAAATTCAAGATGCCATTTCCTTC
>CAILJQ010000208.1 GCA_903834625.1 uncultured Bacteroidota bacterium
ATAAATTTAGCACTTTAGCCCAATTGTATTCAGACGATAAAGGCTCTGCTCTTAAAGGTGGTGAGCTTGGATATTTTGGAAGAGGGATGATGGTTCCTTAATTTGAAGGGGCTGCATTTCGTCTTAAACCAGATAGCATTTCAAGAATCATTGAAACTAAATATGGTTACCATATTATTCAAGCCATTCAAAGAAAAGGAGATGAAGTAAATGCAAGACATATCCTAATAATGCCTAAAGTCTATTCATCAGATATTGAATTGTCAAGGCATAAACTTGATAGTATTATACAATTGATTAAAATGGATTCTCTTTCATTTGAAGAAGCTGCACAAAAATTTTCAGACGATGAACAAACTAAAAATAGCGGGGGTTTTATTGGTTCAGGCAG
Source organism: uncultured Bacteroidota bacterium (assembly GCA_903834625.1). Taxonomy (GTDB): domain Bacteria; phylum Bacteroidota; class Bacteroidia; order UKL13-3; family UKL13-3; genus B1. The sequence goes on from CAILJQ010000208.1 coordinate 392, forward strand.
TTTAGGTGCTACCAAAATACCGGTAGATGAACTCAGCAAAGAACTAAACATCAATGTGCAATCGATGGAAGTAGGTAAGATGACTGAACCAGAATTGATCATCCTTCCTGGACCAGACCAAAAAAGAGCTTGGAGAATTTATTACCTTAAAAGTGAGTCGGCTCCTCATAGGGCAAATTTGAAAGACGACTACCAAAAATTGCAGGCGATGGCCTTCAACAAAAAGCAACAAGACACAAGAGAAAAGTGGATGGAGAGGTATAGGAAACAATTTTACATTCAAATCAGTGAAAATTACGCAAATTGCCCTCAACTAAAACCTTGGATTCAAAATAAATAAGACGCATGTTATCTTTTGCAAATGATACCGAAGCAGCTAACGCTCTTCACCAAAAATACAAAGAACTTAAATTAGAAATTGGCAAAGCCATAGTTGGACAAGACGAGGTAGTTGATGCCGTGCTTATCTCTATTTTTTCTAATGGACACTCATTGCTCATTGGTTTACCTGGACTTGCAAAAACCTTACTTATTAAATCTATTTCGGAGGTGCTCGACTTGCAATTTAGCAGGATACAGTTTACCCCAGATTTAATGCCAAGTGATATTACGGGCTCAGAAATTTTGGATGAAAAACGTGAATTTAAATTCATTAGAGGTCCACTGTTTGCCAATATTATTTTGGCAGATGAAATTAACCGTACTCCTCCAAAAACACAGGCGGCATTATTAGAAGCCATGCAAGAAAAGGCTATTACTACTGCTGGCAAACACCATAAATTAGAAGAACCATTTTTTGTACTCGCAACCCAAAACCCCATTGAACAAGAAGGAACCTACCCGCTGCCAGAAGCACAACTGGATAGGTTTATGTTCAATATCAATTTGGATTACCCGAGCTTTGAAGAGGAAATGCAGATTGTTAGAAGCACAACTGGTAATAACGTTAATCAATTAAATAAAATCCTTCATGCCAATGAAATTTTATACTTCCAAAAGTTGGTAAGAAAAGTTCCAGTTGCTGAAAATGTGCTTTCCTATGCAGTGAATCTTGTAAGTAAAACAAGGCCAAAAACAAGTTTAGCAGCACCCATGGCCAATGAGTTTTTAGAATTTGGCGCTGGCCCAAGAGCAGGCCAATTCCTGATGATTGGAGCTAAATGTCATGCATTGATTAAAGGAAAATACTCTCCAGATATAGAAGATGTAAAAGCGGTTGCAAAAAATGTTTTAAGACACCGCTTGATCCGAAATTTTAAAGCAGAAGCAGAAGGCGTAAGCACGGAAAAAATTATAGAGAGCTTCTTGTAGAAGAATTTTTCTATCCTTTTTCAAACTTCTCGCGCCACATCTGATTAAATGATTTGTCGGCAATTTTAGGGAACTCCCTAGATTCCCCCCAATCAGATTTATAAAATTGTTTAAAGGTAAAGTTCTTTATGCCTGCTGGACGATTGAGGTTCTTTCGGTTCAACATAAATTTCTTCCAAGTATACCAAGCCAATTTATCGCCGGTTTTCTCCTGACCTTGACTTATGGCATCGTGCCTATTTCTGAGAAGATGATTATGTATATCTATTTTCACTGGACAAACATCTGTGCATTTACCACAAATGGTAGAGGCTTCACTTAAATAATGATAACCTTCAAATCCTTGTTGCAATGACCCAACTAATTGGCCTATGGGTCCGCCTCTATAACTTTGGTAACTGGCATTGCCTCCAACCATTTTAAAGATTGGACAAACATTGCTACATGCCCCACATTTGATACAATTTAATGCTTGACGTTGATCTTGTGTAGCTAATAAATTGGTTCTTCCATTATCTAATAAGATAACAATAAACTCTGAAGGCCCTTCTGTATCCTCTCTATATCCTGGTCCTGTTATGGTATTGTAAGTTGCCAATTGTTGACCTGTTGAGTGACTTGACAGTAGCGAGAAAAACAAATCAAGATCGTTAATCGTAGGAATTATTTTATCAATAGAAGCAACAACCACATGTGTTTTGGCAAAAGCAAAACTCAACCTTACATTTCCCTCATTCTCGGTAATTGCCACAGAGCCGGAG
>CAILJQ010000209.1 GCA_903834625.1 uncultured Bacteroidota bacterium
CCACGTTTATCAATTGCTGAGGTGGCATAAGTTGGCGGAAGCTCTTCCCAAGTTTCCAACAAAGTATTCTTGTAAGTTTCTAGGTTCAGCTCAACCTCGCTGTTTTTTAACTTATCTAATTTGGTAAAAACAATAGAAAAGGGAATTCCTTTTTCACCCAATTGGGTAATAAATTCGAGGTCTTTTTCTTGTGGCTCAATGCGCGAATCTATGAGTACAAATAAACTTACCAGGTTGTCTCTTTTCTCCAAATAATTCCATAAGGTTTTTTCCCAACTGTTTCTTAAGTCTTTAGAGCGTTTGGCATAACCATATCCGGGTAAATCAACCAAATTCCATTCGTTGTTTACCAAGTAAAAATTCATGCTTATGGTTTTTCCAGGGGTGCCAGAGGTTCTGGCAAGTCCTTTTCTGCCTACTAGCATATTAATTAACGACGACTTCCCCACATTGCTTCGCCCTATAAATGCATATTCGGGTACCTCTACTTTTGGGCAGTCTTTCAGGCTATTGGCGCTGGTTTTATATTCTGCAGATTGAATCTCCATGGGGCAAAGGTAGGTGAATTTATTGAGCTCTTAGAGTTTGGTTACCATTTCACGTATCAATTTGGTCATACGTGGCTCTGCAATAGAGGCTGCGTTGAGCACATCTTGCAAACTTATTTTTTTAATAAGGCCCGGAACGCCCAAATCTGTAATCACAGAAATGGCAAATACTTTCATGCCCATATGTCGGGCTACAATGTTTTCCGGCACCGTACTCATGCCCACGGTATCGCCCCCAATAATGCGTAAGTATTTATATTCTGCTTGGGTTTCTAGGGTTGGACCTTGCACGGCAGCATACACCCCTTCCACCAATTTGATGCCTAATTCTTTGCCAACACTTTTTGCTAATTCCAACAAATTCGCGTCATAGGCGTCGCTCATATCTGGGAATCTTGGACCAAGTCTGTCGTCATTTTTGCCACGTAATGGGTGTTCAGGCAATAGGTTAATATGGTCGGTTACCAACATCAAATCACTTACCTCAAAACTTGGGTTCAAACCGCCAGAAGCATTAGATATAAATAGGTTTTTGATACCCATCAAATGCATCACCCTTACCGGAAAGGTTACCTGTTGCATAGAATAGCCTTCATAATAATGGAACCTGCCTTGCATCACCACTACGTCTACACCATTGAGTTTGGCAAATAGCAATCGGCCTTGGTGACTTTCAACGGTGCTTACCGGAAAGTGGGGGATATCGCCATACGTAATGCTATGACTTATTTCTAAATCTTGCACCAAAGCACCAAGTCCGGTACCTAAAATTATGCCTGTTTTTGCACCATTTAGGTAGGGTTTTAGGTACGAATAAGCTTCTTCAATTGTGTTGTACATAGTGTAAAATTTCATCATCAAAGTTATGCTTGTTTCCAGCGAGGAAATACACTTCAATGGGTAAGTAATAAAAGGGATATTGTTTAATGGTGGCCGCAAAAGGCGACTCCAACAATTTTTGGTAGTCTTTTTCTGTGGTTAAGAGAATTTTGTCTTTTTCTTCCAATCGCTCATAGGCTCCTATCAATTCCATGAGCTCCTTTTCGCTGATATAATGGTGATCGGGGAACTTCTGACAAATGACTTTGGCATATTGTGTTTGCAGGTAGGCTTCAAAGGGTGCAGTATTGGCAATGCCCGCAAAGGCAATTACTCCCATATCAGGAGTTAACACAGTTTCTTGTCCAAACGCCTTTGGAATCCCATAGGTAATACCCGAGAAAAATACTTTTTGGTGTGGAAGTGGGTTTAACTGCTTTTCTATTTGGGCTTGTTCTTCTGCGCTTAAATTTGGTGAACATTTGCTCACCACAATTAAATCGGCACGGGCAGCGGCGGCTGCGTATTCTCTTAAGTATCCGGCAGGAACCAAGCGGTCGGTGGTATACAAGCGATTTTGTTCTGTTAAGAGAATATTTAAACCTGGTTTAAGTGCGCGGTGTTGATAGGCGTCATCTAATAATATCACTTCTGTTTCTGGTGCATCAAACAATAAGTTGGGAATGCCCAATACCCTGTTTTCTGATACGGCTACGGCCACATCCTTAAATTTACTGAATATTTGAAATGGCTCATCTCCAATTCTTGAAGGACTTGCTTGCGCATCTGCAAATACATAACCAGTGGTTTTACGCTTATATCCTCTGCTTAAAAATCCCAACCTTTTGTGGTTCTTTAGTAAGCAGATCAAATATTCTGTATGAGGGGTTTTTCCGGTGCCACCAAAGGCAAGGTTACCCACATTTATGGTGGGTATATCAAAAGTGCTTACCCCAAAGATGCCCGAGTCGTATAAATAGTTCCTTAGCCTCAAAATGATTTGATAAACAAAGGATAAGGGAATTAGTATAAGGTGTAAAACACTCAAAATGACTGAAAATATGGTGATGCAATTTGGCTATTTTTTGGGAGATTGAAACATTTTTCTCATAAAGTGTACGCTAAAATGCTCATTTTGCGTTTATTAGGTTAATTGGCTGTGGAAAGTTATCTTTGCCACAAGTTTCTTGACTTGTTCAGAAGCCCTATCTTTGATATCCTGACCCGAAAAAGTATACATGCAAATTAACAAATATATATTCATCATCACTACCCTTCTCTGCATTGCAGGCGGTTTACAAGCGCAACCTTTAGCGGGTGGCATTGCTACCGATCATGAGGCACAAGTTGCCCGTATTGATAGCAATACCGTAAATTGGAGAAGCAAATTGTATCCAAACATGGATGCAGGTGAATTGAATATTTATGGATTTGATGAGGGAGATATTCCTGTATACTCAGATTCTGTGTATGCCTTTCGCTTGAGTTTATTAGAAACAGAAATTCCCTTAGAATATAACCAACAAGTTCGCGCCTATATTGATTTATATGCCAACCGCAAACGTAAATTGGTGAGCAAGGTATTAACTACTTCGCAATTTTACTTTCCCATTTTTGAAGAGGTATTCGACAGAGAAAATGTTCCTATGGAATTCAAGTATTTGGCTGTTATTGAATCGGCCCTGAACCAAAGAGCTATTTCTCCGGTAGGGGCGGCAGGTTTGTGGCAGTTTATGGCACCAACGGGTAAAATGTATGGCTTGCGTTCAGATACTTATTTAGATGATAGAAAAGATATCATCAAATCTAC
>CAILJQ010000210.1 GCA_903834625.1 uncultured Bacteroidota bacterium
ATAATTAAGTTGTTTCCACTGGTAAAACCACCAGTTCCTCCTGGACTTCCATCCAATATAAAGTTATTAATTCCTCTTAAATCAAAAGTTGGATTAATAGAATTATTTTCAATGGATGCATATATTCCAATGTCTGGACGTAATGTTACAGTATTAGTTGCCGATGAACCCAAATATCCATTCAAAAGGATTGGAAATATTTCTCCAGAAGCTGTATTATACAAAACATCTTTTAAGATAAATGTAACTGGACCAGATACACCTAAGGCTGCTAAGTCGGCACTAGCAGAGGTAATAGTTGGGTAGGTTTGACCTAAACCAACGTTATAGTTTCCATTGAGTGGAGCTAAGATTTTTCTTGCACCAGTTGGGTTACCATTTAAAGGGGCATTGTTGATGGCTCCAATAACTAAGCTGTCTACAACTACATCAATAAAGTTATTGGCAGTAGCTGTTGATTTGGTATCATACGTTACCCAAAAATAATTGACACCTGAAGTAAGTGTTCTTGATCCAGTAATGTAAAAGGTTCCGTTTGGCGATGGAACTATAGATCCATAAGGTGCACTTGTATTGAATACAGGATTACTTCCGGTATAAAATATTTTGGCATTTTGAATATCGTTTACATTGGTAGTACCAGCGGTATTTAATTTAATTGAACTAAGTGAAAGCGCATTAAAGTTATTTGAAGTATGAACTCTAATGGCTACTACGGGTTGGTTTGTTGAGTTTATTGGCACAGAGGCAGTATTTTGATCAACCATAATTGAATCCAAAACCATGGCAATGCCAATAAAGTCTCCTTCATCGGCGCCTACATCTGGAGCTGAACCTAATCCGCTATAACCTGGGTTGCCTTGTCTGGTAACTAAGTCAAAATCTGTGGTAAAGCCTGAGATATTACTACCAGCACTTTCGCAAAGTGTTGGGGTAGATAAACTTAAATGCAGGAAGTCTGGCGACGAACCTGTGGTGCTTATAAAGGTTGGGTTTTCTGTAAAAGAAGACCGTTCAAAATTTACCAATCTTGCCTTAAATGCAGCTAGGGTTTGATCGGCATTGATACCATCAAAATAAATGAGGTTGGCAATACCCGGTGTACCAGCATAAAAAAGGTTATTATTAGAAAAGTTTAAATAATTACTGATACCTGTGGTTGAATTTCTTAGAGCCACTGATACGCCTGTTCCTTGTGGAGTAGAATTATTGACAATAATGTTATTCCTTAAGTCAAGCGCAGCGGTAGTGCTAACAGTTCCACCTGTAAAAAAGATGGCAGATGAAGAGAAGTTTGCACCTCCTGTGGTAGCACTTAATCTTATGGTATTATAGTAAATCCTCAAATTGGTGGTAGCACCTGTTATCGTTGAGCTAATTCCTCTAATTGCATCAGTAGCTCCACTATAATTGGGTGCAATTAAACTATCAATTAAGTTATTGGTAATGGTTGCTATACCAGAGGTTCCCAAACTTGTAAGAGAAATTCCAAATACTGTTCCTGTGGTAGTACCATTACTTCTTAAACTATATATTTTATTTCTAGTAATGGTGGGTGAGCTAGAAAGCATGAGCAATCCAATAACATTTCCTCCATTACCAGTTAAATTGTATATGGTGTTATTACTTACCAACCTTACACCAGTGGTGGTAAAAGCATAAATACCATAAACCAAACCTGTTCCCAAATGGGTTAAATTGAATACTTGGTTATTTGAGAAAGTCTCATTGCTGGGAGAAGAAATATTGTAAATACCATATAAAGCCCCAGTTCCAGTTACTTTGGATACGGTTAAATTAGAAATAATATTACTATCAATGTTTAATACACCTAAACTGGTTTGAATACCATACATCACAGATGAGGCTCCTGTTCCTGTAATGGTCATGTTACTCACAATATTTTTCCTTACATTCTGTATTGAACCACTAGAAGGATAAATACCAATAGTAGTTCCACCTGTAGTTCCATTTCTGGTTAGGTTGTTAATGGTGTTTCCAATAATATTCACCACAGGTGTAGCGCCCGAATTAAAGATAGGGTAAATGGTTTGAGTCCCTGCGCCAACCGAGTTTAAGGTTGTTCTCGTAATAGTGTTTCCAATGATATTTGTTGATGAAACAGTTGATGCAGTTGAAACAATATTGTAGAAGGCGCCAGAAGCACCAAGTAAAGTTGTTGAATCAATAACATTGTTGTTAATGTTTAATGTTCCTACACCTGCTAATTGGTTCAAAATACAAGCCACTTGTGAAGTAGCTGTACCAAAATAGGTGAAGCCATAAATGTAATTGTTATTAATGTTTAAGGTACTAGGAGCTGAGTTTACCCAAATACCCGTAAAAGCAACTGTAGAACCACTTGCGCTGGTACAATTGATCAATTGGTTGTTGTTAATATTAATGGTATTTCCATTTGCACCAGTTTGTGCCATTTCCATGTCAATAACCCATCCTATTGAACCTGTGGCTGCCCCTGCTTTTATAGAAATGATATTGTAATTTACGTTAATACTAGCCCCCGGTGAGTTTCCAAATAGCCAAATACCTCTATTGGTAACTGGGTGATTAACGCCAGAACCATCATTGTTATTGATGGTATTATAAGAAATGTTTGAGCTATATTGATTACTTATATAAGTGGCACCACAGGCTACCGTTGCACCAACGCCACCACCAAAATTGATGATATTGTTTCCTGTTGTAAAAGAGGTTCCTCCAATATCATTGTTCACATCTGCTAAGCTATAAGGTGATGCTACAGATGAACCTGCCAATGCAATACCGAAATTACAATTTTGAATGGTGTTTGAATAGAATTTATTATTTGAACTTGCTCCAGAAACGGCGGTTTGAACCAAAACGGTATTGGCAAGTTGTCTGGTTGAATTTACTAGGTCAATACCAGTTGATCCAGCGATGTTCGTTCTGGCGCCAGCTCCTGGTGCAGTAACATTTAACCTGTTGAGTGTGATAACACAATTCTTTATGGTATTGTTATTTGCGCCGTCATTAATGCTTAGTTTATACAAACCATATCCATACTCCATACATGTGGTTGGTGTGGTATTGCTTGTTGGGTCTAAAAGATCAATTCCATTGATGGTAACAAAGTCAGTACCTACTATGGCAAAAATTCCATCGATTGAATCAGTGGAAGAGGCCAATTTGGTTCCAACATACCCATTTATTAATGGATTTGCAGTAGCTGTTGCCGCCTTTTGGAATGTTATAGTATTGGTTGATGATGTGCTTGCATTTAGGGTGATACTTCCTAATACAATTGTACTACTGGGCGATTCTGAATAGGCAGTTCCAGCTCCAATATTAAATGTTACAGCACCATTTACGCCATTGGTATTAAGTGCTGCAACCGCTGCCTCAATGGTGGAATAACTTCCAGGTATGGTATAAGTACCAGAAAGCGCTTGTGCTCCAGCCTGGCTGGCAATCAGTAAGAGGAACAATACCATTGCAGTAATGCCTCTTAATTTGGGTCTGTAGATTGTTTTCATATATTTTGATTTTATTGTTATTAAGTGAGGGCTGCGAATATAACTTAGAAATAAATGGCCAAGATTAGGATTGATTTTATTTTGGTTTAAAGTTTGATTAAAAATAGATGCAAGAAATGCCTGTTTAGTTGCAAAATGTTAAACCACTTTTAATTCCTAATTGTTTTAGACTTTTTTAATAAATGATGTTTTAATTCCAGATGTTAAGCATTGATTTTAGGCCTTTTGTGCCTTGAATATTGATTGCTTTGTTTTTTGTCCTTTGCTTTTTGGGGTGAAACTATCTTACAACTTGACCCAAATATGACAAGCTTTACCTAGTTAAATATGCTCGTTTTTGAAAGGGTGCCTCAATACAAATGGGGTTGGCTTGTAAAAATATCTTTTGTAGATCTCAAGCAATAGTTGAATAAAAATATTTTTGGTATAAAATATCATACTATTTTCTTCGGGTACTGCGCCAAATGTGCTTTTTATTTCGGGAGCTGTTCTGCCTAAATTGAGCCGTTTTACTTTTTGTTGAATGGCATAATCTATAAGGTCGTACATCATTCTCTGGTACAAATGCAACTCAGTTCCTTTTTCAATATCATACCCCAAATGCATGGCATGAATTTCATCTTGCCAATGAATGTAACTAATGAAACCAATTGCTTTACCATTGAGGTAATATTTATGAATAGAGAATTGTTCTCCTAATGAGTTACAATAGCACTGAAGCAGGTGATTCAAATCTTTTCCTAAAGTAATGGTTTTATGCTTGAGTGTTTCAAACAGGAGTTCAGAGCAATCACTTGTATTGTTTTTTAATTGATCACCACTTATTTTTTCGAAATGTAATTCCTTTGAAAGAGCATAAACCCTTTTGGTTCTAGTTCTATATTTAGAACTCATGTCTTTAAGGTATTCATCAAAGGTTATCCAATGTGGCCTTATCAATATATACATAAATGGATCGGCTAGGAGACTTATTGCCCCTTTGTAACTACTTGAACCAGGTACATTGGCAATAATAACACCATATTGTTGTGTTCCTTCATTAAATTGTTCGTAACCTTTTTCTCCATCTAATTGGGTAAGAGCAATGCCCGGCGCACAACTATGCCCAATGTACCTTACGTATTTTTTTTTAAGAAGGAGGTTAAGCAACTTTAGTATAGCTCGAGCAATGTATTTACCAGTTGGTTTACTAAGCTCAAGGTGAGAATAAATAAGTTCTTGCCCATTTACCAACATGGTTCCACCATAATTTGGCAATGATTTAAGGAAAGAATAAAGTTCGGCCAATCTTAAGTAATATTATTTTTTTAAGGCATCCTCTATCAGAGGGAAAATTTGCCCACTACTTGGTCGTGCTGCCGGTGCAGAAATAAATTTTCCGTCTTTTCCAATTAAGAAATAGCTTGGAATAGATACCACTTTATAGGCTTGTAACACTTCAGGATTGTTCTGAGAATTTGCTAATAAGTGAATTCCACTTATGGATAAATTTTGTACGGCATTTTGCCATTTACTTTCATCTTCATCAATAGAAATATTGAGGAATACTACATCCTTTCCGGCAAAATATTTTTTTAGCTCTTCACCTGCAGGAATTTCTCTTTTGCATGGTCCACACCAACTGGCCCAAAAATCAATATACACAACCTTTCCTTTAAATTCTGCCAACGACACCTTTTTCCCATCAATGCTTCTTAGGGTAAAAGGAAAGGCTTCTGCACCCGGAGCAAATGGCATCTTTTCCTGGTATTTTGCTTCAATAATATCAAACCCAATTTCCTTCCCTAATTCTTGTTTTACTGTGGGGTAAAGAGATTGTGCATCTGCAGGATTTCCATATTGGGTGATGTCTGCCCATAAGTGTAACCTAAATATTTGAAGGGTTTTTCCCTTGAAGAACAAAGCTGCAAAACGATACAGGTCGGGTGCTGTGAACTGTCTTCCACTATTTCTAATTTCATACATGAAATAGTATTTCAAAAAGTTTCTGTATTGTGTGCTGTTCAGAATAGCTGTTTGGTTCAGATCGATGCTCGCTAAAAACTTATAATAGTTACTGTCTACAGTTAAACTGCGGTTTTCAATGCCTCGCATGCTATAATACCATGTAGGGTAATTAAGTTTAAATGTTTCATACTCATACCTTGTTTCAGCCATTTGCCAATTCACAAAATTTGGGTTCAGACCTTTAGAATTTTTGTGTAAAAAATTGTTTTTTACTAACACAATGCTGTCTAAATAATTTTTGAATTGTTCGGGACTCCTATAGCCCATTTCTTCAAGCAATTTTGTAGAAAAGGATGGACTTTCTAAGGTTGATTCAAACTTTTGTTTTTGTTGTTGAAACCATGCGGCTTCAGCAGCTCCTCTGCCTGAAAATTTACAAACGGGTTTGCCATTAACTTGCGTTAAAGTTAAAAACAAACTATCACCTGGCGCAATATGAAATCGAATAATGTCTGAACCAATAAAAAGATTTACTATCTGACTTTCTAAAATTGGAATAATGGTTTTGAATGGAACTTTTTCAGTCACTTCAAATTCAGATTGGTCTAAATTGTTTTGAAAGGGTGTGGCGTAAAATTGAAGCGATAAAACGTTAAAGCCAGGGAATTGCAATACGCCTGAAACTTGGGCATAATTTATTATTTCTGTTGCACCAAATGCTTTTAAGCTTAATAGCAAGGTTAGCAAAGGTATAAATAGGAGTTTTTTTTGAATAGACATGAATGAGATTTGCTGCATTATAAAAGGAATTTACTCCTTATTGTTTTTATTTTTTCTTAATTTTTTTAAGCTCCTCATAAACCCTGCTAACAGGCAACCCCATCACATTATAGAAGCAGCCTTCAATCCTCTCTACAGCTGTATATCCAAACCAGTCTTGAATGCCATAACTCCCCGCTTTGTCAAAAGGTTTGTATTGACGGATATAATGCCATTTTTCTTCCTCACTTAAATTCTTGCAGCTTACTTTGCTTTTTTCTGAAAAGGAAATGGTTTCATTTTGTGTTTTGAGACAAACTCCTGTAAATACTTCATGGGTGTTGCCGCAAATCATACTCAACATAGCAAAGGATTCTTCCTCTGTTTCTGGTTTGTTTAATACTTTTCCATTGATCCAAACTATAGTGTCTGCTGTGAGTAATACCTCATCATTGCCTATAACTTGAGGATAATGTTCCGCTTTTTTAAGAGCTAATTTTTGAGCAATATCTTCAGGATTATCTGATGGGTCAAACGCTTCATCTACCTCATACAATACAATAGAATATGCCAACTCTAGTCCACGAATTAATTCTTGCCTCCTGGGCGATTTTGATGCCAATATTAGTTTCATCGTCAATTAATCAATTGCGTCAACCCAGATAAACTGTCCACCACTAAACCTAAAAATGTCTTTGTCGAGGGTAAACTCATCCCCCTCCTTTAATTTCTTCATGTCTACATCATTGGTTGAAGTATGTATTGAACCTTTTGTTTGATAGGCAATTCTCAAATATTGTTCATTGATACCTTTCCTTGTTCCACAAACTACTACATGTACAGGCTTTTTTATTCGTTTCAATAGAGCCATATCCCTTACAACACTTTCATCTGCAAGTAGCACTATATCGGTAAAATCTCTATAGGCCAAGGTGGCTGCAATAACTGCCTCCAAATCGTTTTCAGGGTCGTCTCCGCCTTCTCCCATTTTGCGTACATCTTCCACATCTTTTTTGAGTTTGCGGTAGTCTTTGGCTTCAAATGGATGGATGCCACCTGTTCTTCCTATTACTTTTTTCTCATCCGCAAGGTTATCCCCATCATTAAACAATACATAATATTTCACCTTCCCATCTTCATAAGTTTGTTTATACCACACCAACATTTGACCAATGTAGGGGAACATACTTCCAGTCATGTCAACCACCAAAAGTACTTTTTTCCATTCTTTGTTTCGTTTAAAAACATTAAAAATGGTAGAGTCTTTTATTTTATATTCTCCACTAAGAAATTTGTCGAATTTAAGGGTGGTTTCTTTGGTGGGACTTTCATAAGTAACATATCCTTTCTTGTCGAAATGCGCGTAACTACCTACCAATTCACCTCTCTCAAAGATGGCTTCTGTGCTCAAGAACCCATTTTGGTCAAAATTTCTTTCATACCCGTTTTTTAATCCGGCTTTAAAAACTTCTTCTACGCGGGTACTGCAGTTAGGATAAAACATTACTCTAGGACCTTCTAATACACCTTTGTGGTATGTATTGCTATATTCTAGGCAATCTTGGTTATCATAATAACTAATTTCAAGACCTTCTTTTTCACCATTTTCATAGTAAACTTCATATTTTAAATCGCCATTTGGCCAGAAGTAGCGCCAGAATCCTTGCTTTTGTCCGTTGCCCAAGGTTAAATTAATGGTATCTCCATTGTCAATAGTAAAGGTTTGAGCAACTGCATTTTGCAGGGTAGAAACAAGCAGAATAACAAAAATAAACCTATATTTCATTGCAACAAAGATAACAAATCATTCTCCAATCATTTTCGGTTCGAACCTATTAAGCAGATACTTTTTTCCAAGTTTTGCTTTCAGAATCATATTGCTTGATAATTCTAGCAGGGTTACCAACAGCAATAGAGTATGGAGGAATACTTTTAGTGACAACGGCACCTGCTGCTACTACCGAGTGTTTTCCAATAGTTACACCCGCTGTTACTACTGCATTTGCACCAATCCAACATTCATCCTCTATTACAATGGGGGCTGTGGTTACTGGTTGTTTGTGGATGGGTAAGTTTATATCTTCATAACTATGGTTTAATCCACTCATTACAATGTTTTGGGCGAGTATCACATTGTTGCCAATTTGAACCGGACCAATTATTACATTGGCCATTCCAACCCTAGAGTGTTTGCCTATGCGCACATCTCCTACACCATTGTTTACCGTTGAAAAGTCTTCAATGGTACTACCTGTTCCTAAGGCAAACATATTAAAAGGCAACACATCCATACGGGTATTCCACCTAATCGTGCTTCCCCTTTCAACTTGGTGGAAAAAGGGGTTCACAAACCATTTTACCCAAACTCTTGGTCGGGCTTGACCTCTTGGTATGAGCATCCAATGAACCAGTTTCTTTAAACCCGGGTTTGATTTGATGGTATGAACAAATGACATAATATTAAAATTGGGGTTTTACTTTTTGTATTGCTTGATAGATTGCTTGCACACTATTTTCCCAAGTATGCGATTGGGCGAAGGTAATTCTTGATTGCTCTTTTGCAGTCGAATTTTCATGTAAGGCCAATTCTATTAAACCAGGGTAATCTTCCTTTGATTTAGCTAAATAGGTATGCTCGGCAAATATACTCATGGCTTTTGTTTCTGTGGCAACGGTTGGTTTACCCATGGCAAGGTACTCATCAATTTTTCTAGGGTAATTTCCAATCGTTGTTTCATTTAATATTTGTGGGTTCAATGCCACGTCAAAACCAGCTAAATAGGAGGGAAGTTCAGCACCATCTTTTAAACCTAAGAAATGAACATTTTTTAATTGATGTAAATGAGACGCTTTAAAATGTTGGTCCTCGGGGCCGATAAGAATAACCGACCATTCAGGGTGGGATAGGGCAATGGTACTTATTATTTCAATGTCTAAACGTAAGGTATATAATGCCCCTATATACCCAATCCTAGGCTCAGGAATGGCTAAAAGATCAGAGGGAATAACTTTGATGTTATCTTTGTTAAAGGCACTTACATCGCAACCCTGACCAACAAAAAAACTATTCGGGTTATGTTCAGCGGCTAGGTCTCTTAAATAGGTAGAATTGGCACAAACCAAATCACACTTTTTCATTAATTCGGGTTCCAATGTTTGGCCATGTTTTTTCCAATAGGGAACGCTCAACATATTGTCTCTGGTATAATAAATACTGCATATAGGTTTTAACAGTTCTTTCAAGAAAAAACTACGGAACATATCACTGTCATTGAATAGCACGAAATCCTTAAAACCAAGCCTCTTAATAGCTTTTTTAATTTCCCCTGCAAAGCGTTTGTTGTTGATAAAGTTGGCTATTCGGAAGGCTTGAGTACTCGGTATCCAATTTATAGATTCTAAAATGATATCGGGATAGAGATTCCACAATCCTTCCTGAATTTGTTGCAGGTTGTCCTCTTTTCCTTTCATCATTTTTAGCCTTTTTTGTACTGCTGGTTTGTTTTTTTCTCTTTTAAGTGAGGTCCTGTCAAATGCGTAATTTACGTATAGTACTCGGTTTTTCTTGGCAAATTCGTAAGCAATATTTACACAATTACTTCCAATCTCCATGTCGAGGGGCTGCAATCCAACAACAACGATATCTCTGTTTTCCATTAGGCTAAAATTTCATAGTCGAAATACTTAAAATTTCTCGAGAATTCCTACTTGCCAAAAAATTGGACACCCTCAGGCACAGGGTTAATAAGTGAGCCAACTTCTTAAATGAATGTAGCTTTACTTTGTTGTGTAGAATAATATGACCCGAGTTACACTTAATATCACCATGCAGAACTTTCAAAAGTGCTTCTTTTTGTTAGCCATCAGCTTCCTATTCCTGAAGCCAGCTAAAGCACAGCGAATAGCTGATTCCATCCTGCTTGATCCTCGGATTGACATTGAAGTTTTATTGCCTAACCTCGATTCATTGTATGAGATAGCAAAAAGTGTGAATCCAACCATGAAGCAAGAGTTGGCTGCCATGAGAGCCAATCAATGGAGTGTTCGTTATACACGTTGGATTTGGGCTCAAAACTTATCTGTATTTTATAACTATTCATTTGGTAGTTTACCATTGTTCTCTTATGCTGACCCAACAAAGCCTGCCGCGCAATCTCTTACACAAGTAAAAGAAGGTTACCGTGCTGGGGTGAATTTATCTTTGTCTGTGTTTGATGTATTAGGTCAGCGTGGTAGGGTAAATGAGCAAAGAGAAAAAGTGTTGTTTCAAAAACACAAGCGCGATGCTGAAGCGCAAGAGTTAAAAAGAAAGTTAGGAGCCTTTTATGCCGACATGGTGGGTTACAATAGATTATATAAAGGTCGTAACGAAGATTTCATGATGCAGTTAGTAGCATGTCAAGTTGCAGAAAAAGAATATAAAGAGGGTACCATTCATATGTCGGAGTACTCAAGACAAAAGAACGTATTAGCCGATGCTGAGGCCGCATACCAGGAATCTTTCAGGTTTTATTATGGATCGCTTTTACAGTTTGAAGCGATTCTTGGTGTTCCGTTGCATACAGTGATGATTAAACCTAAGAAAAATTAAAGAATTTTAAATGAATTTTGTTCAATTTTTACGCGTCCTAAGTAAGAACCTAAAATGGTTAACCATCTTTCCTATATTGGTTGCTGTTTTGGTGTACTTCCTTACTGGTAAATTGCCAAAAGAATACCAATCGGCCACAACGGTTTATACCGGTATTGCCTCTGGATATGGAATTACTACGAATGAAGAGGTGCCTCGTGCGGCAGATTACTTCTCTATCAACAATGCTTTTGATAACCTCCTTGCTACCATTACTGCCCGTCAAACTCTTGAAGATGTAGCCATCAAATTACTTGCTCAACACCTATTATTAGAAATGCCCGATCCCATTATTTTGGGAGAAAAAAGCTTTGCAGAACTTAAGAATACCATTACCGATGAACGCGCCCTTATGGTTGTTCCTGGTAATTTTATGGCCACAGTAGAGAAAATTCACAAATATAAAAACTCATCTACAGACAATATTGTGGTTAAGCTTCTGTCTGAACCTAAAGGTCATTACAGCTTAACAACCATCAACAAGAACTTGAGTGCCATGCGTAAATCAAGTTCAGATTTCATTGACCTTTCGTATAAATCTGATGATCCAGGTGTTTGTTTGAATACCTTGAAATTTATTACCGAAGTATTTATTGAGAAATATAAATTCTTAAAAGGTTCAGAAACCGTTAACGTATTAAAGTGGTTTGAAGCACGTTTGAAAGATGCGGCTGCAGAGTTAAACAACTCTGAAAACAAATTGAAAGATTTTGGTATCCGTAATAAGATCATTAACTACTACGAACAGGCGAAAGCAGTAGCTATTGAAAACGAAACGAATGAAACAGGTTATTACAAAGAGTTGATGGCTTATGAAGCGCATAAGCGCGCTGTAGCTAGGTTAGAAGATCAACTTGAATCAAGAGAAATATTACTACGTAACAATGCAGAGTTAAATCGTTTGAGAAAAGAATTGGGTGTGGTACATGAAGAATACGAACGCGCCAAAATCTATAGCAACTCACCAGAGAAAGTAGCAAAATTAGCTACAAAAGTGGATGCGCTCAAACAAGAAATTCGTTTATGGGTACTTCAATATTATAGCTTGAATAATACCGTTGAGTCGGTTCCTATGACCGTTGTTTTAGAGAGCTGGTTGAAGGAGATTTTATCTTTAGATGGTTCAGAAGCTCGTTTGCAGGTATACATTGATCGTAGAAAAGAGTTTGATAGGAAGTACAATGAGTTCTCTCCATTAAACATGCAGGTTTCAAGACTCGAGCGCGAAATTAGTGTAGCAGAGCGTCAATATTTAGAGATTCTTCATGGTTACCACCTTGCTAAATTGAGGCAACAAAACATTGAGATGTCTAACAACCTTCAGGTTATGGACAATCCAATTTTCCCTACCAAACCATTGGCTTCAAAACGTTTGTTATTGGTGGTGCTTTCTTTCCTTGCATCTTTCTTCTTCTTATTGGTTTACTTTATTGCACGTGAATTATTAGATAGCAGTATCAAAACAACCACGCGTGGAGAGGAATTTACTGGCCTTAAAACTTTTAGTGCATTGCCAAATCGTTTGTCGATGGGTAACTCTCTTCAAATGGGCCGCATAGAAAATACCTTGTTGGATTATGCCGTTTCTAATTTGAAAATAGAATTGGAGAATAGTCCTCAGCAGTCAAATAACTATCTCATTACTGTAATCAGTTCTCGCGAGATGGAAGGAAAAACCTATGCTGCGCAAAAACTGGCCGTTAAACTCTATAACCTTGATTATTCTGTGTTGTATATTTCCAACGACGACAATATGGAAGATGCAGAAACAGATGATCGTAGGTTCAGAACTTTGAGATATGATATTACTTCAAGATTGTTTTCTGCAAAAACAGAAGAGAATTTGTTGCCAGAGTTTTCAAGGGTAAATAGAAGTGCCTTTAATTTTATCATTGTTGAAATTCCAGCAATAAGTATCAATGCGCTACCAAATCAATTGATTCGTAATTCGCGTTTGTCATTATTGGTAGTAGATGCCAGAAGAAGTTGGACAGCCTCAGATGAGAATATCATGAAATTATTCCGCAAAGCTGCTGGTGAAGAAAACAAAATCATGCTTTGGTTGAACCAAGTTGAACCAGAAGATTTAGAGAATATGGTTGGTGCTATGCCAAAAGCAAAAAAATCGGGTGTTAAACCAGCTTTAAAACAAAAAGAAGAAGGTGTAGATACCGAAGAGGATACCGACATGGAGGAGGAAACAGCATAATTCCTTTTCAAATGCATGCAGGCACTCCTAAAGATAATTAAAAGTAAAAGTTTTTCTTCTCTCATTGGAAATGGGTTAGGAGCCTTGCTAGGCGTGATTACTTTTGCCCTACTTGCTCGTATCCTACATAAAGAAATCTTTGGACCATATCTCGTTTTTTTAGCCATTTACGGAATTTTCGAAACGCTTCGTATTGGTATGGTGATGAATTCTTTGGTTCGAGGATTAGCCCAATGTAAAACAGAATCTGAGGAACATGAAGTAATAGGTTCAACCCTCTACATTACTTTGGCTTTAACCTTTATATACATGGCCATTATAGCTTTGTTATATTATGTGTTTAAGTACTTTCAGATTTTTCCTGAGTATTTGTTTTTCTTTAAGTGGTTTATGCTTATAGCCCTTGTATCTGCTCCCAATAATTATGCTACTTGGTACTTAAATGCTCGATTGAAGATTGTTTCCATGAGTTTGATACGTATCCTCAATCAACTCATTTTTATTGGATTTATTTTGTTTTATGTGAAGCAAGAGGGTAGTATATATTCTGTAATCACTGGATATGCTGTTTCACATTTTGCAGTTAGTTTACTCGCCTTGGTTATGGGTTGGAGTGGTATTCAACATCTCTTTTCCTATACCAAAAAACATATGTTGGAAGTATTTCATTTTGGTAAATTCTCTATGGGTACACTCATTGGCTCTAATTTGCTTCGCTCTTCTGATACCTTCATTATTGGTTCAACATTCTTAGGAAGTGCTGGCGTAGCTTTGTTTAATGTGCCATCAAGGATCCTTGAAATTATAGAAATGCCATTGCGCAGTTTTGCTGTTACAGCCTTGCCTCAGTTTGCTAAACTATATGCAAACAATGCCTTAAATGAATTGCGAAATGAATTTGAAAGAAAAGCTGGATTGGTTTTCTTCTTGTTACTCCCCATTTCTATTGGCTGCCTTGTTTTTGCTGATTGGATTGTACTCATCATAGGTGGAAAAGGTTACGCAGAGTCTGCCATTCTCCTTAGGTTTTTTGCCAGTTACATGGCCATTCTTCCCCTCGATAAGTTTGCGGGAGTTATGCTTGATACCATCAACAAGCCTAACCTGAATTTTTATAAGGTAATGATCCAATTAGCAGTAAATATTACGGGTGACTATTTAGGGATACTCATTTTTGGAAACTTGCAATCGGTAGCATTTGTTTCTACTGCTACCTTTTTGGCAGGTGTATTATTTGGTTATGGTCAATTGAGAACCCACTTGGGTGTTAGCTTGAAAAACATTTTTGTTTTGGTTGGCAAGAATTTGTAGGTAGAATTTTGGAAGTAATAAGGAGGAAAGCTGTATGAGGCCAAATGCTAGAGCATTAAAAGGACAAAACAATGACACCTTTACCATTGCTGGTTTATTGGTTATGACAGGTGTAATCATGGCCGGCGTATTGGCTGTGGGCGACTTAGGTATTGGTAGCTTAGTGGCGTTTTTACCTGTACTTGTTGGTCTAATCGCGCTCATCATTTCTAACCCCTATTACGGGTTAATGTTCTACATTCACTATTCGTTTTTCTTTATCGGTTTGAACCGATATGTTGTAGGGGTTCCGCTGGGTTTGTCTATTGATGCGGTATTGTTTCTTACTACACTCTCTATGTTGTTTAGGTTGAATAAAGACAATACAGCTAAGTTAAATAATGGATTCTTTTTTGCCACCATTGGTTGGTTAATATACACCCTTATTCAAGCTTTTAATCCTGAGGCAGGTAACTTAAATGCCTGGTTATTTGCGGTACGTGGGATTTCCTTTTATGCGATTCAAACGGTGCCTCTTACCTTGTTACTTCTTGATAAACGTGAACACTTGGATGGATTCTTTAAGGCCGTTATAGGATGGGGAGTAATTGGAGCCTTTTGGGGATGGAAACAAATTAATATTGGTATCGACCCATTTGAACAAAACTGGTTAGATGCAGGTGGTGG
>CAILJQ010000211.1 GCA_903834625.1 uncultured Bacteroidota bacterium
CATCTCCTGTTCTTCTCGGTTTGAACCCGCCTTCAGTTCTTGGTGCATAGGATCTCTTCTCGCCTCCACGTGAATCACCATCTCCGGTTCTTCTCGGTTTGAACCCACCTTCGGTTCTTGGTTTATACGTTCTCTTTTCTCCGCCTCTTGAATCACCTTCCCCTGTTCTTCTTGGCTTAAAGCTACTCTCACCACGTGGAGCCCTTTTTTCAAATGATGATCCACCACTTGTTCTTTTTTTGTAAGGAGACTCTCCTCCTTCGTCTTTCTTAAATCCCTGTCCAGGTCTGCTGGTTCTTGGCTTACTTGGACCCCTTCCCGAGCTAATGGGCTTTCTGTTTGAGGATGGTCTTTCCGAATTTCTTCCGGATCTATTTCCTGAGTTTTCTCTTTTCATTTTAAATGTATTATCCCCACAAACCTTCTTACGCTATTATGTTCTTTCTTGTTGTTCTTATGAGGATGTAAACAACAATAGCCAACAAAGATAGCTATAATTTAAGGATTTATCCTATTTATCCACAAAAAGAAACCGGCATTACGCAGATAAACTGTGTAATGCCGGTCTTTCAGAAAACAATTAAAATCTATTTCCTTCTTTCAAAAGTTTTGCTCTTACCATCTACACTAACCGTCACCAATCTATCGCATGCACCAGTTCCAAAATCAATGGTTCTTAAAGATTTTCCTTCTGGGGTTACTTCTACAGTTCCACTTACCACCCTCCATTCACAAGACATCACGACACGCAAATTTTTTGTTATTTTAGAGGTATAGGTTAAACCGTTTCTGTTAACACCATTCGTGTTCCCTCCAATTTCGTAAACATCATCTGAAACTTCCAGAGTAGACTCTCCCTCTATCCATGTCCTAGTTCTATTGCTGTTCCAAGTATGTGTTTTTCCTTCAGCGTTTGTCACTTTGCCACTCACAACTATTGAAAAGGTTAAATTTCCTGCAGCATTTCTACCTGTGTTGGTTACAATTTTTGTTCCTTCCACCTTGTTATCATTTTGATAAAAGTCACTGAAAGAAATTGTAATTGCTGTTCCCTCTGCTCTGTATCTGCCAGTCCAACTGACTAAAATGGCTCCTCTCCTGTAATTTCCATCCTTGCATAAAAAATTCGTTTCTCCGTAGTAAATGCGCATGGTTGTAGGCGAAACAGAACTGTCAATGGTTACAATTGGATAAGTCCCTTTACCCAAACCCGCTGTTGTGGCCGATTCGTCAACTTGCTTAAACACTTGGTCATAAACCATTTCACCTTGGCTTTGGTCCTCCGCAGAGGTAAGGTCCGTTTCAATTTCTTTGTCTTTTTTACAAGAACTAAACAAGAGGGCGCTTGCAACTATTGCATACATCCCAAATTTCATTGCACTTTTCATTTTCTCTTTTTGTTTTGTTTTGGTATGATATGGCTTTAAGTAGAAAGGTTTAATGGCTCCAAATTTCTTTTTCTTAAATTGATTCGTAAGTTTGATTTATGAAGTTAAGAAACTTATTAATTGCCACCTTAACGCTTTTAGGAGTGTTTTCCTTATTGTATGTTCTGAACCAAAACCAAACCTTATCTATTTCTCCAATTATTTTGGGAATAATTAAGTGGGTCGCACTTGGACTTTCCATCTGGTTCGCAATAGAAAAGAAGAATTTGACCGCTTGGATTTTGGTGGCCATGTTTATTGGCATTACACTAGGAAATGATTTTCCAGAAATTGGCAAACCCCTACGTGTAATGAGTGATATCTTCCTTAGACTCATTAAAACCATTATAGCTCCTCTGTTATTCAGCACTTTGGTGGTTGGTATTGCCGGGCATTCAAACATCAAACAGGTTGGAAGAATGGGCCTAAAAGCTATCCTTTATTTCGAAATAGTAACCACTGTCGCATTGCTTATAGGCCTAGTATCCATAAACCTTACGCAGGCAGGAGTAGGTTCAGAGCTATTGGTTCAAAATTCCCAAATTGAAAAAGCAAATAATCTCTTAGCCCAAAAACAAAGTCATGATGTAATTCTCGACATCTTTCCAGAGAACATTGCCAAAGCGGTTGTTGACAACCAAATACTTCAAATTGTGGTGTTTAGCATTTTATTTGGAATTGGATTGGCCCTGGTAAAAGATGATGAAAAAAAACGTGCAATGCTTTCCTTTTCAGAAGGTTTAAGTGAAGTTATGTTTAAATTCACTCATATAGTCATGCTCTTTGCTCCATTCGCAGTTGGTGGCGCTATGGCTTATTCTGTGGCTACCATGGGTATGGGTGTATTAGGGAATTTATTAAAGCTAGTTGCCACTCTTTATGGTGCTTTATTCGCATTTGTCGCACTCGTTCTAATTCCAATAGGGTTGATAGTTAAACTTCCATTTAAACGCTTTATTGATGCCATAGGTGAGCCGGTTTCCATTGCCTTTGCAACTGCCAGTTCAGAGGCTGCCTTGCCAAAGGCAATGGAAAGGTTAGAAGCTATGGGAATTCCAAGGAAGGTAGTAGCTTTTGTTTTACCTACAGGTTATAGTTTCAATTTAGATGGTACAACCTTGTACCTGTCTTTAGCATCGGTCTTTATTGCCCAGGCTTCCGGAATGGATTTAAGTATTGGGCAACAAATTCAAATGTGTCTTGTATTGATGTTAACGAGCAAGGGTGTTGCCGGCGTGCGTGGTGCCTCATTTTTAATTTTGGTAAGTACTGTCGCTTCTTTGGGCCTCGACCCTACAAAAGCTTTCGCTATATTGGCCGTTGACGCCTTGATGGATATGGGAAGAACAAGTGTAAATGTCATAGGAAATTGTTTGGCTACCTACGTTGTTGCCAAATGGGAAGGTGAAGTATAAATAGACAATTCACATTTTAATGGGTTTTGTTGTGAAGTGAGCATGAATATTGGGCTCTGGCTTAGGGTTATTTTTGTTCCTAATAATACCCTACGCTTTGATCACCTATCAAAAATTCCAACTGGATAATGGTCTTACAGTTATCCACCACTATGATAACTCCACCCAAATTTGTGCATTGAACTTATTGTACAAGGTGGGTTCAAGAAATGAAGACCCTGAAAAAACAGGTTTCGCACATCTTTTCGAGCACCTCATGTTCGGTGGTTCTAAAAATGTTTCCGAATTCGACACCGAGCTGCAAATGGCTGGTGGCGAAAGTAATGCATTCACTAGCAATGATATAACCAATTACTATGTAACCTTGCCAGCAAATAATATTGAAACTGGGTTTTGGCTCGATAGCGACAGGATGTTAAGCTTGGACTTCAACCAAAAGAGCCTCGACGTTCAAAAAAATGTAGTTATTGAAGAGTTTAAAGAGCGCTACTTAAACCAACCATACGGAGATGTATGGTTAAAAATTTTACCCTTAGCCTATAAAACTCATCCTTATAATTGGCCTACAATTGGGAAGAAAATTGAACACATTGAAGCCGCAGATCTTGATCAGGTTCAATCTTTCTTTTTCAATTATTACGCCCCAAACAACGCTATTCTTGTTATAGCAGGAAATATCACCTTTGAAGATTGTCAAAGGCTTGCCAATAAGTGGTTTGGAGATATTCCAAAAAGAGATACAATTATCAGAAAATACGAGCAAGAGCCTACACAGCTTGAACCAAGAAAAGAAGATGTTTACAACGATGTTCCTCTAGATATGCTTGTAAAAGCTTACCATATGGGTGGTCGTCTCGATCCAGATTACTATGCATGCGATTTGTTATCAGACATTTTAGGCTCAGGAAAATCTGCCAGATTTTACAATCGATTGGTGAAAGAAAAAAGATTATTTAGTGAACTAGATACATATATCAGTGGTGACGTTGATCCTGGATTGTTTTTAATCGAAGGGAAATTAATCAAGGGAGTAACTTTTGAGCAGGCAGAGGCCGCAATTATGGAAGAGCTCGATTTTCTTAAGTCTCATCACATTGAAGAAAATGAACTCACAAAGGTGATTAACAAAACAGAAACAAATATTCTATTTGGGGACATAAGTGTGCTTAATAGGGCAATGAAACTTGCTTTTGCAGAGTTTTTAGGTGATTCTGAGCTTGTGAACACCGAAATCGACCATTACCTTTCTGTAACCCCAGAAACGCTCTTAGAAACGGCAAAAAGCATGTTTAATGAGAGTAATTGTTCTACCCTTTATTACCATGCAAAAAAATGAGCTTAACAAGAACCATTCGACCTGAATTTCATCAAGTAGATAGACTATACTTTCCTGATTATCATATTATTGATATTAGTTTTGGTTTGAAATTATATAGTTTAGAGGCTGGCACCTTGCCCGTATGCAGACTAGAGCTCGTGTTTGACGCTGGATTAGCCAAACAAGTTAAGATTGCACAGGCTTCCTTTACCTCATCAATGCTTTCAGAGGGCACCCAAAACAAAACAGCACTTGCGCTTGCAGAGTCTTTAGATTTCTATGGTTCTTACTTTCAAACTAGAAGCAATGCAGACGATTGCGTGGCAACCTTATACTGTTTAGACAAACACTTAAAGAATTGTTTACCCCTCTTTTTAGAGGCACTCACAGATTCAATTTTCCCTCAAAAGGAGTTAGACATACAAAAGAAAAATGCCATTCAAAAGCTTGTAGTCAATGAGAAAAAGAATAGCTATTTGTGCAGGAAACTCTATTACAAAAACATTTATGGTGAGGGCCATCCATACGCCTCCTTTTCAGAAAAAAGGGATATTGAAAGTTTATCAAGAGAAGACCTAAGCTCTTTCTATTCAAAAAATATCCTTGGAGGTTTAAAATATGCCTTATTGTCGGGAAAATTCAGTAAAGCCAGCCAAACATTGATCCTAGAACAAATAAAACAGGCAGGATTTACAAGCGTTACAAATCCAGGCGTTTCTATGCCAATTACCACAAAGTCTGGCCAACATTTCTTTGAAAAAAAGGACAGTGTTCAATCTGCTATTAGAATAGGAAAAGTTTCTATATCTAGAAACCATGGAGACTTCAGGAAGCTGCAGTTTTTAAACCTCATTTTTGGAGGTTATTTTGGTTCAAGATTAATGAAAAATATAAGGGAGGACAAGGGTTTAACCTATGGTATTTACTCTGTACTGGAGCCGCTAAAAGATGCATCTAATTGGTATATTGACTCTGAGATAAACAACAAAAACAGGGAGCAAGGAATAACAGAAATTTATAAGGAATTGGATAATATTAGGAGGGTTGAAATTCCTGAAGAAGAGTTAAACACTGCACGCAATTATTACCTAGGCTCATTTTTGAGGGGACTAGATGGCCCGTTTTCATTGGCAGATAGGCTAAAAATAATGATTGATTACAAGCTTCCAAACAATTATTATCCAGAGTTTGTAGCCACATTGAACAACACTACTTCACAAGATTTACTAGAAACTGCCAATAAATACTTTGACCCAAATAATATCGTTGAGGTGATAATAGGTAAAAAGTGAAAAAGTGGTTATTCATTTTAGTAGGTATTCTTCTATCGCACACCCTGCTTGCACAAAAAATAAAGTTCCAACGGGTATGCAATGGGGGAAATAATAATCTTTTAAGTTGGGTAATTGTGCCTAATGGCTGCGCCATTGTTTCTACATTGAGCGTTTTTGCGAGAGATGGAGCAAGTCTGCCTTATACAAAAATTGATAGCTTAATTAATCCTTCTAACAAATCCTACATTCATTTAAATTCAAATGTTCCTTCTAGTAAACCTTGGCAATATTTTTTACAAATAAAAATATTCTGTGGGGGTCCAGATACATTAGATTTTAATTCAGATACTCTTAATATTGATGACATAAAACCAGACTCAACAATCCTTGATTCTGTAAGCGTTGACCCAATTACAGGTGTAGTATATTTGGCATGGACATCAAATAAAACGCCTGATTTTAGTTCCTATTATCTGTATAACTACGATAGGGCAGACCCAAGATTAATTGAAAACTATAAAGACACATTTTATACCGATTTAACGCCAATAAACCCAAGAAGCAAGTCTTTAAGCTACGACATTACAAGCTCAGATAGCTGTGATAACAGGAGAGATTACGGAAATTATAAGCATCAAACTATTTGGTTGAGATCTAGCGTTGACACATGTTTGCAAAAAATCACATTAAACTGGTCGCCATATATTGGCTGGCCTGTTGGTCAGTATGAAATATATAGGAGCGAAAACGGCGGTGCGTTCAATCTAATAGAGACTCTATCATCTAGTACCTTTTCTTATAATGATAATGCCATAATAAATTCAACAATCTATTCATATTTTATTAGAGCCAGGAAAGCGTCGGGTGGTTCTTCTTCAAGTTCAAACTCAACAGCGCCCATACTAAGCGGAAAATCAAACAATCCAAAAGGAACAAAAATTTCTTATGTTAGTACAATTGGTAAAAATGAAATTGAAATTTCAATTAATAGAAATCCATTCTCAGGCTATTCTAGTATAGATCTTCTCAAAAATCAAATTGGCTCAAGTCCAGTAGTTGTTAACACGTTCAATAATTCGGAGTCTTTATACCTAGATTTCAATGTTAATGAAACTCAATCATACCAATACCAATTACTAAGCAAAAATGTTTGTGGAATAATTACTGATACAAGTTTAATATCAAACAATATTGTACTTAGCCTAAAGCGCTCTAGCGCTGAAAACGCATTAGAGTGGACAAGGTATTTCACGTGGAACAACGGCGTAAAAGAATACGTAATATACAGAGCTTCAGGAAATAATATTCAGGAGGCAACAAATTTCACGGTATACCATAATGCTTTAAAAGACACATTTTATAGAGATAATACAATTGATGCTCCAGTGAACTGTTACTATATTCTTGCCAATGAATTGGCCACAAATTACACAAGCAAAAGTAATATTGTTTGTTACATAAAAGAGGGGAATGTATATTATCCTAACGCATTAACAAGATTTGGCACAAACACAAGGTTCTCCTTCATTGGTGAAGGAATAGACCTATCGCAAAGTTCTATTCAAATCTATAATAGATGGGGTATGCTTGAGTACTCAAAAGATGACATAAGCGCTGGGTGGATGGGAATAAATAATAATGGCGAAATGGTTCCTTCCGGAGTATACTTCTTTATGGCTCAAATACTAGTAGGAAATGAAAAAATACAATTAAATGGAAACATCACTGTCATACAATAACATCTCTTTCTATAATAAAAACAGAAGACCAAAAATTAATAAAGATAAGGTCTCATCATGGCTTACGAATATAAGTGAAAGGGAAGGCTATAAAATAATTGACCTAAACTATACGTTTTGTAACGATGATAGTTTGTTAGAAATTAATATACAATATTTAAATCACAACTATTATACAGACATAATAACGTTTGATTTAAGTGATGTTCCACGTGAAATTGAAGGAGACATTTACATAAGCATAGATAGGGTAAAAGAAAATGCAAAGTTAAACCATTCAAACTTTGAAATAGAACTTATGAGGGTTATTGCTCATGGTCTATTACATTTAATGGGGTATAAAGACAAAACCAAGGCGGATTCGAAAAGGATGAGAAATAAGGAGGAAGATTGCTTGCTCCTCTTTAAATAATTCCATGTTCCACGTGGAATAGAAATATAAAGTGCTGGTAACAAGTAAAATAATTCGTGACTTGACAGTGGCTTTAAAACAAGGTACTTTTGTAAATTGAAAGGTTCAAATATGTTTAATGAATATGATGTTATAGTGGTTGGCGCCGGCCATGCGGGCTGCGAGGCGGCGGCGGCGGCGGCAAATTTGGGTTCTAAGGTCTTGCTCATAACAATGGATATGAACAAGATTGCACAGATGAGTTGTAACCCTGCAATGGGAGGAATTGCAAAAGGACAAATTGTAAGAGAAATTGATGCCATTGGTGGATATTCCGGAATTATTTCTGACCTATCAACTATTCAATTCAGGATGTTGAACAGGTCTAAAGGCCCTGCCATGTGGAGCCCTAGAACTCAAAATGACAGAATGCTCTTTAGTATGTATTGGAGAGAGCATCTTGAAAACACACCCAATGTTGATTTTTGGCAAGACATGGTTGTGTCACTACTAATAGAAAACAAAAAGGTATGTGGCGTAAGAACTGGTATGGGGCAAGAAATAAGGTCAAAATCAGTGGTGCTCACAAATGGTACATTTCTAAATGGAATTATTCATATTGGACAAAAACAATTCGGTGGTGGAAGAATAGGCGAAAAGGCTGCAAGCGGATTAACAGAGCAGTTAATTCAATTGGGCATGGAATCTGGAAGAATGAAAACGGGAACACCCCCAAGGGTTGATGGAAGAAGTCTTGATTATACTAAAATGGAAGTTCAAGAAGGTGACCAAGAGCCAGAAAAATTTTCCTATTCAAACAAAACAACTCCTGTAAAAAACCAAAGGCCGTGCTGGATTACCTATACCAACACAAATGTACATGAGGTGTTAAAGACTGGCTTTGATGATTCGCCCATGTATGCAGGAAGGATCCAGGGGTTGGGGCCAAGATATTGCCCGTCTATTGAAGACAAAATAAACAGGTTCGCAGAAAGAGATAGGCATCAAATTTTTGTTGAACCTGAAGGATGGAATACCGTAGAGATATATGTAAACGGATTCTCGACATCGCTGCCAGACCATGTTCAATTTAAAGCTTTAAGGTTGATTCCAGGTTTTGAAAACGCAAAAATATTCAGACCAGGATATGCCATAGAATATGATTATTTTCCACCTACGCAATTAAGCTTAAGTTTAGAAACTAAAAATATTGATAATCTGTTCTTTGCGGGACAAATAAACGGCACCACGGGTTATGAAGAGGCCGCTTGTCAAGGGCTGATGGCTGGGATAAATGCACACCTAAAAATCAACGAAAGAGAACCATTTATCCTGAGCAGATCTGAGGCATACATTGGCGTTTTAATTGATGATTTAGTGAATAAAGGAACTGATGAGCCTTATAGAATGTTTACCTCGAGGGCAGAGTATAGACTTATGCTTAGACAAGATAATGGAGATATAAGGCTTACAGAAAAATCACATGATATTGGTTTAGCAAGCGTTGAAAGTTTAAAAGCTGTTCATGTAAAAATTGAACAAACAGAAAGTTTGGTAAAATATTTTAACAAAACATCTATAACTCCTAGTGAAGCAAACCCTTTCCTTGTTAACCATGAAACCAATCCTATCCCACAAAACTATAAACTATTTCAAATATTAAGTAGGCCTCAAATATCTCTGCTCGACATGGCTAAGGAATTAGATATTGTAAGCAAATTCACTGAGACATATACGAAAGAAACATTATTACAGGCAGAGGTGCTAATGAAATATGATGGTTATCTAGAAAAGGAAAAGCTTCTTGTAGAAAAAATGAATAGATTGGAAGATTTTGCTATCCCATTAGACTTTGATTTTCTAACAGTAAAATCAATTTCTCTTGAAGCAAGGGAGAAGTTGCAAAAGCAAAAACCTAAAACACTAGGACAAGCATCAAGGATAAGTGGGATATCCCCTTCAGATGTTTCTATTCTCATGGTACATTTAGGAAGATAATTTGTTAATTTGCCGCGTGGAAAATTTAGAAAACTGTCCTGTATGTGGACATCAGAAATCAAACAAATTATTTAGCTGCAAGGATTATGTGGCATCAGGTGAAAACTTTGATGTAGTAGCCTGCCTAAACTGTACGCTTCAATATACTAATCCTAGACCATCATTTAAAGAAATTGGCCCATATTATCAGTCAAAAAACTATGTGTCTCATGCCGGACAAGATAAAGGAAATATGGGTTTAACTTACCGCATTTACGATCTGGTAAGCAAATACAACATTGGTAGAAAACTCAGACAGATTAAAGAATATCATAATGGAGGGAAATTACTAGATTTAGGCTGTGGGCTAGGTTACTTTTTGAATGGAGTAAAACAAGATAAAACCTTCGATTGCACTGGAGCCGATGTATCCAACGAGGCAATAGAATATGTTGACAAGACTTTTGGCATTAAGGTTGTAAATGAAGAGGAACTTTATCAATTACCTGACAATTCTTTTGATATAATTACTCAATGGCATGTAATGGAGCACGTACACAAATTAGAAGAGCGTATGCTTTTTCTAAAAAGAGTACTTAAAGAGGATGGTACGATGTTTATAGCTGTGCCAAATTCAGGTTCATTTGATGC
>CAILJQ010000212.1 GCA_903834625.1 uncultured Bacteroidota bacterium
CAATTTGGATAGTGCGCCTTAAATTTGTTTACATCACTGATATACCATATGTGATCACCAATGCGATTGGTTTCTGAATAACTGTAACTCAATTTCTTTCCACTTATTTTTTCACACCAATCTATCGCCTCCAACATACTGCAATTGGCAAATCTGCCACCACCAGCATTATACACTTCACCCTGGCGCGGGTTTTGGTAATATTCCCAGAACATATTTACCAAATCATGGCTATGAATATTATCTCTAACTTGTTTTCCTTTATACCCAAAAATGGTATAATGATTTCCAGTAATAGCGCATTTCATCAGGTAGGCAAGGAATCCGTGTAATTGCGCACCGCTGTGGTTTGGACCGGTAAGGCAACCACCTCTAAACACACCCGTATTCATCCCAAAATACCTTCCATATTCTTGAACCATCACATCTGCAGCTACCTTACTTGCTCCAAAGACACTATGTTTGGTATGGTCAATACTCATTGTTTCATCAATACCGTGCGTAAAAAAGGCATGATCCTCAGAAATTTCCCATCTCTTTTCTAATTCTATTAACGGTAAATAATTAGGTGTATCGCCATATACCTTATTAGTAGAGGTGAAAACAAATACTGCCTCAGGACAATTCAACCTTGTTAGTTCAAGCATGTTTAATGTTCCGGTAGCGTTTACTCCAAAATCTGTTAATGGTTCTTTTGCAGCCCAATCATGACTTGGTTGTGCAGCAGCATGAACAATTAATTTGATATCTTTTCCAAATTCCAAAAACACCTTCTCTAAACCTGCATAATCTCTGATATCAATATCATAGGATTTAAAGTTTGGATATTTTTCTTCTAATCTATTTTTATTCCAAATGGTAGAGCCATCCGCTCCAAAAAAATAAGACCTCAAATTGTTGTCGATACCAACAACTAAATCAAACTTTTTCGTAAAAAACTCAACGGATTCGCCCCCAATTAATCCGCTACTTCCAGTAACAATAGCTATATTCATAAATTATAATTTTTTATTTTTCATCATTTGACCTTTCATTCAAATCAAACTACCTATTTAGTGTGTATTTCAGCATTTGATTTGTAAGAATGGCATGTTTACAATTCTTAGCGAAAAATTATATCCAATCAGGATTAATAGATGCTAATTAATTCCAATATTATTTAACTAGTTTGTTTGTACCAACTAGGCACCTTACCATTGAACAGAAGATCAATTAATGACTTCCCACTAACCTTTACATATGACCTTGGAACAGAAAAAACTAGGAATAAACCAATCATTCCAGCAACTAAAACCTTTCTCCATTTAGGCAATAAATCTGTTATAAAATTCAAGCCCACCAAGGAACCCAGGATAAAAAAAGGAATCCATTGGAAAGTAAAATATGGATGAATAAAAGATCCTGAATACAACAATAACGCTGATGGTGCACCAATTAAAAAGAACATTAGCAACATAAATTCGTTACTTAGCGTATCAATAGAGAACCTTTTTTGAATCAAATCCGTGAGTACTTTTCTGAATGCCACAAATAACCCAAGCAATGATAGAATAAAGGCAATTGGTGTATAATGAGAAACCAATCTGATCACCAATTTTGAAATAAAATCTGATAAGGGAATGCTACCTTTTTCTTCGTAATTCTCAATATCCTCTAATCCAGTAATACGTTCACCCACTCTAGACACTGCTTTTTCCAAAGCTCCTGGTAACATGTAATAGTATAAAACTATGCTCATCAATATCACAAAAGAAACTACAAAGAGCTGAGTGACTTTTTTGATTCTTTCCGCTCTGGTAAATCTGCTGTCTAATAACATATGCAAAAAGAAAACAGGATAAATGGAAATGACGAAAAACGAAGACCAGGTATTTATAAATAAACAAATAGCAAAAAGCCATAAGGAAGATGATTTCCCAGACTGTAAATAATTAAGGAAGAACAAATAGGAGAGCATACTAAATGAAAGCACCAATGAATTCAAGTTTATATCATTATAGTAATAGTTAAAAAGAAAAAATGGAGAGATTAAAAAAGGACGCCCTTCAAACTCAACC
>CAILJQ010000213.1 GCA_903834625.1 uncultured Bacteroidota bacterium
GAGTCTGCGCTCAGCCCAATGCCGTATTTATAGCAGGAAAGGAATAAAAATACATTCCATAGAAGCCCAAAAAACAAAAGGATCCAAAACCAAGTAGATTTTTTTATTAGGAGCAACACAATTCGAAGGTAGCCATTTTCGGGACCAAAAAGAATGGGGCTGAACGCCCATTAAAAAGCCTATTTAAAATAGAATTTAGATATGCGCTTTTTGATTAAGCGGTTTGAACC
This sequence comes from uncultured Bacteroidota bacterium, assembly GCA_903834625.1. Classification (GTDB taxonomy): domain Bacteria; phylum Bacteroidota; class Bacteroidia; order UKL13-3; family UKL13-3; genus B1. Next base: position 231 of record CAILJQ010000213.1, read on the forward strand.
GATTTTAACAAGCTCTCAAACAATCCGCGACCATCCATATTATACAAATCTGCATCAATTACCCTTTCAGGATGCGGCATCATACCAAATACGTTCCTTCCTGCATTGCATATACCCGCAATATTGTTTAAAGCTCCATTTGGATTGGACTCTTTGGTTTCAACCCCAGATTCATCACAATAGGTAAAAAGAATTTGATCGTTTTTAACAAGAGTATCTAATGTAGATTCATCACAATAAAACCTGCCCTCACCGTGAGCAACTGGAATTTTATACGCCTTTTGAAGATCTAAATCAGAGGTAATAAGTGATGCTTTTGTTTTCGGCTTAATAAAAACGTTTTTGCAATTAAATTTCTGGTTATCATTATGCAACAATGCACCAGGTAATAAATGGCTTTCACACAAAATTTGAAATCCATTACAAACGCCCCAAACCAAACCGCCTTTTGAGGCAAATTCAATTACGTTTTGCATAATTGGAGAGAATCGAGCAATGGCGCCACTTCTCAAATAATCACCATAACTAAATCCACCTGGAAGAAAAACTAAGTCAACGCCTTGTAAATCGGTGTCTTTATGCCATAAGGCAACTGTTTCGCATCCAAATTGATTTTGGAAAGCATAAATAGCGTCTTGATCGCAATTGGAACCTGGGAATATGACTACACCTACTTTCATGGTATTTAATTTTGATGCACAAAATTAAGGCATCAAATTCAATTACCCTATTTTATGTATAAGAAAAATGCAATTGGTAACATGCCTGGCGCTAAGCTGTGTTTCGACCCAGGTGCCTGCTGAACAGCTTGGGGCAATGTTACATTTAATTTAACCTCTGCAAATGTTATTTTACTTTGGGAATTTAACAGGGTTATATATTGTTTACTTCCACTTGTAAAAAACGAGGACGGCATTTGAAAAACTTTGTTTTGAATTTTAGGGTCGTTAGGCTCAATAATCAATGTGAACGTATTTAAAACGTTCTTTTTGGTTTTGTCGTTCTTGTCGTAAATAATCAATTGGACGTTTCCAAAGTTAAAAAACGACTTATCAATGGTTCCAACCTTTAATAAATCTATTTTTTCAAATCCATTATCTAAAAAGTAAATGAAACGCTGGGCAATCTCAATATTCTTAGGGTTGGCCTGGGGTTGCTGTGCAAACGAGGGTATAGATAGCAACATCCACACAAAACAAATAAGGGTTATTCTCTTCATAATTATTTCATCACAAAATAAGTGCCTTTCTTTCTAAATTTATCCTTTAAACGAAATCTTCACTTAACTTAGGGTATAAAACTCTGTTTTTTCTGTGGTGTGAGAGCGCACAACCCCTGCACTAATAAGTGAAACGAGCATTTTCTGAGCCCTCCATCTCGAAATATTTAATAACTTACAAATCTCTTTCAAATTCACCTTTTGCTGCTTCTCCATGAACTTTAAAACATCTTTCTCATGGTCGGTAAAACGAATGATATTAGTGCCCTTACCGCTATTTCGTTTCAACACATCAACCACAATTTTACTAGCCAACAATGATTGATCTTTTACGCGAATATGTACCCACCAATTCCCTTCTTCGTCTTTTGCATAATAGGGTTTGTCCTTTCCTTCCGGAATTTTTGCCTCCAAAACTGATTTATCGCCAAACTCCCATTCTATTATTTCTAGGGTAATCTCTGGTTTAACATAAAACTGTGCGGCTAAATCAAGCATATACCTTTCGTCTTCACTGCGTACTCCAGAAATTGTCTTGTTATCATTTACTCCAATTAACAAGGTTCCTCCTTTGTGGTTCGCAAAGGCACTTAAAGTTTTTGCAATCTTACTAGCCGAAGAAATGGTTTTTTTAAAGTCTAATACTTCAGACTCTCCGCCTGCAATTTTCAGAAACAAAGGGTGTACCGCCATAATTAATCTTGACTTATGCGCAGTTAAACACCTTGTTTCAAATTCTCCTTTATAAGCCACAATCCTACAAAGGTGAGTAACCCATTGATCAATAAAAGCTCAATTCCTATTTGATATTTCCAGCCCAAATAACTTGGAACATAATTTTGAAACAAATAACATAAGACCGGTGCAACAATACAAACAATGGGAGCCAAACGGTCTTTTATTTTATGTTTACTTAAAATTCCAAAAGCAAATAAACCAAGCAGCGGACCATACGTATATCCAGCAATATCAAGTAAAATTCCAATGATTGATTTATTGTTTAACTCCTTGAAATAATATACCATCACCAAAAAAAGTAAGGCAAAACTTAAATGGACTATCTTTCTCACTCGCTCACGTTTCTCCACCGACCAATCTGGTCTTTTTTGCATACCTATGATATCAATACAAAAGGAAGAGGTTAATGCAGTTATGGCTCCATCTGCAGAAGGAAACAAGGCAGATATTAGGCCAATGATGAAAATCAACGAAATGCCTACAGGCAAATAATTCAATGCTATAGTAGGAAATAAATCATCACCTTTAACCAAAATGCCATGTGTACTGGCATATAAAAACAACACCCCACCTAAAAATAAAAACAAGAAATTCACCAATACCATAACACTACTAAAAAGTACCATGTTTTTTTGTGCGCCACCTAAAGTTTTCACACTAATATTTTTCTGCATCATCTCTTGGTCCAAACCTGTCATGGCTATGGTTATAAAGGCTCCGCCTATTATTTGTTTTAGGAAGTGTTTCTTATCCATTATGTCTGTATGAAAGATAGACAGATGCCCACTGCTTTTCAAACTTGTAAGCGTTTCTGAAAAACTCATACCTAAATCATTGATGATATAAAATACACAAACAACCAACGCCAATAACATAAAAAATGTTTGCAATGTGTCCGTCCAAACAATGGTTTTAACGCCCCCTTTGAAGGTATACAACAAAATCATACATAAAATAATGAGAGTGGTTAGGTGAAAGTTCATTCCTAACTGGTCTAAAACAAACACCTGTAATACATTTATAACCAAATATAGTCTCAACGTTGCACCCAAGGTTCGAGAAAGAATAAAAAAAAGTGCGCCAGTTTTGTATGAAAAATTGCCAAAACGCTGCCCTAAATAATCGTAAATAGAAGTTAATTTTAATTTGTAATAAAGTGGCAATAACACAAATGCCACTACAAAATAGCCAATGAAATAACCCAATACTACCTGAAAGTAACCAAATTTAGCCAGCTCAACCGTTCCTGGTACAGATACAAAAGTAACGCCTGAAAGAGAGGTGCCAATCATGCCAAAGGCAACCAAGGCCCAATGACTACTTTTATTTCCAATGAAAAATGATTCGTTAGTGGCGTTCTTTGACGTGTAATAAGCAACACCCAATAACACCAGAAAATAGCCAATAATTACAGACAAAAAAAGGGTCGACACCATGATACAAAATTATTTGAATTCTGTTTCTGCCCAAATAGAGTTAACAACAGTTGTGAAAAAGCGTCTATTATACTTTATTAGGCAATGCCCCGCCCGTGAGAATTAACAGAATGGTTAGCACAAGAACAATGAGCATTGAAATAGCAAAAGGCTTTGCAATTCTCTTTTTAGGATATTCTTCCTCATCTTGAAAATGCCTTCTAAAATACACCTCAACTAAAAGGGCTCCTTGAATGAAATTTACAACTGCGGTAACACCAAATCCACCAAAAGGCATACTAGCAATTATAGCAGCAAAAATGGCCATAATTACTGATATAGGTAGAACAAGAATGGCCTCCTTTCTTTTGCCAATATCCACTAAATTCTGACGTAACAGAACGCCTCCAAATATTGGACTAAAAAACATGCAAAATCCTAGTATGGCCCATTTAGAATAAATAGGCGGTTTAGTTGTATTTTCTATCATAATCCATATTCACTAATTAACCAAATGAGTCCAGATATGGTAGCAGCACCAAATTCTAATTCACGCTTGCTCACCTTATCAAAGGTGTCTTCACCAGAATGATGTAAATCAAAATATCGTTGCGAATCTGGACCATACCCTATCAAAACAGTCCCTTGAGGTTTTAAAGGTCCAATATCTGCTCCGCCCCCGCCTGCAGTTATTTCTTCAATACCATATTGTTTTAATAATGGCTCCCACTGTTTCATCCTACCTAATACTTCTGGATTTGCACTAGCTGAAAAAGACCTAGGGGTAAAACCACCAGCATCCGTTTCAATAGCCGCAAGGTGTTTTTCAGATTTTTCTTTCGCAACTTTAGCATAGGTAACTCCTCCTCTTAATCCATTCTCCTCATTCATAAACAATACACAACGTATGGTTCTTTTTGGTTTCAACCCAAGTGTTTTAAAGGTATGCAGCACCTCCATACTTTGAACCACACCCGATCCATCATCATGCGCACCATCTCCATTATCCCATGCATCTAAATGTCCGCCTACCACAATAATTTCATCGGGCCTTTCAGTCCCATTTATTTGGGCAATAACATTATAAGAAAGAGCTTCTGGCAACATTTCACATGTTTGTTTAAAAAAGAACTCCAAGTCGTTGTTCTGAACCAATTGTTTGCTTAATAGCTCTGCATGTAAAGTACTAATAGCACATGCTGGAATTTGTCTCACCCCATCTTGATATCTCATTGCCCCAGTATGAGGATAAGGGTCAACATTACTTGCCATCGACCTTACAACCACAGCAATGGCACCATATTTCGCCGCCTCTATTGCACCTGCAGCTCTTTGGTCAACGGCATCACTATATGCTTCAAATGTTCTTATAAAAAGTGGGTTCATTGGCCTATTGTAAAATACAATTTTTCCCTCCACCTTCTCCTTACCTAGTTTTTTGAGTTCATCAAAATTCTTTACTTCAATAACCTTGCCCTTAATGCCAGATTTTCCTGTGCCTATTGAGTTTCCCAAAGCACATATCGCTACCTCATGTTTCTTGCCATTGCTAACAATATACCCTTTTTCTTTTTCGCCTCGAACCCAATGCGGCACCATTACTTCTTGAAGCCACACTGAATCAAAACCCTCGCTTTTCAACTGATCAAAAGTATACTGAACCGCACGTGCAGCCTCAGGAGACCCACTCAGTCTTCCGCCTATTTGATTACTTAAATAATCTAACCTAGAATAGCAAAGGCCGTTGCTAACTATTTGATTAAACATCTGCCGAATGATAAGAGAATCTGACTGAGCAAATGATTGCATAGAAGTAAACAAAAAGGCGCAAATAAACGCCAATTTAAAACGCTTCATCCTAACTAACATATTTTAATAAAATTGATTGCGGTTGGTCTTATTCCAAATTTTTATAAGAACAAAGCCAAACAACATGCCGCCTAAATGGGCAAAATGAGCCACATTGTCTGATGGATTGTTTTGTAATCCCTCATATAACTCTATGAGACCAAAAATTACCACAAAGTATTTTGCCTTAATAGGAAATGGGAAAAACAACAGAATGATTTCAGTATTTGGAAACAGCATACCAAAGCCAAGTAATAAGCCATAAACAGCCCCACTTGCGCCAATAATAACGCCATTCAATTTACCTTGAAGCATCAGCTCAACAATGCGTTTTGCCTCATCAAGATAAGCCCCAGTATTGGGTAAATCTTCTTTCCAATTAATAAGAAAATCTGCCATTTCAGAGCTGTTTGCAAGCCTATTATCGCTTTGAATTATTTGATAAAAAGAATCGTAATTGGCATTATTAAAAAATGCTGCTGCTGCTTGTTTAAATTGAAAAATCTCTGCAGCGTTCACACCCAAATGCAAAGCAGATGCGCCAAATGCAGTAACAAAATAATAGATAAAAAACCTTTTAGGGCCCCAATAGTTTTCTAACTTGCTTCCAAACATCCAAAGGCCAAACATATTAAAAAACAAATGCATGAAATCTGCATGCATAAATACATTTGTGATAATTTGAAAAGGTCTGAAATAGCTTGACTCTGGATAATATAGCCCCAAATGCATATTCAAATCATAAAGGCCGCGCCCTTTCAAAACAATATGGGCAAGAAAACAAAGACCATTAATGATCATTAAATTCTTTACCACAGGAGGAAAGCTCGAAAAGTTGGAGGGTTTGTATTTCTGGTACATTGTTAAGGCAAAATAAACCTTAATTTTTCATTTTTGGTGTTCTTACCAATAATTTGGATGCCTATCAAAACATTTTTGAAATGTCTTGAAGGGTAAGTTTGCTCACACATGGCTTACCATCTGGCGAAAACTGAGGCTCAGAGCAAGCAAATAACTCATCAACTAATTTATTCATCTCCTCTGTTTTCAGGCGCGTTCCGGCTTTAATAGATGCTTTTTTTGCAAGCGTTTTGGCCACATTTCTGTGCTTGTTTTGGTCGTTTTGTTTTACAAATTTATAGCTCTCAATAATTTCAGCTAGCAGTGATTGCTCATTTTCTAAGTGCAATTCTGTTGGTAGGCCATTAATAACAAATGCATTTTTTCCAAAGGCATTCACCGTAAAACCTAAGGCGCCCATTTCAGGTAAAATCTCTTCCAATATTTGCTCGTCTCCAGCTTGAAGTTGCACCACTCTTGGAAACAATAATTGTTGACTCGCAATTGGATTATTTTCTAATGCATACAAATACTTTTCATATAAAATGCGCTCGTGGGCTGCTTGCTGATGAATCAACATCAACCCACTTTTTATGGGAGTTAAGATGTACTGATTATTCAACTGAAAAAACACCCGTGTGTCAGCCAATTCTTCAGAATTGGTTGTTTTTCTTTCTGGCTCTAAATTAAGTTCAGCTGGTATATTTTTAGGTTGTGCAGGAAATAAATTTTCCCAATTCTTTACGTTTAAATTTCTATGATTTTGGTAGGTTTCTTTTATTCCTCCCCAATCTGGTTTGCCAATTGTTGCTTGGCTTTCAGTCTCAGGGTTGACCCTATTTCCATTCTGACTTAAATCTAAATGAATGAATCTATTGTCATCAAAATTACCCTCATCCGGACTGTGTACATATCCTCCTAACGCCTTTCTTACTACCGCCCTCAGTATTTGATATACATTTCGCTCGTCCTCAAACTTCACCTCTGCCTTTGTTGGATGAATGTTTATGTCTATTGCTGAAGGATCTATCTCAATAAAAATAACATAGCCAGGAAACTGCTCTTTCCCTATTGTTCCCTCAAAAGCATTGTTAACGGCATGGTTCAAATAATTGTCACGGAAAAATCTTCTGTTTACAAAAAAATATTGCTCGCCTCTTATTCTCTTTGAAAACTCAGGCTTAACCAAAAACCCTTTTAAATGAATAATGCTCGTTTGTTCATCAACCTCAATGAGGCTTTCTTGCGCCTTATCAGACAACACATCTACCACCCTGTTCTTCAAATCTGCCACATCATATTCAAGTTCCAACTGATCATTATGGTATAAACAAAACCTTATCTCTGGGTTGCTCAAAGCCGCTCGGTTAAACTCTTCTACAATGTGTTTCCATTCAACAGGGTTCGACTTTAAAAAGTTCCTCCTAGCTGGAATATTGAAGAATAAATTTTTAACCGAAATAGTGGTTCCTCTGAGGGCGGCTGTGGCTTCTTGCTTTTTTACCTTCGACCCCTCAACAAGAATCAATGTGCCTAAATCATCCTCTTCTCTTTTAGTTTTCATTTCCACCTCAGCTACGGAGGCAATACTTGCCAATGCCTCACCTCTAAAACCCATGGTATTTATTTTAAAAATATCTTCGGTTTGAGAAATCTTAGAGGTTGCGTGTCTTTCCCAACTCATTCGTGAATCAGTTGGGCTCATCCCTATGCCATTATCAATTACCTGAACAAGCGTTTTGCCGGCATCTTTCACAACAAGGGTAATTTCTGTACTTCCTGCGTCTATAGAGTTATCCAACAGCTCCTTCACAACCGAAGCTGGCCTTTGAATAACCTCTCCCGCTGCAATTTGGCTGGCAACATGATCGGGTAGTAGCTTGATTTTGTCTGTCATTGCACATACAAATCACCCTATTTTTTGCCATACTTTTCATACTGTGGAGAACTTTCAACCATAACAAGGTTAATAAGTTATCCGTTTATACAATGTTATTGTGCGCTCAAATGCGCTTTTTTGTAGTTAGTTATGTTGAAACCTAAGAACCTAGTCTTACTTCTAAGCGTTTTCCTAATTCTAGCAAAAAATATTGCTGCACAGAGCCATGCGATAAATTGGGAAAAATCATGGCCTTGGGCAGATTCTGTCCTAACCACTCTCACACTCGACGAAAAAATAGCACAACTAATGACCGTGGCTGTTTGGACACAAAGAGATAGCAGTTACCTAAACGAATTAGAGCGATTGATCAAAGATTGCAAAATAGGCGGGGTCATGTTTATGAAGGGAACACCCTACAAACAAGCTATTCTTACAAACAAATACCAAGCCGCCTCAAAAGTTCCTCTGCTTGTAAGCATTGATGGAGAATGGGGCCTTAGCATGCGCCTAGATAGCACTCCTGTTTTTCCTCGGCAGATGGTTTTAGGGGGCGCAGATAATGTTGAAATAACCGAAGAAATGGGGCGTGAAATTGCCAAACAATGTATCCGATTGGGTATACATGTAAATTTTGCTCCCGATGTCGACATCAATAATAATGCAGCAAATCCTGTAATAAACGACCGAAGTTTTGGTGAAAATAAATATGTGGTTGCCCGCCACGGTATTGCGTATGCTACAGGTATGCAACAATTACATGTTTTAGCAACTGCCAAACATTTCCCTGGCCACGGAGATACAGAGTCAGATTCCCATCATGCCCTACCAGTAATAAATGCCTCAAGAAAAAGATTGGATTCACTTGAGTTATATCCATTCAAAGAATTAATCAAAAACGATGTGGGAGGCGTTATGGTGGGCCATCTTTTTGTACCTGCCATTGATACCACCAACAATACCGCAAGCTCCATTTCTCCAATAGCTGTTAAAAAACTTCTCAGAGAAGAGCTTGGCTTCGAAGGCTTAATTGTTACAGACGGACTTAACATGAAAGGAGTTGCCAATTACGCCGCTCCTGGTGAGGTAAGCGCTAAGGCTTTGGCGGCAGGTAACGAACTTCTACTTTTCGTTGAAGATGTTCCTCAAAGCATCTTCTGGATCAAGGAATACATGAAAAATGGCTTGATCAGTGAAGAAGACATCAATATGGCCTGCAAAAAAATATTGATTACAAAAAATTGGGTCGGCCTGAACCATTACCAACCCGTGAAACTTGAGGATTTATATGATGATTTAAATTGCTGTTCTACTGAATTGCTCATCAAAAAAGCAGTGAAAAACGGAATAGTTGTGGTTAAAAACCAAGACAATATTATTCCAATCGAAAACCCTGCTAGCTATAAGATTGCTAGTGTTTCTGTGGGTAACAATCTCTTTACTGTTTTTCAACAAACATTGAATAATTACCTTAAGGCAGATTATTATTCAATTGACAAAAATGAGAGTCAAGCCGCTTTTGATAGTGTTTTCGCCATCCTACAGAGATACAACTTGGTAATCATTAGCCTACATAGTACAAGTCGTTTTGTAAGCAGAAAATTAGGTTTGACCCAATTAGAAATTCAATTTATCAATCGCTTATTAATGGATAGAAAATGTATTTTGGTAAATCACGGCAACCCCTATATCCTGCAGCACTTCACAAAGGCGAGAAACGTAATACTCGCATATGAAGACCTACCCTTGTATAATAACTTAGCCGCGCAAGCATTGATGGGGGCTTACGGAACACAAGGTAAAATGCCTGTCTCTGTAGGGCCAAATTTCCCTTTGGCTTCAGGAATAAAAACAACACCCCTGCCTAGATTTGAGTATGTAATGTCTGAAGAAGTTGGCATTGAACATGGTCCTCTCTCTCAAATTGACTCTATTGTAGCTGAAGGATTAAAGGCTAAGGCATTTCCGGGTTGCCAAGTATTTGTTGCCCAAGATGGAAAAGTTATTTATAACAAAACCTTTGGAAAATTGAGTTACGATTCCTTAGCCCCTGAGGTACAAAACTACCATTTATATGATGTTGCCTCACTTACCAAAATGTTGGGCACCACCTTGGCCATCATGAAATTGTACGAAGATAAGGCCATTGGTTTAAATGATAAGCTCGGGCTTTACCTTCCTTTCCTAAGAGGTACTACCAAAGAAAAAATTACGATTAAAGATGTATTGTTACATCAAGCAGGGTTTCCTGCATTCGTTCCGTTTTATAAAGCTTTGCTATCTAAAAATCTTCCTGATACCACTTGGTTCAGTATGGTTAAAACAAACAGACATTCACTTCAAGTAGCAGACTCACTTTGGATAGATAAGGTATATGAACAAGAAATGTTCAAAGCCATTGCTTCTATTGAAATGAAGGTTTTTGGCGAATACCTATATAGCGACCTTGGGTTTATTCTACTCAGAAAACTTGTAGAAAATGTAAGCAATCAAACCTTTGAAGCCTTTTTACAAGAGAACTTTTATACGCCACTTGCTCTTGGAACAATCTGCTTCAATCCAATTCAAAAGGGCATAAATAAAGCTATCATTGCTCCTACCGAGGTAGATGCAGAGTTTAGAAAACAAATGGTATTGGGTTATGTACACGACCCTGCGGCTGCTTTACTTGGAGGCGTTAGTGGACATGCCGGATTGTTCTCAAATGCAAATGATGTTGCTGTTATTATGCAAATGTTAGTGAATGGCGGTACCTATGGTAATGTGCGTGTTCTGAAGGCTTCAACCATTGATCTCTTCACACACAAACAAAACAAGAAATCAAGGCGCGGTCTTGGTTTTGATAAACCAGAAACCAATCCCCTCAAACCCTCTCCAACCGGTAAATATTGCTCCCCATTAGCGTTTGGCCATACTGGTTTTACGGGTACATGTGCTTGGGCCGACCCAAAAAACAAGCTGGTGTATGTCTTCCTTTCTAACAGAGTGAATCCTTCTGCAGAGAACAACCAACTTGCTCAAATGAATATTAGAACGCGTATACAAGACCTGGTTTATGTTCTCGTAAAAAGAAGATAATCTAAGTGCTTCATAAATAATTTATTGCGAATTCCGCAACTTTTGTGGAATTCTGGTGCATAACGCTTGGAAATGAGCTAGCAAAGTCTATCTTTGAATTTCATATTATTTTATTCATGAACATCTACATTGGAAATTTAAACTGGAGCACAACGGAAGAAGAGTTGCGCGGCCTGTTTTCACAATTCGGCGAAGTAAGCAGCATTAACATCGTTAATGACAAGTTCACTGGCCGTAGCAAAGGATTTGGTTTTGTTGAAATGCCGGATAACGCCGGTGCACAAAGCGCAATCAACTCTCTAAACGGTCAGTCTTTTAAAGACAGAAACATTACCGTTAACGAAGCTCGTCCACGCGAAGAAAGACCCAACCGCGAAAGAAGGTCTTTTAACAACGACAGAGGAGACAGAAGATCTTATTAATATTGTTTAACTAAGAACTCAAAAAAAAGCCGTTGCGATTTTCGTAACGGCTTTTTTGTTGGCTTTAATCTTTCTTTTTGATCTTCTTCTTTTGAGAAGTAGTCATTTTATTGATCTTCTTATAATAGCCAATCTTATTCCCTTCCACCCAAATGGTCAGCTTCTGGCCATATTTCACTTGGTTCTTCTTGAGTTTATTCCACGACTTAATATCACCTGCACTCACATCAAACCAATCTGCTATATCCCCTATGTTGTCGCCTTTCTTAACTGTATAAATAACCTTCTTTTTGGTAAACTTGGTGTTTTGCGGCGACTTCTTTACCCCAGCTACACTATCTACAATTGCCTCTTGCATTTTTTGAATGGGGTCGGCCATAAAATCATTAGGATTAATGGGCCTGTATACCGAATCTTTTAAAAATACAAAATTCTTTGATTTGCTTTTAGGCACCCTCACATAATATCCTTCTATGTTAAAAGGAATAATGTCTTTTCTAAAAATCGGGTTCAGCTCTCTCAATTCCTCTACGCTTACACCAATAACTGAAGAAATTTGCTGAAACGAAAGCCACTTATTAACCAAAAGACTATCTGTTTCGGTTTCAAACTTTGGTTCAGCCCCAGAAATACCGTGTTCCTTGTAGTAATTTAAAATATATGCAGTTGCAATTACCCTTGGAAATAAATCCTTACAAAATGAGGGCATATGCGGGTATATATCCCAAAAATATAGACTGTTATTACTTATGTGAATGCACTTGTTTAGTGTAACAGGAGAACAACCATAACTCGCAATTGCCAATGGCCAACTCTTGTAAATACTATACAAATCTTTAAAGTGTTGCGCCGCAACCATACTTGATTTATTCGGGTCTCTTCGCTCATCAATATATGTATTCACCTTAAGTTTATACATTTTACTTACAGGGTAGGTCATCATCCAAATGCCGCAGGCCCCTGCTCCATTAACTGCTCCGGGGTCTAACATGGAAGCAGTTGCTGCCAAATACTTTAAATCAACAGGCTGCCCCTTTGCCTTTAGGCTTTTCTCTAACATGGGAAAATAATATTTGCTTCGTGCAATTAAATCCCTTGTCTTTTCTGGGTTATTAAGGTATTCTTCAATAAATGGTTTTACAGATGGGTGGTAGGCCAAATCAATCCCACTTTTTAGCGCGGCCAACCTACTTTGGTATAATTCATCAACACCCGCTCGAACGCTGGCTACTGCGCATATCATCACAACAAGCCATAAACATCTTTTTATTTTACCCAACATAATACGCAAATTAGGCCCAAGGGCCGTAAAACCACTAGAAAGAAATTAAGATTTAAACATGAAAAAGGCCCGTTTGGCCTTAAAGTAAAACACTAGGCAAGCTCTTTTGCTAGTGCCAATAACCGTGCATCCTCATGCATATTAGCCATAATTTGCAGGCCTATAGGCATTCCATTTGAATCTTTTCCATTTGGAATGCTTAACGCAGGAACACCAGCAATATTTGCATGAACGGTGAAAATGTCTGCCAAATACATCGCTATTGGGTTATCTGCTTTTTCACCCATTTTAAATGCCACGGTAGGTGAGGTAGGAGACACAATAAAGTCAAAGTCTTTAAATAGTTCTTTGGTTCGTTCCTGAACCAACTTCCTTACCTTTTGTGCCTTGCTATAATACGCATCATAATAACCCGCAGACAATACAAAAGTACCCAACATAATACGTCGCTTTACTTCTGGACCAAAACCCTCTGAACGAGATTTTTTAATGGTGCTTTCTAAGTCATTAGCAGCCGAACTCCTGTATCCATAATGCATTCCAGCAAACCTCGATAAATTAGAGGAAGCCTCGGCCGTGGTTAAAGTATAATAAACTGGTATTAAATAAGGCAATAAATCAAAACTAATAGGTTCAACAGAATGACCTGCGTCCTTCAGTTTTTGTAAATATTTCTCTGTGGCCAATTTAACCTCAGGCTCAACACCTTCCGTTTCCAAAGTTTCTTTAATGTAAGCAAACCTCAATTGGCTTGAACCAATTTTCTTTTCTAGGTAATTCTCTTGTGCTATTTGTGCTGCAGTTGCATCATGTTCATCAGCTCCACCAATTACCTGCATGATAAGCTGCATGTCTTCCACATTGTTGGTAATAGGACCAATAATATCAAACGAGGACGCATAGGCAATTAAGCCCCAACGTGAAACCTTGCCGTAGGTGGGCTTATACCCATATAAACCACAAAATGACGCAGGCTGACGAATGCTTCCTCCCGTATCACTACCCAAACTAGCCAAACACATGTTTGCTTGAACAGCCACGGCCGCTCCACCAGATGAACCTCCAGAAACTCTTGTAGGGTCTGCATGATTCAAAACCGGTCCAAATGCTGAATTTTCATTAGATGCTCCCATGGCAAATTCGTCGCAATTAAGCCTACCAATGATAATTGCATCTTCTGCCAAAAGGCGTTCCACCACAGTGGAGGAATAAATTGAAGTAAAGCCTTCCAAAATTTTTGAAGAAGCAGATACCGCATGGCCTTTATAGCAAATATTGTCTTTTAGCCCAATAACCATTCCCGCCAAAAGTCCAGCCTTACCTTCAGAAACCTTTTGAGAAACAAGCAAAGCTCTCTCCTTAGCCTCCTCAGAATAAACTTCTAAAAATGCATTTAGGTGCTTGTTTTTCTCGATGTTTTCAAGGTAAAAATCAACCAACTGGGGCAAAGTTGTTTTGCCCAATTGAAGATCAGATTGAATTTGGGATAAGCTAGTGTAGGTCATGAAAGAATCGAAAGCAATTATTTAGGTTCTTGGTCTTTATTTTTCATGCCCTCTTCTATTTGGTCTTTCACGTTTTTCTTGGCATCGTTAAATTCTCTAACGCCTTGCCCAATTCCACGCATAAGTTCAGGGATTTTTTTTCCTCCAAATAAAAACACAAGCGCAAGTAGAATAATCAACCATTCTCCTCCGCCCAAATTGCCGATAAATAACAAAGTAAAGTTCATTTTTTAATGAATTAGTGATGCGAAATTAGTTTATTTTTTTTATCAATTAACAGGCTTTGAATTTTATTTCAAATGCACAGATCTTTTAAGCGTTTTTAACTCCTTTTCATTGAGTTCGCGCCATTCTCCGCGCTTCAATACGCCTTTTTCCAAACCTGCATATAAAACCCTGTCTAACTTTTCTACTGTATATCCTAAGCTTTCAAACATTCTATGGATGATCCTATTTCTTCCACTATGGATTTCAATTCCAACCACATTCTTGTTTTTAGCGTCAGACTGTGCAATGGCATCTGGCTTAATAAAACCATCTTCCAACTCTACCCCATTTGATAAGGCCCACAAATCTGCTGGTTTAAGATTTTTATTTAAAGTAGCCTTATAAACTTTATTTATTTCGTATTTAGGATGCATTAACCTTTGGGCTAACTCTCCATCATTTGTTAATATTAAAACTCCAGTGGTGTTTCTGTCTAATCTTCCCACAGGAAAGATGCGCTCCTTCATTTTACCGTCAAAAATGTCCATTACAGTATTCCTTCCTTCTGGATCATCTGCTGTGGTAATAGCGTCCTTCGGCTTGTTCAGTAGAATATATACTTTTGCTTCAACTGTTAATTTTTCTCCATTAAACCTAACCACATCTCCAGCCTTTACTTTAGTGCCAAGCTCTGTAACAATTTCACCGTTAATGCTTACCAAACCTGCGCCTATCAATTCATCGGCCTCTCTTCTTGAGCAAACACCTGCATTAGAAATAAATCGGTTTAGCCTTACTGCTTCACCAACATTTAATGCCTCTTCCGTTACTCTTTCTTTTGATTGAGATTTTGATTTTGAAACAAATGGAGC
>CAILJQ010000214.1 GCA_903834625.1 uncultured Bacteroidota bacterium
AAACTATCGGTAAACACGCTTACACGAAAAAGCGTTCAATGAATGAAATCACCCTAGCGTTGGGAGATTTTCTTCCTAAGGAAGACTCGTTCAATGGATGATTCCACTCTGGCGTTGCATGTGATGCAAGTACCGACGCCAAACTTCGCTAGCGCTGCGTTTGGGACGGTACGATGCATACGCTCATGCCCGCGGCATTCGCTGTTGCAGTCCACCTCCGCTAAAGCTACGGTGGACAATGTTGCATAGGATGCCTTTAGGGTGGCACCTTAATTTTCTGGACTCGGCTGCTCCGCTTTTAGCGGAGGTCGCTGTTTTTGGAGGTGGTTCAAATGCGTTGGGTGCTGTTGGCACCTTTGGAATATGTCTTAAGATTAAATTCGAGGAAATTGCAAATGCAAAGGGCAGCTTTGCTGCTCCAAGTTATGTTTAACTCATAGAATCTTATGAATGAAATTCAGATGCGGCAAAGCCGCCTGATGCATTTGCTCCTACCTACAAACCACGCTTCCGACCAAAGGGAGGACAGTCTCCTAAGAGAATGTTGTACCAAAACCACAAAGGCATCATATGCACCCCTGCAACAGTCACAGCTTCAGCCGTGACGTATGCATCGCGACCGAAGGGAGCTTGCATCACATGATGCGCCAGCAGACGAATTTTTGTTTGAACGACACCTACATTTTAAAGGCAACTTTTTTATTTACACTGAAAACGTAAATTGCATCCGTAATTTGTTTGCATATGATGAACCTGAAACGTGTGGCTGTTATTGGTGGCGGCAGTTGGGCAACTGCGCTGGTTAAAATTTTATCTGATAATAAAGCTTCAGGAAAATCTGGCTTGCAATCTTTAAGCTGGTGGGTGAGGAGCGAAGAAAAGGCTGCTTACATGAGGCAACACAGGCACAACCCAGATTATATTAGCTCCATTGAAATTCATCCGGAACAGGTAGATGTAAGTGCCAATTTGGTTGAGGTAATTAGCAGTGCAGATGTGTTGGTGATTGCCATTCCTGCAGCATTTTTGGAGGCTAGTTTGAGTGCTTGTGATAAAAGCCTGTTTCAAGGTAAAACCATCGTAAGTGCTATCAAAGGTTTGGTGCCATCTACCAAACAAATTGTGGGCGATTATTTTATCGATCATTATGGAATCAGCGAAAAAGATATTTTGGTTATCTCTGGTCCTTGTCATGCAGAAGAGGTTGCCAACGAGAAATTATCCTATTTAACCATTGCAGGTTCGGGTCAGGAAGTAGCCAGGGCTTTTGCCTCCTTGTTAGATAATCATTACATACGCACTGTGGTTTCTAGCGATGTGCGTGGCACAGAATATGGTGCGGTATTAAAGAATATTTATGCAGTGGCGGCAGGTATTTGTCACGGCTTGGGTTATGGAGATAATTTTCAAGCAGTACTCATGAGCAATAGCATCAGAGAAATGAAACGCTTCTTACGCAATATCACCGACACCGATAGAAAGATAAACCATTCTGCTTACCTCGGCGATTTATTGGTTACAGGATATTCTGTGCATAGTAGGAATAGAACCTTTGGCAATATGATTGGCAAAGGCTATACGGTTCAAGCGGCTCAGCTAGAAATGAAAATGATTGCAGAGGGATATTATGCTGCCAAAAACTTGCATGAACTCAATGAACGCATGCAAGTGAAAATGCCCATCATGGATGCGGTTTTTCAAATACTCTATGAAAATACTTCTGCTAAAAAAGTTATTGGTAAATTAACCGAAAAATTGGTTTAAGTTTTTTGTTTGGTTCAGACCGAACCTAATGGAAACCATACCAACAATGGTTATTTAATTATTTCAAAAGCGAGTTCTAAACGCTCACCTTTTTCATCTACCAATACCAATAAATGCTTGCCAGGTGTGGGTGCCAAACTCATTTGGTGAAACTCCCTTGTGGTGCCTAAATAGTTTTCATCTAAATGCCAAAATATTTTGCTGTTTCGGTTGCGGTGTGCTACTTCAAAAACACATTTCCCTTTTTTACCATCCAACTCAACAGGTATAAAAATATTGGCGCCTCTTTTGGGGTATATCATTTCCATGGAGTTGGTTTGTGAGCTTCCTTCACAACCTACTTTCCATGGCGGCAGTGTGCGGTAATTGGGATTACTTGCTTTGTAATACCATTCCATAGCGGGTGGTAATACAAACCATTTTTGATGCAACATATTAGATGGTGATTCACAATCACTGCCCACTCTGTATTGTCCAGATTTGTCGGTATGAATTAATTGATGGTAACTGCAAAGTGGCGTAGGATGCTGCGTGCGCAGAGTAAATATGCTATCTATTTGCGTACAATTTGAACTGGGATTATTGCCACTTTCTTTGCAAATGGGAATGTGTTGAAGGTCGTCGTAAGGCATATCAAACCAAGCACTGTTAGGCAAGAGTTTAAAAATTTCAAATAAGATAGGCGCAGCGGTTTGAATGCCTGTTAAAGTAGGTCGGCCTTCTCCATCTGCATTACCGGTCCACACACATACCAAATGTTTAGGAGTTAAACCAATGGCCCACCCATCTCTAAAACCAAAGCTGGTTCCTGTTTTCCAAGCAATGCGTTTAGAGGAAGTAAATTGGTTCCACAATTGTTCTTCGCCCGGCCTTACCAATTCTTGCATGGCTTCAAAGGTTTTATATATGGCGCCAGCACTTACATAACTTTGCGCATTTAGAGCATCGTGTGTACTTATTTTTTTAGGTTCGGTTCGAACCAAAATATGTGGAGGCGATAAGTCGGCAGGATCATATTTACCACTGTACCTTCCATAGTGTTTTAGCATACGCGCCAAAGAAGCATATACCCCACTTATTTCCCACATGCTGTTTTCTCCACCGCCTAAGATTAAGGAGAGTCCGTAATGATCTGCCCCACGATTTAAGCTACGAATACCCAGTTGTTTCAGCAAAAAATAAAAGCGTTCATACCTATAGGTTTGCAACATGCGCACGGCAGGAATATTAAGTGAACGGGCCAAAGCTTTATCTGCTGGTACCGCGCCGTCGTATTGCAAATCAAAATTCTGTGGCGAGTAACCTGCTACTTGGGTGGGTATATCTGCCAACAAGGTTTGAGGTAAGATAAGTCCATCTTGCAGCATGGCGGCATACAACAAAGGTTTAAGGGTACTGCCGGGCGAACGTTTGGCAGGAATCATATCTACATAACTTTCTACCTCTGGATTTTCTGGGTGTTGTACATTACCCGCATATACTTTTACTTCTCCACTTTCAATTTCCATTACCAAAGCGGCAGCATTGTTAATGCCATTTGATTGCAGCATTTGGTGGTGCCTTTCAATAATGGCATTTACCTGTAGTTGCAAGGAGGCATCTAATGTGGTATGGTATATATTGTTGTTTTGGTTCGAACCTAATACACCGCTCAATAAAGTCTCTAATAAATTAGGCGCTAAATTGGGCAATACTTTGGCTTCTTGTGGCAACATTTCTTGTTTGGCTAGCGCGCATGTTTGCGCATCTATGATCTCTTGTTCCAACATTTGGTCGAGCAGTTGGTTTCTTTTTTTTAAGAGAATGTCTTTGTTTTTGTCTGGCCGAACCAATGACGGACTGTTGGGCAAAACCGCCAAACCCGCTGCTTCACCCCAACCCAACTGCGAGGCACTTCTCCCAAAGTAGCGCCAAGCGGCTGTTTCTAATCCAACCACATTTCCACCAAAGGGTGCATGGTTGGCATAAAGGGTTAAAATTTCTTGCTTAGAATAACTCAATTCTAAGCGAATGGCCCAAAGGGTTTCGAGCAATTTTTGCATGAAGGTTCTTTGTTTGCCTCTACACAAACGCATCACTTGCATGCTAATGGTAGAGCCACCACTTACTACTTTTCTGGCTTGTAGGTTCAATTGAATGGCCCTTGCCATGGCAAGAAAATCAATGCCAAGGTGCTTATAAAATCTTTTGTCTTCAAAACAAACAATGGCTTTGGCAAATTTATCGGGCACTTGCTTTACCTCTTTAAATCGCCACTGACCGTCGCTGGCAATTTTGGCCTGCAAGAGTTTGCCTTGGGCATCTAACAAAACACCCGAGTAGGGTTTATGAAATAAAGGGTTGGGAAGGCTGAACCAAAACCAAATCAGCATACCCAATCCTAAAAGGAGCAGAACATTTTTTCTCTTTGCCAAGCTGTTTATTTCTTTGGAACTACTTCAACCCATGTTCCTGCCACACGTGTTTGTGCCTTTCCGTAATACATGGCCTCACAGCTAAATCCGGGTAAATAATACCTGCCTACATACGATGCATTTAACAACAATACATAGGTTACTTTTTGTTTAGAGGCCAAGTCGAAATGCGTATACACCCTGTCGTCTCTGATGTCTTGGTACCTTGGTGTTTGATACTTATTGCCAATTGGATTATTGTCCATTCTGTTATTGTGTATTTCCCATCCAGACGGCAGTATTTGTGAGAGAGCCAAATAATTGAGGTTACCCATTAAACCCGGATTGAG
>CAILJQ010000215.1 GCA_903834625.1 uncultured Bacteroidota bacterium
AATGGAGTTTGCGCATTACCGCTTATGCAGACCGTTTGCTCAATGATTTAGAAGGATTAGATTGGACAGAGAGTTTAAAAGAATCGCAACGCAATTGGATTGGAAAATCTCAAGGAGCCAGTTTACATTTTAAAATTCAGGACCAACAATTTGATATTGAAGTATTCACTACCAGACCAGACACTGTTTTTGGCGTAAGCTTTTTGGCCAT
The DNA here is from genome assembly GCA_903834625.1 of uncultured Bacteroidota bacterium. Lineage (GTDB taxonomy): Bacteria > Bacteroidota > Bacteroidia > UKL13-3 > UKL13-3 > B1. The sequence goes on from CAILJQ010000215.1 coordinate 212, forward strand.
TGCACCAGAGCATGAAATGTTAGAGAGTTTGGTTACTCCAGAACATTTAGATGAAGTAATGGCATATGTTGATGCCGCCAAAAACCGCAGCGAACGTGAACGCCAATCGGATGTGAAACGTGTGAGCGGAGAATTTATAGGTGCCTATGCCATTCATCCATTTACCGGGAAAGAAGTTCCTATTTGGGTGGCAGATTATGTATTAGGTGGTTATGGTACCGGTGCAGTAATGGGCGTACCAGCACATGATAGCAGAGACCATGCTTTTGCCAAACATTTTCAATTGCCTATTCTTCAAGTAATAGACAATGGCGCTGAACACAATTACCAGGAAAGCTCCTTTGATGGTAAAGAAGGCAATTGTGTTAATTCAGGTATGTTAAATGGTTTAGGTGTTAAAAAGGCCATCAAAAAAGCCATTCATGAAATTGAAGAAAGAGGTTTAGGAAAAGGTAAAACCAATTTTAGGTTAAGAGATGCCATCTTTGGTAGGCAAAGATATTGGGGTGAACCTATTCCTATTTATTACAAAGACGGCATTCCTTATACCGTTGATGAATCTGAATTGCCGGTTATCCTTCCAGAAATAAACACCTTCCTTCCAACAGAAACAGGCGAACCACCTCTTGGTAGAGCCAAAGATTGGAAATACAAAGGTGAATATGATTATGAACTCTCTACCATGCCGGGTTGGGCAGGTAGCAGTTGGTATTTTTTAAGGTACATGGACCCATCTAACTCAAACAGTTTTGTGGGCAAAGAAGCAGCTCAATACTGGAAACAAGTTGATTTGTACTTGGGTGGTAGCGAGCATGCAACCGGACATTTATTGTATGTACGCTTCTGGACAAAATTCTTGTTCGACCTTGGGCTTATTCCTGAAAACGAACCAGCCAAAAAGCTCATCAACCAAGGAATGATACAAGGGAGAAGTAATTTTGTTTACCGCATAGATTGCTTTAATGCCGATGTAAAAGAGTTGAGCTTTTTTGCATCTAAAGGATATATAGACGACAAAGAACACATCAAAAATATCCCGGTTTTGTTTGAACATTTTGCGCAACAAAATAACCTTAAAGCAAAATTAGATTACTCAAAAATAAATGTGAGTAAACTCAATGTAGATGTTAACTTGGTTGAAAATGACATCTTACATATTGAAGGTTTCCGCAAATGGAGAGAAGATTATGCAGGAGCCCTTTTTGTTTTGGAAGAAGGTAAATACCATTGTACTTGGGAAGTAGAGAAGATGTCGAAATCTAAATACAATGTGGTTACTCCCGACTTTATCATAGAGCAATACGGTGCCGATACTCTGCGCTTATATGAGATGTTTTTAGGTCCGCTCGAGCAAAGCAAACCATGGAATACCCAAGGAATTGAAGGGGTACATCGTTTCTTGAAAAAGCTTTGGAGACTCTTTACTGATACCGAAGGTGCATTGAAATTAAGTAAAGAGGAACCCAATAAAGCGGAGTTAAAGAGTTTACATAAAACTATTCAAAAAGTGGCTTATGATGTGGAGCATTTCTCTTTCAATACCTCTGTGAGCACCTTTATGATTTGTGTAAACGAGCTTACCGACTTAAAGTGTAACAAATACGATATCCTCAAAAACTTCCTGATAGTTCTTTCTCCTTACGCTCCTCATATTGCTGAAGAACTATGGCAGCTAATTGGTGAAAAGGATAGCATTACCTTAGCAACTTATCCAGCATTTAACGCAGCCTACTTAATAGAAGATAGCTTCTCGTATCCTGTTTCTATTAATGGTAAGCACCGAACCAATATTGAATTTCCACTAGATGCAAGTGCCGAGCATATTGAAAAAACAGTGTTGGCAGATGAAATAGTGGTGAAATGGTTGGAAGGAAAAGCACCTAAAAAGGTAGTATTTGTTAAAGGAAAAATTGTGAACTTGGTAGTTTAACCCATGAACGAAAGAAACACCTCTAGGCAGATCATAGATATAGCTATCCGACTCTTATTGTTGTTTGGCGTGTTGTACTGGAGTTTTCAAATTCTTGCACCTTTCCTAATGCCTGTAATGTGGGCATTCATCTTGGCCATTGCCTTATATCCTATTCAACTATTTTTAGAGAATAGGTTTAAGTTAAAACCCAAATGGGCGGCTATCTTCATCACTTTTGTTTTGTTGGCACTCATTGTTGTGCCTGCCTATTTTTTTCTCAACTCCCTCACAGAGGTGGCCTTTCAATGGAAAAAAGAAATTGAAAATGGGAGCTTTACTTTACCCGAAGTTCCTGCATTTCTGAGCACTTTGCCATTTATTGGTGAGAAACTTCAAGACTACTTAGCGCATTCTAACGAGTACTTTAAGGAATGGGCATCTACTCACCAAGAAACCATCCTAGAATACAGTAAGGACATCTTATCTGGTTTATTAGGTACAGGCTTAGGTGCCCTACAAGCGCTTGTTTCTATTGTTATTGGAGGAGTGTTTTTGGCTAAGGGGCATGATAAAAAACTATCAGCAGAGGTATTTAGCAAGCTCATTGGAGAAGAAGGTCATGTGTACCTCGACTTAATAGTAAACACCATAAGAAGTGTAGTTAAAGGAGTATTGGGGGTAGCTCTTATACAGGGCCTACTTTCTGGTATTGGCTTATTTATTTGTGGTATTCCTCATGCAGCAGTATGGACACTTATCTGTTTTATTTTAGCCATTGTACAGGTTGGTCCGGGATTGGTTTTGGCACCTGTGGCCATTTATCTTTTTCAAACAGAATCAACCTTATTTGCCAGCCTTTTAAGCATGTACTTCGTAGGTGTTTTGCTTTCAGATAATTTCCTTAAACCCATTTTATTGGGCAAAGGAGCAAAGGTTCCTATGTTGGTTATATTTATAGGGGTGATTGGTGGTTTTATGTTATCTGGTTTTTCCGGATTGTTTACCGGAGCCATAATCCTTTCTGTGGTATATAAATTATTTCAGTTTTGGATCCTGCCACCAGATTTGGAAGAAAGCGCCGAGGTATAGTTAAAACAAATACCTCGCCTCCATTTTACCTGTATGAATTACAGGTATATTACCAGATTTTCTGCCTTCATAACTAAGGTTTATTTGCAAGTTCTGACCCAAACGTTGCTGCAAGGCTAATCCCCAAATTTGGTTCTCTCCTTCGCTTAAACCCTGCAACATATCATAGGCAAGCGGACTGCCCATATTGCCATTAAAGCTAACCTCGTATAAACTATAACGGGCATTTAACACGCCCAACTTAGCAAAGGCAATTCTTAGTTCTGAACCAATTTCTTGCATGCCAGCCTTTTCTCCACCCAATTCAACTTGGTTGGCCGAGCTTATGTTGGAATAATTAAAGCTTACGCGCCAATTTTGTTTGAACTGATAACTTAATTTTGGCTTGTACTCGGTGTATTGGTATTTAAAATTATTGCTGGTGAAAAAATCGGATTGGTAATACTTCTCCCCCACATTAAACAAGGCTGTAACCGACCAATTAGAGGTAATGTTTAACCTTCCTCCCCATGAGTATTCAAGCCTATTTCTGCTCTCGAAACCATTGGTGAGTAGGTTTCTACTTTGTTGTTCAGAATAGGTAAAATCTAAGCCATAGGTAGGATTGTTTCTATTAAAGAAAACGGTATTGCGCCATGTAGCATTCAGGTTAATGAGACCTGTATCTGCCACATCCCAATTCCATAAATTTTGGTCTGAACCTATTTGAATTTTTCGTTCAACTTTAAAAGCAGCTTGATCGCTGAATCTGTTGAGGAATTTCTTAAATCCCACTACCCTTTTACCTTGTATGGGATTGATATTAAGTGTTTGATTAAATTGTGTTGAACTCACCCTTATCAAGCTTGTAGTAGGCAAAAATACTTTGATATAATTTGCTAAGTTTTTATCTGCAAAGGAGGCTAATTGAAATTCATTGATTTGTTGAACCCCATCTTCGTTAAAGTCTTTCCATACGTATATACCTTGTCCAACTGGCACCTCCACATATTGAAAATCTCTTCGCAGTTCATTGCCTGAACCGAGTTGCAGATATGTATTTGCCGTTATTCTCCTTTTAAAAAAGGCATAATCATAGGTTATTCTGCTTAGTAAAGTTTGCTCTGGCTTAACGCCTAAAAAGGCTGTGTCTATTACCGCTAATTGCCTATAAGTAATATCCAAAGAAAGTCGGTTATAATTCTTTTGTAAATAGCTCAAGCCTGCTTTCACCTCATTGGCTTGCGTATGGGCCTTAAGTGTTCTATTTAATGGAAGAAAGTCCTTTCTGTTTTGGTAATCTAAAAAATAACTCAAGTTGCTGCTGTCTTTGCTTTTCAAAAATGCGTGGTAGGTGGTAAATGAAAAACTCCCTCCCATCATAGAATCTTGGTTTTTATAAAATACGCTTTGTTCTTGGTTCAGACCAACCCCAATTTGAATAGGCCCAATAATACGTGCATATTGAAATTGAAAGTTTTGCACCTGGTTAGTATAGGGAAGTAGTAACAGGCTTAGGTTTTGTTTACCACTTATAAATATTTGTGAGAGGCTTAAATTATTTTTAGCATCTATGAATTTAAACTGGCCTTCATGAATCAACCCAGTATAATTAGAAGCGTTTTTATTGTAATAACCCAATTGATAGGTTAAGGTAATTTTACGCGCAATTTTTGCCTGGAGTTTCCAATTTAAAATTTGTTCTTCATTCCCCGTATCCGATTCTGTTTGGTTGTTTAGTTGGCGATTCCAAATGCGGTTAAATTCTACCGTTCTATATCTTTCAATATAAGAAAAATGCTTGCTGGTATATTCAAAATCAACTTCGCTATTTAGGGAATTGTTTGAACCTATTTTTTTGAACTCATTGTTCGCCTTTAGTTTTAAGGCAATACCATGGTCGTTGGCTCTATCTAAATCACTAAATAAATTACGACTATTGTTGCTATAGGCTGCCTCTACCATTACCTCGTGACCTTTGGCTAGGCTACACATTATTCCTGCATTGAGCAATTGTTTTCTATTGGGTGCTATGAGTTGAATAGAAGGTTCAAAATCACCTTGCTTCACTCCATTTTTGGGTTCAACCCATTGAAAAACCCTACCATTGGCACTGCTTATTCCTTGAATATAATTCCCTTTACCAGTGCCCACGTAGGAGAAACGAACCTCATAAAAAACACTGTCGGTACCCGCAGTTGCGGCATGTACATAAACTCCCGTATAACTCAACGTATCTTTCTTGAGGTATAAAATCTTCTTTCCATTAAAGCCCAAAACTTTGTTTTCACCACTTACCCTAGCCAAGCCTAAATTGTCTCCTACCTCAGATAATAAGAGTTTGTTGCTATCACTTAAACTCTGTTGAAAGGGTTGGTTTTTGTTATCTTGTTCTGTAAAATAGTTGAGATACACTTTGTATTTTTCGTGTTCAAACCGAGTATTTAAGCCAAACAAGGTACGCGCATAATTTCTATCACTATACTGAAACTCAACAATGATGCGGGAATATCGGGTAATTAATCTCCTTGGCATAAAGATAATTTCGCCACTGTTGTAATCAATGGTATAATCATTTTGCTCGCCACGTAGCAACTTTTCACCATCTAAATACACCACTTCTGTACCCGAAACCAAAATGATAAACAACTCTCCGTTGGGGCCCGTTAAACGATATGGACCTTGGTTTCCTTCAATACCCACAATAAGGTTTCGTTGAAATCGTCCACGAGATAATGCTGCTTGTCCTTCAATGCTTAAGGTGCTTTTTGAAGAAAGTTGCTGTGTAGTTTTCACCATCAATCCCCTCGATTTTTTATTGTATTGAAGAAAATAAGATGGAATTGGTTTCGACATCAAATAATCGCCAACAACCATTTTGTTTAGACCCTTGCTAAATTGAATGTAAACTTGATCAAAGTCTTGTAACTCCTGCGTATTCCC
>CAILJQ010000216.1 GCA_903834625.1 uncultured Bacteroidota bacterium
ATCTTTAAAAAGGTTGATAAGGGATGTAGGTTTTTTATTTCACAGTGCGTATACAGTCCAAACAATGCCAAAAACTTATTATCCGATTATTATTACTCAAGCATAGACAGCAACAAAGAGTTGTTTCCCATGGTATTTACCTTGGCGCCATGTGGTTCATTAAAAACCTTACATTTCATGGAATGGCTAGGAATAGATGTGCCCAAATGGTTGTTCAACGACTTAAAACATTCAGAAAATATTCTAGATAAATCAGTTAAGGTTTGTAAAAACATTGCCTCAGAAATGATGGAATATGCGTATGCTAAGAGCATCCCTATTGGATTTAATATTGAATCTGTATCTATTAAAAAAGAAGAGATTGACGCCTCGAGTTTATTGCTACAGGAAATATCTAAGATGTTAAAATCTTAGATTTTTATATAAATTAGGGCCTGTACAACTTGTACCATAGCCTTAATATGTTTTTAGCCTAAACCCCAAATGAATGCCTAAGTCATACAAATGGTTGATGAATACCATTTATCCAAAAAGTTTGCTGCTCTTGTGCGGTTTGCTTTCATTGTTTTCAGAACCCTTACGAGCCCATTCAAGAGACAGTTTATTGTTGGAGGTTGCAAGAGCGAAAGATACCACCTTGGCTCAATTGCAGCTACAAATTGGTGTAAGCTATTACCAAGAAGGCAAATTAGATTCTGCCATATTTTGGCTAGAACCAAGTGCCTCCCTGAGTAAAAAACTTCAACTTCCAGAAGTATTAATAAGAGCCCAAACAAACATAGGAAACTGTTATGCAGACAAAGGTGAAAACCCGAAGGCATTACAATTTTACCAAGAAGCGTTAAAAGATGCTGAGGCCAATGGAAACAAAAAATACATAGCCAATATTCAAAAAAACATTGGTGCCTTACATCTCAGTTGGAAAAATTTGCAAGAGGCACTTAACTACTATAATAAGGCCGAAAAAACTGCCATTTTACTTAAAGATAGCAGCCTTCTTGCAGATATTTATAACAACAAAGGCACCGTTTACGAGCAATGGGAAAAATTTCCGGATGCGCTAATTTATTATGGAAAAGCACTCTCATTTTATGAAAGCAATGGGAAAGATGATGGTATTGCCATGAGTTCAAGCAATATGGCTATTGTATACAAACTCATGGGCGATTTTGACAAGGCGATTTTATACAATGAAAAGGCCCTTTTTATTTCCAAAAAAATTGGCGACGATTGGATGTGCGCAGCAATTCTTAATAATATTGGCAACCTTTATGGGCAACAGGGAAAACTTCTTCAGGCTTTACTTAAATTAGAGGATGCGCTTTTTCTCGCAAGAAAAATAGATGCCAAAGAAATTGTTGTTATGGCACTTGAAAGCAAGGCAGATGCTGCCAGTAAAGCACAATTGTATGAAATGGCTTTTCAATACATGAAGGCATATACGCAGGCAAAAGATAGTTTTATTTCTGAGCAACAAACTGCCCAATTTAAAGAGCTTGAGGTGAAATACGACACTGAGAAAAAAGAGGCTCAATTGAGCTTACAGCAAGCAGAAATCGATAAACAAGAAAGCATCATTGCTTTCACTATATTAAGCACATTGCTCCTTGGTCTTTTTGGATACTCTGCCTACAAGCGATACCAGAATAAGAAGGAACGTCAATTCATGGAAACGCTTCATGCACAAGAAATAAAAGCAACCCAAGCCATCTTTCATAGCGAGCAGAATGAACGGTTTAGAATAGCACGCGATATACATGATAGCATTGGCCAATTGCTGTCGGTCATAAAAATGAAAATAAACACAGCAGCGCAAATAGAAAATCAAAACCTCACACCGCTTGTTGATCAGGCCATCAAAGAATTAAGAGACATTTCTCATAACCTCATTCCAGAAGAGTTAGGATTGGGTTTATACAATGGTATTGAAAGCATGGTAGAGAAAATAAATGAAGCAGGTAAACTTAAAATAGAAGCACAAATTGAAGATGCCTTAATTAAAAAACCATTGAATAAAACCTTCGAATTATCTGTTTACCGCATCGTACAAGAGATATTAAACAATATGCTAAAACATGCACAAGCTTCCCATATTTCAATACAAATAAAAGAATCAGGTGAAGGAATTACCCTAAATTTAATAGACAATGGAATTGGTTTCGACAGCAGCAAGATTGAACAATCACAAGGTCTTGGCTGGAAGAATATTCGAGCTAGAGTAAACCTACTGGCAGGCAATATGCAGATTCGGTCTGAACCAAATAAAGGAACACAAATTACCATTCAACTCCCCTCTGTATGGAAGAAAATTTAACCGTTAAAATTCTTTTAGTTGATGACCACCCTTTGGTGCTTGAAGGACTTAAAGGATTATTGATGCATGAAAATGCCATAGAAATTGTTGCAACTGCCTATAATGGTAAGCAGGCATTAGAGTTCATTAAAGCCGCACATACTCCTATAGATCTGGTTGTAAGTGATATTGATATGCCAGAAATGAATGGAATTGAATTATGTAAAGAACTTAAAAAATTAAACCACCCACCTCAAGTACTTGTGCTATCTGTGCATACCTCTTCAACCATGGTAAAAGGCGCCATTGCAGCAGAAGCAGATGGATATATGCTTAAAAACGCTAGCAAAGAAGATATTATTTATGCCATACAGAGAGTAGCTAATGGAAGTTGTTTTTACTCGCAAGAGATAATCCCCATTATATACGCCCAATACCAGAAAGAAAAGAAAACAGACGAACAACTTGCTACCCTTACCCCAAGAGAAAAAGAAATTTTAAGCCTTATTATGAAGGAGCTAACAAGCAATGAAATTGCTGAAAAATTATTCATAAGTAGAAAAACAGTAGAAGTTCACCGAGCAAATTTGTTAGAAAAAACTGCAAGTAAATCAACCATTGGCCTGGTGAAATACGCCCTCAAATTAGGAATAGATTAAATTAATAAGGGTATACCCTTAGATAATTACAGAAAGCTACCTATGGTTTGCTATATCATATAGTTAGAATTTTGACCTATTAAAAGGTAAACAACTATATGAAAACAAAACTACTCTCCTTATCATTACTAGTAGGCAACTTGGTTTCCTTGGCTCAAACCAACAATAACCAAGCATTTGAATGGGCTGTTAATACCAAAGCTGGAGCCAATACCATTAAACAAATAAAATACGACCCCATTGGAAACATGGTGGTGCTTGGCACCGTAAGCATGAAGGGTAAATGGGGAAACACAGATATTCCCACTAGTCCAAAGTTTGGTCAGTTCCCTGGTACAGGTGTATATGTTGGGAAGATTTCTCATACAGGAACCCAAACCCTTTTAAAATCATTTAACAACACTGCGGTAGCCCTAAGCAGTTATTTAATTGATGTTGACCTTCAAGGAAATATTTATTTATTAGGTTCTAGTAAGGCCACCACTGCATCACCAATTGATTTTGGTAATGGTATTACTATAAATAACAATGGTTATTTCTTGCTAAAAATGGATCCTAATGGAAATGCCATATGGGCAAAAACCTATCAAATGGGTGTAACTACTTGGAATGCATTTACCAACCCAAGTGGCTTAAAAGTAATTCCAACAGGAGAAATTTACATGAGCCTTTTATGTCCAAACGCCCCAGCTAAATATTGGCTGCTTAAAGTCAACAGCCAAGGCAATGAAATTTGGCATCGCGAAAGTTTAACCAATGCAACAGATCCATACAAATGTGCCACATCCGGACAATGGGTAGATGAAGCAGGAAACAGCTTCATTGTGAAATACAGTCCCAATAAAAAGGTTGTTTTTGGCTCAGACAGTATAGTGGCTAATGGAGCATTCGGCCCCTATTTATTTGTGGTAGGCTTTGATCCAAATGGAAATAAAAAATGGATGAGCGCATACAATAGAGCAAACATTGTAGATTATACCCTTCATCCCAAAACAGGTGAAATAACCATGATTTTGGTTCAGACCGGAGCCAATGCTGCACCGTTCGATAGCCTAATATTTACAGGCTTACCTTACCCAAGTTCATTTCAAGGCTTGGTTAAAACTACCATCAATGGCGTAAAATTATCTTATCAGCCATTTGCAGTATTAGATAGCATCAAAATTGGTGAACCCAACAATCTTATTACCTTGTCTGATGGAAATTTAGCAGTAGCTTCAAGGTTAATAAGGGCAGGAGAAATTTTTATTAAAGGTCAAAGCCTAAGCGTTGACAACAAAAGAGACCAAGACCTATTTCTTGAATTTGGCAACAACTTGAAACCAAAATACTTCATTGCTTTGCAAAAAGCCGATGCGAGTAGTGAATTTAACATCGCATGTTTTCAAAACAAAATAGGTGTTTCAGGAAATGCTTCTTTGCCCAAAGATTCTATACTCATCATCAACAAAACAACGTTGTATGCAGGCTCAAACGACCCAACGTTTGCTACAGAGTTTCCAGTTTTTGCTAACAGCAGACAAGATATTTATATCACCCAATTTGATCGCTCGCTACAAGCTGGAAGCAGCAATGCCTTAGTAGAATCAAATTGGCAAACAGTACTTCAGGTGTTTCCAAACCCATTCACCAATTACCTAAACATAACAAGCACCCAAACCATTCAGGATGTTATAATCATGAATACCGCTGGCCAACTGGTATTTCAACAAAACACCCAAGCCATAGAGTTAGCAGTCAATTTAGAGGAGTTACCACTAGGAGTATACATTGCTCTAATCAAAACAAATCAAGGTGTGTTGAGCCAAAAAATCATTAAACAATAATCATTAAAGCCTATCAAATGAAAATAATTGCTAAATCTTTGTGCCTCTCTTTTATAGCAACACTCTTATTGCAATTTCCTATCAAAGCACAAACCACAAAAGTTGAGGTGGTTGATAATGATATCGAAAACTTCAAAAAACTTCAAATAAGACCACACTTCGATTTTTTTATTCCTGCAGGCGAATATTCATCGCCACTGCCAACAAACTTTAACATAGACGCTCAATATTGGATGGGTAGCATTTGGGATGCAAGAGCCGGAATTAAATTGGGTAGCATGAATGGGTTTACCGCTGGAGGAACACTTCACCTAAAAGATCGTGTGACAGACAGAGCACATAAATTTGTTTTGAGTAGAACCACGTCTAACAGTGGAAGAACTGAAACCGTGAATTATATCAAAAAAAACATGAAAGCACGCGTAATTAGTGGACCATGTGCAGATGTGTTTATAGGAAACATCAAAGGAGGTGGCTTTCACACTCAACTCGCATTTGGTCTCGATTTTCAGAGAATGAGTAAGGCCTCCATTAAACCTGAAGGATGGCAAAATCCTATTCAAGCATCAAGCAATGGTTGGTATAGTTTAAAATTACAGGCTGTGGTGCAAAGTTTAACCGCTGAATCTGCTGTGATAAATTACAAAATGGTAATTGGTGGCCGAGAAATGGGCTTTGGTGGCCAAGCAGATGTAAGTGGTTCATTGAGGCCATGGAAAAAAGCAACATTACATGCAGGACTAAGTATGGGTGCCATTAAGGTAACTGGTGTTACAGGTAGTGTAAAGCCTATTTTATCCATCAGATTTGGAATGGCTTTCTGCCAATAATTAAACATTAACCCGGGTTATTTTTCTTAACCTGGGTTAATCAATTTTGTTTGAACACATAATTACTTTTGTAAGCGTATTATTCAAACAAAGATGAAATTACACGTTTTAAAAACCATTTCTAAGGCCATAACGCCAATGGTATTATTAGTCCTTTTTTCTTTTCAGTGTTCAGATACTCATTTGCCTAAAGAATACATGGGCAATTGGCATACAAAGGCTACAAAGGTTACGGTTCGAACCAAAATTAAATGGATGAAATACCAATTTACCTCTGAAAATATTCCTTTGAGTTTAAGTATAAACAACACGCAAACTGCCTCAGGAAAAATTGGGATGGCATCCTTTGAAAACGCCAGCATAACAGAAAATAAAGGCAATTCAAGCGTCACAGGTATTTCATATATCATTCATTGTGGCAAACTCAACAAACTATTCGAAAGCGATAATAGCGGAGAAAAGACCCTCGAAATTTGGCTCAAACCGAAAAAAAATAGCCAAGCACTTGAAGCAGAATTGCGCCTAAGAGATGGATGGGACACCTTTCCTATGGCAGATTGTTCCTTCTCTCAATAAAATTAATTAATTTTATTGCTCAATCCCTCGCTTATGCACAGCGAACTCATTCATTTATTTAAACAAATTGCCTACCTAAGTGAAGCAGATATTGAACTCATTAAAGCTTCATTTAAACCGCATTTCCTGGGTAAAGGTGAATACTTTTTAAAGGCTGGAGACACCAATCAATACATAGGTTTTTTGCGAAAAGGTTTGGTTCGATATTTTGTAGATAAAAATGAAACAGAGGCTACTTTTGAGTTCACCAAAGAAGGAGAGTTTATTGCCGACTACCAAAGTTTTAACAGCCACACACTTTCCATTCAAAACATTCAAGCCATAGAAGATTGCGAGTTATTACTTATTAACTTTCATGACGTACAATACATTTTTAACCATACCCAAAATGGCAACCTTTTAGGAAGAATAATTGTTGAACACCGCTTTGATGTAATGGTTAATCAATTACTTTCTATTTACATGCAAAATCCAGAGGAACGCTACAAACGCTTTGTGGCTAATTATTCCAGCCTTGCACAAAGAATTCCGCAATACCTCATAGCATCATATGTAGGCATACAACCTCAATCATTGAGTAGAATGAGAAAACGTTTTGCCCAAGAAAATAAACCTCATCATTGAGTTTAAGGCACTACCTAAGTACCTTAAATTGACTGAGCCTATTCTCTTGTTTTACACTTACAAAATAAACCCCTTTGGCATAGTCACTCATGTCTATATTCAACTGGTTTTCTGCCTTTACAGCGGTGGCAACCAATTGCCCTGCACTATTGTAAACTTCAACCCAAGCTTCACCTTGCGGTAACTCTACTGTTAATACAGAGCTCACAGGATTAGGATAATATTTAATTTCACCCAATGAGCTTGAATTCGTTATACCTGTTGGTACACCTGGTTTACAACTTCCAATTTTATAAGAGTTTTTATTGGTAGATGTGTTCTTCTCTCCTGCTCCAGGATACGAATACGTATAATAAAAATAAACCATGGTACCTTTACTTGCTGTCATTCTATATGGCACATTAGGCGTTACTATATAGCCAGGCATGCTGTTAGCATTGGCTCCATAATACAATATACAAGTAGGAGAACCCACTCCAGTTTTGCTTGGTATAAATGTAATAGTTGGATTGTTCTCGTCTTCACTAAACAAATAATCATAGTCGCTGTTAAACGCGGTACCACGACATGATGGTGTTGGGTCAACATAAATTAATACAGGCGCTGAGGTAGTGCTTGCTCCATTATTATCTGTTGCTACTGCCGTGATAGAATAAATACCTACAGCTGCATTCCAGTTCATTTGGTATGGGTATTGCGTGGTGCTGCCAATAAACTTCTGACTGGCATAAAATTTAACCTCTGCAATGCTTCCATTTAAATCAGATGCCAAAGCAGAAATAAAAACAGGTTCATTAGCTAAATGCCTGGTTTTGTCAACCGGACTATTAATAGATATTTTAGGCAATACATTGTTTTGTGTAGAGGAGATAAGATACATATCATCTTCATCTGAATAAGCGCCACTACTTACTTTTAAGCGAATTAAATAAATGCCTTCCTCCAAACCACTCACGGTTGGGGCAACCACTTGTTTGTTTGAAAAAGTAAGCACACTTGGTCCATATACCTGTAACCATTCATAGGTTAAAGTTCCAGAGCCCGGAACGCTGCTCGCACTGCCATCAAGATTGGAGGTGCTGGTTGGTAATACTACCAATTTATTGGCTCCGGCATTGGCAATGGGTTGGTTATAGGTAAGCGGGCCATTATATGAAAAAGTTAATTTTCCAATGTTTAACTCACCACTTTCAAAAACCAATTTTAATACTTGAACACCACTTTTTAAAGGAATAGAAGCTATTGATTTATTGGCCCAAGTTGTCCAATTATTTGTATAAGAAACGGTAATATTAGAAGCAACAAGTTGTCCATCTGCATATATAGAAAATGGTCCACCTCCTGCTGTATTGCCGCATGCATAACGCATCTGTAGTTGGTATGTTCCTGCTTGTTTCACATCTACCGTATAAGATAACCATTCACCGGCAGTTATCCAGCCCACTACTTTTCCTTCATTTGCGTCAGAAGATGCGTCTACATACTCTGTTGTTCTAAAATCACCTTCATTTTTGGCTGCATTGTCGTTGTAGGTAATTCCTTGGCCAACGCCTCCTTCAAATACATCAAACTCTCCAGCCATTACAGTACCAGGAATGTTTATAGGATTGCCTGAATAGGGAAGTCGATCGCCTACAGTAACCACCACAAAATTGCTCAATTTATAGTTGGTTCCTGAATACACCTTGGCATACAAATAGTTTTTACCAACGGGCAAATTGCTTGCTTTCATAGCGTAGGGAGCAACATTGTCTTCACCCAATTCAACTTCGCCATTCATAAAAACAACTTTGCTTGGGGTGCCGCCAATTACTTGCATTTGCAACTGTACACTTCCACCCGGATAGGCTTGGGTAAAGTTACTCTGTAAAGAACCTCCTATAGTAACATCTTTACTAGTTACCATTTGGCGTGCAGGAACTGTTAATACATAGGCATCAGAAAATGTTACTTGTATGCTTGCATTGCTATAATTATGGGCAACATAGGTATTCACTCCATTTTTGGTAAATACCGCTGCTAAAGGATAATTAGAACTAATAGCAGTATTAAATGTACCCAACACATTCATGGAATGTAACCAATGGTATGTTTGCGCATCCGATATCCCAAATTTTAAATTTCTATTGGTATTAGAATTGTATAAATCAATGGCCTTTTGTGGGTTCACAAATGCCAAATAAGAATACATCACATCATGCCATAAATTATCGTTTACTTGATTACTCAAAATGCCTGTGTTCTTTTCAATTTCCGCCCACAAACGTTTTACGTAATTGGTATCGCTACTTAAGTACAATGAGCCACCATGTATTGGATACATCTCTATGCCATAGGATGCAGCAATATCACTGGTCCAAAAGGTACCATTATCATAACTGTTACCCCACACGCGTGATACCAAACTATAGTTTTGATTTGGTCCAAAATTTCTATCGTGTATGTCTAACCAATATTCTTCAATAGCACTTTGCTCGGTAGTATATAAATAGATTCCTAAATCTCTGATGGCTTTGTTATTGGTAACAGCTCCCCAATGAATCAAAGAAGAATTAAACTGCATACTTTCTGAGGTAGATTCTTGGTCGTTCCCTTGAGGGAAAGTAGCAAATCCATTGGCCCAACAATGTCCGGCGTATGGACTAAAATTCCTTAAATAAGGAAACTGTGTGCTGTTACGTTCACTGTTTGCAGCATCCTTTACCAATAGGTTCACCATAGTTCCCCATTTGCTTATCCAACCTGGTTCAAACTGCTCAACAAAAGAAGCCGCATGTATAAAATATCCCCAATGAAAATGATGGTCGTTGATGTTTCCATCTTGTCCGTGTCCTGCTGGGTAACCAATTAATGTTGACCAATTCTGGTTATAATAAAACAAGAAAGCCACCTCACCTGGTTTGGCATGTAACCAATTTTCAAGTCGGTCTTTTACAGTAACAAATATGGTACGTAATGCAGCTGTATCCTTTGTAAGCTCTGCTATCCTTGCTGTTTGAATGAGTCTATTTAAAACCTGACCTTCATTATAAGAATCTGTCCAGGTACTTAAGCCTTCATTTTTAAGGGCATCTATTTTTTCTTGCAACTTAAGCGGACTAAATCCATTGCTATAATAATCTAAATAAGGCAGGGTGGGCAATATGCCATAAAATTTATTTTCTACGGCATACCTATTGGTAGCCATGGTTTTTATCTGTCCTCTCACACCGGCATAGGTGTATGTTTCGAAGCTTGTAGACCCAGAAACTAAGTGCGACCACTGATGTGGCAATAAGCCCAAAAGAACCACCGAGTCTGTGCCCTCTTTCACTTCTTTTTCAACCACAAACTCAGTTCTTACAATGGCTGTACTTTCATTATAACTCCAATTGGCCAAAGTGTTTTTAGGAAAAACATAAGCGTATTTTTGGTAAATATTTGCAGTACTATTTACATCAGATACAGTTAATGGAATAAAGGCCATAGACCAATAGTTTTTTCCATTAAGCGTAGATGTATACACGCTGCCCGACTTAAGCCAAACACTTCCTTTTGGAGCGTATACAACAAAGTCGGCACCATTACGCAAATTCATAATAATGAGCTTTTCATTATCTATGGTTGCGGTACCTTGGTTTACTGTAACCTGCGCGGTAGAAGCGCTGTCTTTGGTAAAATACAAAAATGGCATTGCCAATCCACTGGTAGCAGTAAAGCTATTGCTTCCATTGTTCCAGTTCATTGAAACGGTCCAATCAGAAAAATCTGATACTTTAGCTGCACTTGCATTTAAGCCAGTTACACCCACCACTACAGGTTGCACATCATCTATTACTCCCCATGGAATATACGTAACAACTAAACCACTGTTTACTGTTTTAAGTGTGTATGGATAATTGAATAAATTATCGCTGTGGTTATTTTTAATTTTATTCGACCACCAATCATTTGTTGGAGCAGGCTTACCTGCAGCAGCGCCTGTTGTTAGTGGTGCTCCCGAAGGAAAACCATTCCTACCAGCCACATCGGTTCCCGGAAATGTGAGGGTATAACTTCCAGAACCTACTGGAACTATTTGCGCAAATACCATTTGTTTGGCAAACAACAAACACAAAACAAATATTGCTTGTAGGACTTTGGTTTTTGAAAAATTGGGGTTCATAATGGGTGGTTTATAGTATACTATTAGAAATAAAACATGGCCAATAAAAATCTAAAATATGCCTTGGCAAGCAAGTGTTCTGTGGGTTCGGTTCGAACCAAAATCAAAAGAAAAATTTATGGATGCAATTGTTTAAGCATCCAAACATTGCAAGAAAAGTGGCCAGTATTTCCAAGGGATTGCGCTAATCTTTGGTAGCCAAATTTTTCATACAAGTGTATGGCAGCTTCCATATCTGGAAACGATTCTAGGTACAAATGTGTATAGCCCATTTCCATAGCAAGCTTTTCACATTGTTGCATCAACTCATTGCCAATTCCCATTCCACGTACCTTTGGGTCAAGGAAAAAACGAACCAATTCTGCATGATGGTCTGGCAAACCATTAGAAGGATAAATACCACAGCCGCCAATTACCTCACTTGCTTCCTCAACAACTATATAACCTGAAAGGGGTTTCTGAAAGAGTTCAAACAAAAAATCGGTTGTTGGATCGCTATGTGCTGTGCCTTCAGTAGGCAGGTTCAAGGCTTCAATGCTTCGCCGGATGATAGCAGCCAGCGAAGCATTGTCTCCTTGTTGAATAGGTCTAAATATCATATAAGATACTGCCTATTTGTAAACTCTTACATAATCTATCTCCATGGCACCGCTAGAGAAGGCAGGATCAATGGCACCGCCAAAATTACCGCCCATAGCCACGTTTAAGATGATAAAGAAATTATGGTTGTATGGAACTGTACTATTATTTGGGAAGGTGTATTTTAAAGTACCATCTACAAAAAACAGAATAGAAGCAGCAGTCCACTCCATGGTATACACATGGAATTCGGTAGTAGCATTGCTAATGGTGTGATTAAACCCAGTTGCATTGCCACCAGAATGACCCGGATAATGTAATGTATGGTAAATTTTGTTTTCTTGATTACCCAAGTGTTCCATGATATCAATCTCGCCACAAGCTGGCCAACCCACTTGGTCAATATTGCTACCCAACATCCAAATAGCTGGCCACGTACCCCCGCCCTTAGGCAGCTTTGCACGCACCTCTACTTTACCATATTGCATTACAAATTTTCCCTTAGTTAACATCCTAGCAGAGGTATATGATTTGCCACCAAAGTTTTCTGCTTTTGCAGTAATCTTTAAGGTACCGTTAGAAACAAAAGCATTTTCTTGGCGATCTGTGTAATACTGTTGTTCTGCATTACCCCAACCATTGCTTCCAGTTCCAATATCATATCCCCACTTGTTAGGGTCTGGTGAACCTGTATAATTGAACTCGTCTGACCAAAAAACAGCAGTGGCTACAATCACATCTACCTTAAGAGATTTACTTGTAAAGCCAATATCATTTTTAGCCAAAACAGTTACGTTAAACAGGCCAGACTTACTATACTTATAAGATATTTTACCATCAACACTTGCACGCGAAACGCCATCACCAAAATCATATTCATAGCTAGTTGCCTTACTCGCACTGGCTACAAAAGTAACATTACCCGTGCTGTCTTGAGCAATAGTTGCCTGTACTGTTAGTCCACTTGGTGCAACTTCTGCTGGGTCTGCTGATTCTGCCTTAGAGCATGAAATCATGATAAGAGCAGCGAGTAAAACAAATATCTTAGAGTTTCTCATATTATTTCTTTGGGGTTAATTTCATGAACCAAGCATTGCCATCTACACCAATATTTCTTAAATGGATTTGATTATCGGTAATAGAAAGAATTTCATACTCAGTTCCGCCTGTTCCAAAGTTAATAATTCCGTTGCCAGGAACAATAAACTGAATTTGTGTAGAAATATCAGGCGTAGATCCAGAAGAAGCATCCATAAATGCCAAGTTCTTTGGTCCGGCTGTAATGGCATAACAACCATCCTTACCAGAAAAACCATAATAACTTGTTGATGCCTCAATGGCAAAAAACTGACCTTTATTGTCAATTGACATGCTTACATTATTCTGCGCATCTTTGGTGAAAGTAATTTCATCATCGTAAGCACAAGCATCTCTGCTATTTGGTCCTGCAGAATACCAGATAGGTGAAAACTCTGTGTTTGGACCTACTCCAAAGTGTCCAGGAGCCTCTTTATCTGTTACCCATACACGTGAACTACCATTGGTTAAGAATTGTAAAATATTGGCAGGAATTTCAAAAGCCACAAATACCGTAACGTATTTAGCGGTAGTTGTGCTTAAGCCTCCTTTACCAATTGCATTAATTGTAACCAAATAGGTTTTTGTACCAGGTGTTTTATACTTATAGGTAATTGCACCACTTTGGGCCTCTTTGCTCACGCCATCGCCAAAATCTATCCAATAGGTTAGGGCGTTTGAGCTACTTACATTTACGTTTACTTTACCAGAGCCGTTGCCTGCAGGTGCTGTAGCAGAATCAGCGCCTTCAACATTTAAACTCACACTTAAATTGGCGGGTGCTTTTGCCTCCCCAAATTTATAGTTCTCCTTTTTACATGCACCTGCCATTAGCAGAACAAATGCAGTTAATATACTTATTCTTTGAATTGGATTTTTCATGTTCGTCTGTTTTAATTCAGTTCAATATCATCAAAATAATAGGTGAAATTGGCAGAGCCATCTCCCATGGTGCCATTCTCAAAAATAAGAATAACCTTTTGGTAGGTTTTAGCCACATTAATTCCCGAGAAATCAAAGCTTAATTGCTCCCAAGCATTGCTGGTAGTAGTTGTAACCTCCTTTTCGTAACTAATGCCACCATCGGTTAAATTCTCAACCTTCAACAAAACTTTCGCGCCTACTTTTGGTGAGTATACCTTCATCTTAAAAGTTTTGGTACCTGTAAATGCCATAGGTGCTGCCAAGGTAGCAAAACTACCGCCCCAAGTTTGTCCGTTGCTCTTAATCATTTTACCTACTTTATCAGACACGTTGATTCCTGTTTTGCTAGGGTTTGTAGCTGTACTAACTGCACCACCATCAAATGGTGTAAATGAATAGTCAACCAAAGTAGATTCAAAATTCATAGGTAGGTTCAAAGGCAATGAACCACTCAGGTTAATGTCATCAAACAAGAAAGTATAGTTTGGTGAACCATCTCCCATGGTGCCTAAATCAAAAATTACCACAACTTTATGGTATTCTTTGGAAACATCAACAGCGCTATAATCAAACAACAATTCTTCCCAAGCATTTGCTACAGTAGTGCTTACTTCTTTCTCATAGCTAATGGAATTGTTAGATTTATTCTCAACTTTTAATAACACTTTAGCGCCAACACGTGGTGAATATACCTTCAATTTAAAGATTTTTCCATCGGCAAAGTTGATTGGCTTGCTCAATTCTATTAAGCTTCCGCCCCATACTTGTCCGGCACTTTTCACCATTTGTGCCACTTTATTGCTTGTGTTAACTCCTGTTTTACTTGGATTATCAATAACGGTTACCGCACCTCCATCAAAATTGGTAAACTTATAATTAAGTGTTGCCGATTCAAAAGTTACAGGCAACAATATTGGGTCTTCTACCACAATCGTTTTCTCTATTTCTGAAATGGCTGTTCCACCACCCAATGCTTGCAATTTTAACTTATAGGTTCCTATTTTAGCATATACGTGAGAAACGGTATCGCCTTCATTAAACGAGATGGGTGCTGCCGTAGAATCTTCTCCAAAATAAATTTTGAAACTGGTTTCATACAAAGCTTTTGCACTTACAACAATTCTAAAACTGTTGCTCGCATCTGGCGTAGCTGTAAGTTCCAAAGCCTCTGGTGCCTTAAAGGTAACTGTAAGAGATTTGTTAAATTCGGCAGATTTTCCAGAGGGGCTGTAAGCTACCAATCTAACATCATACGTGCCTTCAGCATATTTATGTACAAGCACTTTGCCTGCGTCTACCTTACCTGGCATGGTAGATGTATCACCAAAATAAACTTGGTAATAAGTAGCTCCTTCGCTTGTTGGAATAATGGTAACGTTACCAGAATTGTCTTGAGTAATCTCAAACAACATTCCCAAATTAATTGGGGCCGACATCTCATTTAAAAAAGATGTATCTGTAAATTCTTTCTTTTTGCAACCCCACAAGGTGAGCACAATGGATGAAAGCACCAGTAAATATCTTAGTTTATTCATGGATTCTATTTTTTAAAATTAATAACCCGGATTTTGACTTAGGCCAGAAATGTTAATTTCCTCAAAAGGAATTGGGAATACTTCATGTTTTCCTTTAACAAATCCTGTGATCTTTGTTTCTGCCATACCCGTTCTCACTAAATCAAAGAAACGATCACCTTCCATGGCCAATTCTAAACGTCTCTCATCCAAAATAGCTAAATACAAAGCATTGCCACTTGCACTGATATTATGGGTGTTATCACCAAAAGCTCTTTGTCTTACCAAATTTACATATTCCAATGCCTTTACTTCACTTCCACCCGATTTTACCAAGGCCTCTGCTGCCATTAATAAAACATCTGCATAGCGAATGGTGCGGTAATTATTTAAGTAATTCAATTCTATTTGTCCTGAAGTTTGTCCCTTTCTTGGCAAGAATTTTTGATTATATAATCCTGTGTTTTTGTAAGGCGCTTCTTGGTATGTAATATTATAGCTTGGATGTGCTGCTTTGTATGCTGCAATGTCTAATACTGTTACCGCTTTCCTTTTATCACCACTTTGATAAGCTGATGCCAAATCTGTAGTTGGCAAATTGGTACTCCAACCAGCTGCATATGGCATTGAGTCGGTTCCATTAATACCTCTTACTCCACATTGTTGTACGGCATAGTTACCCTGACCTCTGTTAACAGCTCCCCAGTTGTAGTAAGGACTGGTATTTGAGTATTGAATTTCAAAAACCGACTCTGGTCCGTTTTCGCCACTTGATAAAAAGATACCTTCATAATTAGATGGCAAACTGAAAGCATTTGAATTGATCACATTCGCTAACATGTCTGATGCATCAGTGTATTTTTGTTGGTATAAATAAACCTTACCTAACAATGCTTGTGCAGCATATTTGGTTACCCTACCTTTTTGTATTTGAACACTAGGTAATACAGCAATTGCACTTAATAAATCACTTTCAATTTGTGCATATACTTGCGCCTTATCTGTACGCTTCAATGATTTGCTTTCTGTTAAACCTAAACGCTTCTCTGTAAACAAAGGAACATCGCCAAAAAAGCGTACCAAATGAAAATAATAATAAGCACGCAAGAAATAAACCTCACCATACAAAGCTTCTTTACCAGTAAAGCTTACTGTATTTCCTCCAGGGTTTTTAGCTTTATATTGGTGCATATAATTAGCTCTATTGATGCCCTCGTAAGCTGCTTGCCACAATTCTGTTAAAGTTGAATTGTTGGCATTGTGGGTCATGTCATCTATTTGTTGTAACGATAATACATCTGATGCACTTTCGCCACCAGATACTGCATTATCAGAAGCAATTTCTCCAACTACTACACTTTGGTTCAACCATTGGATTGGGGTGTAAACACTCACAGCCATGGTACGGTAGTCGGCTTCTGTTCTTAAGTAGTCTAATTCTGTTTGTTTAAAGTCTTCATGTGGATCATAATCTACCCACTTTTTACAAGATGCCAGTGTTAAAATCAACACCGACAGGACAACTATTGTTGATATTCCTTTTTTCATTTTTAATTCAATTAGTGTGATTAAAATTTAACATCAATTCCTAATGCAAATGTTCTCGCTTGAGGATAAGCACCTCTGTCGATACCAGTATCTAATACGCCTCCAGCAATTTCTGGATCAAAACCTGAATACTTGGTAATAACAAAAGCATTCTTCACTTGCGCATAGAACCTAATTTTGTTGATCTTAATACGCTTAGGGAAATTGCTTATGCTATATCCCAATTGGATGTTCTTCAATTTAACAAAAGATCCATCCTCTACATACCTATCTGAAACCCTGCTATTGTTGTTTGCGTCTACAAAAGAATATCTTGGATTTTCTGCACTGTTTGTACTTCCTTCTCCTGTCCATCTTTCTAAAATTCTTCTGTCTTTGTTGGTATAGTTACCATTACGCTCATACGCTCTGTAAATGTCATTACCTACTGAAGCATATGTGAAGGCGTTTAAATCAAAGTTTTTGTACTCAACAGTTAAATTCCAACCTAAGGTAAAATCTGGAAATGGATTACCAATTTGGGTACGGTCATCAGCATTAATTACTCCATCACCATTTACATCCACAAATTTGATGTCTCCAGGCTTTGCTCCTAATTGCTTAGCTGCAGCTGCTATCTCTTGCTCGTTCTGGAACAAACCATCTGTTTTGTATCCATAGAAATAACCTGGCGAGAAACCTTTTTCAAATACCGTTACACTTTGTGATTGACCATTAAAATAGTAACCACCAAAAATCTTAGCAGTACCATCTGTATTGGTTGCAGTAACCTCATTTTTAGCAGCAGTAAACGTGATTGAATTGCTCAGTTTTACTTGATCTTTTATTTTTTCATAGTAAGCAAAAGTAATGTCAACACCTGTAGTTTGGGTTGAACCAATATTGTCTGTAGGAATAGGTACAGTACCTAAATAAAGAGAAGCAGAAGGAGTAAACAACAAACCATCTACTGATTTTCTAAATACATCTGCACTTAAAGAGAATTTATATTTGTGGAAAATCATGTCAAATCCAAAGTTAGATTGAATTTGTTTCTCCCATCTCAATGCATTGTTTGCTGCTGAACCAACGGTAGCACCTGGCACAAATATGTCGCCAAAACTGTAACCATTGCTATTACCAGTTGGACCATAACTTGGACCACCCGTTATAATACCTACAAACTGTGGATTTACATTCTCGTTTCCAATAGCGCCATAACTACCTCTTACCTTAAGGTTGTTAATGAATTTAGATTTGAAGAAGTCTTCTTCAGATACAATCCATCCCAATGAACCAGAGTAGAAGTTTGCATATTTATTGTCGATACCAAAAGCATAAGAACCATCTCTTCTAATGGTAACTGAAGCCAAATAACGTGATTTGAAATCATAGTTTACACGAGCAAAAGATGAAAGGTTTCTTCTAAAATATTGGTAGTAATATCCATTAATGGCAGTTGGATTCAGAGCGGTGTTGGTTCCTGTGGCAGCTGTAAAATCTGCAAATTCCCACGAGTTAAAAGGCACATCTTGGCGCGATGCTCCTAAAGCATTGCCTGATACTTTTGCCAATGCAAAACCTAATACTGTTTCAAAATCATGGTCCTCTTTGTATTTAAAGTTATAGTTTGCAAACGACTCCCATGTCCAATTAAAGTTACCCATTTTATCATGGTTAACTTGGTTAAACTTACCTGCTACTGCAGTACCATCAGCATTCATGGTATTGTCTACGTTTAGTGGGCCATAAAACACCAATGGTGTAAATGATTTCGCGTCGTTGTCAAATTTGGTATAACCAAAGCGAGTACTCACTTTTAGGTTATCCAAAATATCATATTGAAACTCAAATTTACCGTAGATTTTAGTACCTACATTTTTGTTATAGGTATTATCTAATTTGGTAAGAGGGTTATAAATTTCTGAAAGCAACAAATTACTATAACCAGCATTGCTGTTAGCCACTGTAGGATCAAAATTAATTGCGCTTCCTAATACACTATTGAATGAATTCTCTTGAACACCTTTACTATTCAAAACAACACCTGTAGTGTTCATAATGAACTTCAATTTAGGTGTTAAGTCAAAAATCAAGTTTGCTGTTAAGTTACCTCTGGTAAAATTAGATTTATCCATACCACCCACAATACCTCCTTGCTGTAAGGCTCCAGCAGATAAGAAATAAGTCATCTTATCACTACCACCTCTTGCAGTTACGTTGTGCGATTGAATGGCAGCTCTTTTGAAAACCTCATTTTGCCAATTGGTTCCAACACCTAACTTACTCAAATCAGAAAACACCAATCCACCACCAGCTAATCTACTTCCTTCATTTACCATGGCACCATATTCAGTTGCATTTAAAACACCAACTGTATTAACTACCTCTTGAAATCCGTAATAACTGCTGTAGTTAATATCAGTTTTCTGATTACGCTTACCAGATTTGGTTGTTACTACTATTACTCCATTACCACCTTTCACACCATAAATAGCAGTAGTAGCCGCATCCTTCAACACGTTTATTGATTCAATGTCACTTGCGTTAATTGAATTTAAATCTGTTAATGTTTGTGGCACCCCATCAATAATAACCAATGGATCTGTTCCAGAGAATGAAGGTATTCCTCGCACAAAAACGGTTGGCTTTGAACCTGGACTACCACTGTTAATAATAGATAAACCAGATGCTCTTCCTTGCAAAGCATCTTCTACACGCACCGGTTGCAGCTTTTCAATATCAACGCTTTTGATGGTAGAAATGGCTCCAGAAACCTTGGTCACCTTTCGGGTTCCGTAACCAACAACAACCACCTCCGAAAGTTTGGTTGTGTCGGACAGTCTACCGGGTTTTGGTCCCGTTTGCCCATTCACCTGCTGCGTGGAAAAACCCAACAGGAGTGCTAAGGGCAGAATTGTAAATTTTCCTCTCATGGTATTTTAAATTTTACTTTTATGGATGTATTTCGATTGAATCTTTCAAACTAGAAACGCTAAAGAAAAACTTGCCAGGCTCTAATTCAAATTGGTTTTTAAGTCCAACAAACGACAGCTCTTTTGTAGCCATTACAAATGGTACAGTTAGTTTTTCACCTGCTTTTAAATGAACACGTTTAAACGCTCTGAGTCTTTTTACAGAGGGGGTAATGCTTGCAAATTCGTCTGATGAAAAAACCAAAATGGTTTCATCTCCATCTGTGGTTCCTGTATTGCTTAAGGTTACCTCCATTTGAATGCTGTCTTTTGCACCTAAATTACGCTGGCTAATGCTCATGCCATTATAATTAAATTGGGTATAACTGAGGCCTGAACCAAATTCGTACAAAGGATTAAAACCATTGCGTTTAAATTCTTTATCATATAGTTCAGTATACTTGCAATCATAGGTGCTATGTGTTGAGCTGAACCTAGGATAGGTAAATGGCAATTTTCCGCTTGGATTTACTTTGCCAGATAATATAGCAGCAATAGCATCACCTCCAGCATTTCCTGGCAACCCGGCAAACAAAATAGCATCACACATAGGTTCAGTAGTAGCAAAAGTTCTTGGCCTTCCTTCCACCAATACAACCACTACCTTTTTGCCTGACTTGTGGTATACCTGAATCAATTCTTGTTGCGCATTTTCTAATTCTAAATCGTTTATATCTCCTGGCTTTTCGGTATAAGTATCTTCACCCAAACACAATACTACCGTACTCACCCCAGATGCTGCACGCAATAATTCTGCATCCGATAAACGCGTGGTATAGGTATTACCTTTTAAATAGGATACATTTCCTTGCTTCATTTCTTCTTGTAGTGCGTTTAAAATAGTATTTACCTCTGGGTTATAAGCTGTATCTCTTCCTTGCCAAGTATGCGTCCAACCACCATTCAAAGCGTTTATGTAATTTGCGTTCGGACCAGTAACCAATACTTTTTCATCTGCTTTAAATGGCAGCACATTTCCTTGGTTTTTTAATAGCACAATAGCTTCAGAAGCCAATTCAAAACTTAAGGCCTTACTCGCATCTGTGTGCAATGTATGGTTACCCATTAAGTTAACTACAGGATTTTCAAATAAACCTAATTCATACTTCAATTGTAGAATACGTGTAACAGCCTCGTCTATTCTCGATTCTTTGATTTTACCTTCTTTTACATTTTCAATAAGGTATTTGGTAAAATCTAAATCTAATGGAACCATAGCCAAATCAATACCCGCGTTAATAGACATGGCAACAGCCTCTTTGTATGTGGCAGCCACATGATGACGCTCAATTAAATTTTTGATGTCTTCCCAATCTGTCACAGCAACACCTTTAAAACCCATTTCTTCGCGTAATACCTTGGTAAGTAAAAAATGACTGGCATGCACTGGCTCACCATTCCATTCTGAGGAGTTAACCATAACGGTTTTGGCACCTGCACGAATAGCGTTGGCAAATGGTGGCAAAAATATTTCGCGCAATTGGCGTTCTGGAATATAGGCTGGGGTTCTATCATGACCATTTCTAGGGTCACTGTAACCAACATAATGTTTCAAACAGGCAGCCATCATGGTATCTCCTTCTTGATATCCTTTTACCATACCACAACCCAATTCAGAAACAACATACGGATCTTCCCCAAATGTTTCCCAAAATCTTGGCCACATAGGGTTTCTACCTACATCTAATACAGGAGAGAAGTTCCAAGGAATACCACTCGATTTAACGTCTTGAGCCACTTTAACGGCCATTTCATGCAATAACTCCCTATCGAAAGTTGCCGCCAATGAAATTTGTTGAGGATATAAAGTTGCTCCAACAGTATAATTTGCACCATGGATAGCATCTATTCCATACAAAACAGGAATCTGCAAACGGCTGCTTTTAGCATAGGTTTGTATGCTGCCAATAATTTCTTTCCAATGCTCTTGTGAATAGGTATAACCACCTACATTTAGAATCGAGCCTACGCCCATGTCTACAATCACTTGACGGAGTTTACTGCTATCCAGTGCATGCGGCTTACTTAAGGCTCCTGTAGTGTCATAAACAGAAAGCATTTCAATGGTCAATTGCGTCATTTGCCCAGCCTTTTCTTCGAGGGTCATTTTCTTGACCAAACTTTTCGCCTTGCTTTCAGCCGAGTCATTGGCAGGCAAGTTGCATTGAGTCAGCAAAATAAGTAAACTAAGTACCGTAAATATTTTCTTCATAATGTTTGTTTTTGAATGCATCCATGTTTTACCAAAAGACGCATGCACTTACAATCTGCAAATGATTTGGTAAATCTCCACTGAAATCGCATAAATACCGCTTTTTAACTCCCCAAAACGCCTACATCATCAAAGAAGATTACTACATCATGCCTACTACAACAAATGTCAACTATCTGATAACAAATAAATTATTTTTTGTAATTGTAAATTCAATTTTGTATCATTTGCAATTCAAAATGAAGTTGCATTCAATAAAATATACCCTCATTATCCTTTTCGTTGGCATAGGTGTTTTTGCACATCATAAAGCATTGTCCCAAACGCTATCTGCTGAACCGATGGTAAAAAGCTACCCGAAACAGATATACAAAGGCGGTACCCAAACTTGGGACATATCAGAAGGAGATAATGGCTTAATATATTTTGCCAATAACAATGGCCTCATTCTCTTTGATGGCAAGCAATTTAACAACTTTCCATTGCCCAAAAACACCATCCTTCGTTCCATTTTGTTTGATCCAAAAAGCAAACGAATTTATGCAGGTGGACAGAATGAAATTGGTTACTTTGAAATAACGCCTACAGGTAAGCTCGAATTTAACTCACTCACCTCCTTGCTTCCTCCTGGAAATAGTGGCTTTGAAGACGTTTGGGGGATAAAATCATTTGAGGGCAAAATCTTCTTTCAAACCCGTCGTCAAATATTCATTTATACAGGCAAAACCTTTCAGGAAATTAAGCCCTCTGAATTTGTGCTTCAAAACATTTTTACCGTAAACAACCGCCTCATACTAACAGATGCTGCTGGAGGAATTTATGAACGTAAAAATGGCGGATTTGAGCTCTTGTTGCGCGCGAACGACTTAGATGTCTCTAGCATTCTGCCTTATAAAAACAACAGTTTACTTATTACAACTTACAAAAACGGATTATATATTTTAAGCAATAACCAGCTTTTACATCCTGAAATTAACGACGCTGTATTGCGTTCAAACCGAATTTACCGTGCTTGTGCCTATGGATCCTACTATGTATTAGCAAGTAATAGAGGAGGTATTTTTTTCTTAGATAGTACCCTACAAATTATCAATAATATTGGCGTTAAAGAGGGCTTACAAAACAACAATATCCTTTGTTTACTTAAAGATAAAAACGGCAATGTGTGGCTAGGCCTCGATAATGGAATTGACTTGGTTCGGCTCAACTACCCTTTTGGATATGTAATTCCCGATGGATTACTGAAAGGAACGGGATATTGCATGGTTGAATCAATGAACAACTATTATTTTGGCACCAATAATGGCTTCTATTTTAGGAACAAGCAAAACCATTCAAGCAATGGGTTTCAATTGGTTGCAAACACCGAAGGACAAGTTTGGTGGGCACAAGATATTCATGGAAAAATTTTCGTTTCGCACCATGAAGGCCTTTTTGAAATTGATGGCGCCGTAGCTAAAAGAATCTCCACCATTCAAGGCTGTTGGAAAATGATTCCCTTGAAGAAGTACCCTGGTTATTACCTCATGGGGACTTATGACGGTTTGAACCTTTTTAAATGGGAAAATAACAGCCTAACATTCTCAGGAAAGCTTGGCCCCTTCAAAGAATCGAGCCGCTTTTTAGAAGAAGATGAATTAGGAAATATTTGGGTGGGACATCCATACAAAGGTATTTACCGATTGAGGTTAAGCGCAGATTTAAAAAGCATTCAACAAGTAAAACACTATGGCATTAAAGATGGTCTGCCCTCTGAAACAGAGAACTACGTTTTTAATTGCAACCAAGGTGTTGTGTTTTGCACCGCTAAAGGCTTATATGAATATAGAGACGACAAGAAACGCTTTGAATTATCTGGCGCATTTGCTCCACTTACCGACAGCTTGAAGACCTTAAAACGCGTTATTAATGGCCAAAATGGGAACATCTGGTTTGTTGCTGAACAAGAAATCTTCTGCCTTAAACCAGCTTACAATGGTATGGATTATTCTTTTACCAAATTGCCCATGCCTAAGTTAGACCAAAACTTAGTTGGTGGTTTTGAATACCTCAATGAAACTACTGATGGAACAGTATTTCTGGGATTAGAAGCAGGATTTGCAGAAATAAATGCTTCCCAAATTTCCAATTTTGTTCAAATACCTCCCAATGTATTGATTACTGCCATTCAATCATTAAGTATTCCAGATTCTGTGTATTACAGGTACATTCAAGCCAATGGCGACAAGCTAACCATTTCAGATAGGTCTATTGAATTTGGATACAGCTCTCCAAATGCCAACTTTTTTGCCGACCTAAGTTTCTCAAGCTATCTAGAAGGATGGGATAAAAGTTGGTCGGTTTGGAAACCTGGCAACTCTAGAGAGTATAGCCAGCTTTCAGATGGCGATTATACCTTTCATGTAAAGGCTCGGTATATGGGACTAGAAGGCCCCGAAACCATTGTGAAGATTCATATCCCTGCACCTTGGTATTGGACCAAATATGCACGACTGATTTATTCCCTTCTCCTTATCCTCATTGTTCTTATCATTGGATTTTACCCGCAAATGTTGGTTCGGAAAAAAGCCATAAAAATAATTGCGGAAAAAGACGACCATTTCAAAAAACAAACCAGCGCCTTGATATTGGAGAAAGAAAAGCAAGAAAAGGAGCTCATAGAACTGCGTAACCAACAATTGCAGAAAGAGGTGGAGCACCAAGGAAAGGAGCTTGCCTCCTCTACCATGCACATTGTTCAAAAAAGTGAAATGCTCATGTCTATCAAAGACAAACTCAAACATATTTCACAAATTAGCAACGACCCAAAAATCAAACCTGAAATCTCTGAACTCATTAAAAACATTGAGAAAGACACGCTTATCGACAAGGATTGGGGCAAGTTTGAATTGTATTTTAATAATATCCACGACAGTTACACCAAAAGCTTAAAAGATCGATTTCCTGTGCTTACAGCTAACGATATTAAAATGTGTGCCTATTTGCGCATGAATCTCTCTACTAAGGAAATTTCAACCATTCTGAATATATCTACACGAGGTGTAGAAATTAGCAGATACAGACTTCGCAAGAAAATGGGCCTTGAGAATGGCATCAATTTAAGCGATTATTTATCGAAGATATAAAAACAACAAAGCCCCGCTGCGGGCGGGGCTTTGAATGAAAAAAAAACACACTTCGGGAGCTTATTCTTTAATCAATTTGAAGGTTCTCATCGAATCTCCAACTGTTACTTTAACCATATAAACTCCAGGAGTGATAGATTCAATATTCATGTTCATTTCACTTGAACCTTTAACTTTACTGCTTAATACTTCAGCACCTAATAAATTGCAGATAGATACTTGAACATTTTCGTTCAAACTCATTCCAAAATCTACGTGTAAGTCATTACCAGCAGGGTTAGGATACATGCGCATTGCATTTAATTTGTTCTCATTTAATCCTACTAATTTACAAGGACCACAACTTTCCCAACATACAGTAGCTAAAGTATCATTTAACTTACTTACCACACTTGTACGGTTGGTGAAACCAGATTTTGTAGTTACACATGGCATGGTGTCTTTCAAGTTTTCTTGTGAAGCCCAGTTGCCAATTACGTATTTGTAATCGTATGAAGAATCTTTGTCTAATAACAAGGTAGTTTGCCAAACATTGCTGCTTCCCATACGGGTCATTTTGTTACAAGCACCACACCAGTTGTTAAATGTACCATTTAAAGTTACGGTATCACCAGCATTCATAGTATATTTCGACATATCTACTCTAAATGTCATAGTTGTTTTTGGTGGAGCCACTGTAGCACAAGCAGCACATGATTCCCAACATACCAATGGTAAAGTATCATGCATTTTAGTTGTTCTGTAAACACGGTTAATAAAAGAACCTGTTGTTTTTGTACAGCTAGAACCATCTTTTAAGGTTTCTTGTTGAGCCCAGTTACCAATAGTAAACTTGTATTCAATTTCTTTACTTGTATCCATTGGAACGGTAGTATACCAAATTTTGGTTCCTGGTACATTGTTTAATTTAATACAAGCACCACACCAGTTGTTGAATGTACCATTAAGCGTTACTGTATCACCAGCTGCCATAGGTACGTTTTTCATATCAACTCTAAAGGTAATATCAACCTTGCTTGGCGGCGGAGGTGCAATAGAACCAGCAAATTCTACATCATCTGCATAATACGTTTTGGCTCCAGCAGTTGCACCGGTAGTTCCAAAATTGAAGAAAACAGATAACATTTTATATGAATAGGTATAGTTAATAGCTGCTGTACCGGCAGATTGGTTCGCAAAGTCAAACTCAAGTACTTGCCATGCGTTAGCAACAGTAGTACGGGTATCAGTTTCTACGCTCTTGGTACCATCACCAACAACTTCAGCCTTCATTTTTACTACAATACCGCTATCAGGTGAAAATACTTTCATCTTAATTTTGGTTGAACCAGCTACAAAAGGAATAGGCATAGCCAAACCTGCTGGAGTGCTTAATGTTGTTCCAGCCCATAACTCAGCTGTGTTTCCCTTGATAAACTTAGCAACTTTGTTGTTTGCGTTATTTGGATCAGCTACAACAGATGAAGCATTACCACCAAAATCAACCATGGTATAATCTACATTAGTAGCATCAAAGTTGATAGGTAATTTTACTTGTTGTGGCGGTGGAGGTAAGGCATTTGTCATTCTTACATCATCAAAATAATAGGTTTTGGTTCCAGCAGTTGCACCAGTTACGCCAAAGTTGAAGAAAATAGAAAGCATTTTATAGCTAAAAGTATAGTTAATTGCTGCCGTACCACTTGATTGGTTTGCAAAATCAAACTCAAGTGTTTGCCAAGCATTAGCAACAGTTGTACGTGTATCAGTTTCAACACTCTTAGTAGGATCACCTACTACTTCAGCTTTTAACTTAATTGAAATACCACTATCAGGTGAGTACACACGAACACTCATTTTGCTTGAGTTAGCGCTAAAAGGAATAACCTCAGCTAAACCAGATGCGGTACTCAAAGTAGTTCCAGCCCATAATTCAGCTGTGTTTGATTTAACTGCTTTTCCAACTTTATTGTTTGCGTTGGTAGGATCAACAGCAACAGACGATGCATTGCCACCAAAATCAACCATGGCATAGTCTACATTGCTTGAATCATAGTTAATAGGAAGTTTTACTTGTTGCAATACTGGAGCACTAGGTGGCACCATTTTCAAATCATCAAAATAGTAAATCTTGTTACCTGCAGTGGCACCAGTAACACCAAAGTTGAAAAATACAGATGCTTTCTTGTAAGTATAAGTATAGTTAATAGCGCCTGTACCTGCACTCTGGTTTGCAAAGTTAAACTCTAAAGTTTCCCAAGAGTTAGACTTAGTGGTTCTCACATCTGTTTCTACACTCTGTGAACCATTTGAAGCATTTTCAATTTTTAACTTAACCAAAATACCACTGTCAGGTGAGTAAACACGCATGGTCATTTTGGTAGCGTTAGGAGCTACTGGAATAGCTGTTGCAAAACCACCACCTGTTCCTACTGTAGTTCCTGCCCATAATTCAGCAGTGTTTGGCTTGGTTACTTTGGCAACCTTATTGGTGCTTACCATTGGATCGGCAACAACAGCGCTGATATTACCACCAAAATCTGTCATGGTGTAATCTACGTTGCTACTGTCAAAATTTACTGGCAAGTTAATGGCTTGTAAGCCAGCACATGCCGAGCACGACTGCCAGCAAACAACCGGTAAGGTAGTGTTAGCAGTTACGTTAATGGCCCTGTTGGTAAACGCACCTGTAGTAATTGTACATGGTGTTCCAACTGTTAAACTTTCTTGGCTCGACCATCCGTTGATGGTATACTTAAATTCATGGGCACCTGTTGGAATAGAAATGGTTGCTTCCCAAACTTGTGTACTTCCTTGCTTCACCAATGGATTACACTTTCCGCACCATGAATTCCAGGTTCCGTTAACATATACCGTGTCGCTTGCGCCCAAACCGGTATACTGTGACATGTCTACCTTAAAGGTAACATTGTAGTTCTGAGCCGATACCGTCCCGCAAAAGAGCAGTAGCAGCCAGAGAAATGATAATTTTGTAAAAACTCGCATGTTATTTTTTGATTTGTATCTGCAAAATACAATCAAACAAAAACCTTCCTTACATACCCAACCCCTACATCGCTTTCCAATCCAAATTTTGTTTATCTTTTTACTACTACAACGCTACTACAAAAAAACGTTAATATATGATTTTCAATTTTTTGCAAAAATATTTTTAAAGGTTTGAAAAGGGCGTAATCAAGGGCTATTGGCTACTAAAAATTCAATTCAATAAAACTTAGAGGCTAAATTATTTTGAGATAATGAACTCCACTTAGCACTGTTAAAAGCCTGTATTCAGCTTAAACCAAAACAAGCATTGGGCTTGCTCAATTTAAATTTATCTTAGCAGCCACATGAATAGTATTTCCTTTACCATTTCTTCAGCATGCGTAAAAACTTGGGTTGTTACACTATTGCTAATTCATTTCGGTTCGAACCTAAAAGCCCAAACGACAGACATTGAGTTATTAGAAAAGATTAACCTAAATAGAAACAAAAACCTCGACCCACTTTGGTCAGGTTTGTCTTATAGTGTAACCCCAAGTATTATCCTATTTCCAGCTACTATGATAATATATCAACTTAAAACAAAAGACTCTGCACAAGCATATAAAACCAAACTCGTTTGCGGAACGGTAATTATTAGTGCAGTAATTGCCACCTCATTAAAATACTCCATTCAGCGACCAAGGCCCTATATTACCTATTCAAACCTTGATGAAAACACAGAAAGTACAAGTCCATCCTTCCCATCCGGACATACTTCTGCAGCCTTTTCTTTGGCTACATCACTCAGTGTTGCTTATCCAAAATGGTATGTGATAGTTCCAGCATATACTTGGGCAAGTGGTGCTGCTTATTCACGTTTAACACTTGGCGCCCACTATCCCAGCGACGTATTGGCTGGAGCAATCATTGGAAGTGGCTCCGCCTGGTTGTCGCTAAAATTAAACCATTGGATCAACAAGAGATCATCTAAAAAACGCCCTAATGAAAACTAACATATCTACAAAACAATTTCAATTTGGAATAGCCCTTATAGCCACCCTATCAATTATTAGCAGCCTGACCAGTTTTGTAGAACTGAATTCAACAAGACATATCCATTGTTTTTTGTGTTTTCATTTGTAAAGCCATCCGCGCTAATGGCCATAGCAGCAACAAAACCCAAAAATACCTTCTTGAAGGGGAGGAAATTCACTACACCCTCCATAGAATTACACCTTAAGGTTTCACTTTGTTGACTCGTATTTCTGCATTTCATCGTGAAAAAACTCAAGTGAAACACCAGCCATTTGTAACATGGTTTCGCTTTCTCCCCCAGCATGGTACTTACGTTCACAAACCACGCGTTTAATACCACAATTGATGATTAACATAGCGCAAACCCTACAAGGAGTCATTCTACAGTACAAAGTGGAGCCGTCAAGAGACACACCATTTTTAGCTGCTTGACAAATGGCATTCTGCTCTGCATGCACCGTTCTCACACAATGCTCAGTGATGCTATCGTCTTCATGAATCATTTTCTTCATCTGATGACCTACTTCATCACAATGCGGTAAGCCAATGGGCGAACCTACATATCCGGTAACCAAAAGCTGATTCCCTCTTGCAATAACACATCCACTTCTACCTCTTCCACAAGTTGCACGTTTGCTTATGGCATCCATTACTTCCATAAAGTACTCATCCCAAGATGGACGTACATAGGGCGTCTCTGTTTTATTTGTCATAACTATTGCATTACAACGGCATCTATTTGACGATACAAATCATCAAAAGTTCCATTATTGGTAAAATGAAAATCGGCCAACTGCATACAGGCATTTAAATTCTGTTTGTTGGGGTCGCTTGAACTTAACTCGCGTTCCTCATTGGCTGCAAAGGTATCAAAGGATATATGATCTGTTTCTGATGCCCTCAAAACAATACGATCATACCTAATCCGTCTATCTGTATCTACAGAATATAAACTAAAGCCACCTTTTGCCTGAAGTGCATTCACCTCTCCCACTGTCCTTATGCTTTCAATGATGCAATTCTTCCCGCTTTTCATGGCTTCTAAGTACAATTCCTCGGCAATAAAACTTGGACTATTTTGTGCCCTTAATTCATTTGCCGTTTGCGTAAGGGTGTCTCTATTCACTTCCATTCCTCTCTTTTGTAAAACGCCAATTAAATACCCACGCACAGAGTAATGTGTAAATCCATGCTTAGAAACCAAATAATCAACTATGGTGCCTTTTCCAGCACCCAAAGTGCCTGTTATGCCAATAATTTTCAAAATATTTTGCCTTTGATCAACGAATGTATAAAACAGGAAGCAGGTTTTAAAATTTATTCCTCCTATCTAAAATTCTTTGCCTATCAATGCGCTATTGAAGGCCGTACTTATCTGAACCTCAAAAAAAATCACCCTAACCAGATTATAATCAAAATTCTACTGCCCTAAATACCAACTCAATTAACATGAAATGGTCAAATTTTTCCTCATTTTAACGAGTAAAATCATCTATTCACAAGAAATTAGATATTTTTGACGAACAATAGATTTTAGCTGATGAAAGACCAAAATATTTATGCCAATTTGAAAAAATGCACATTTTTGGTCCTATCTGTTTTTTCGTTTTTGGGTTCATGGGCCCAACAAAATAGGATCAATGAATTAAACAAATTGCTCCTGAAGCATAAATCATCAGATACTACTCGTGTTCAACTTCTTTCAGAACTCTCGTTTTTATACAGAAACATTAACCCAGATTCAACCATTATTCTGGCACAACAAACTTTTGACCTCTCAACACAAATTAATTACCCAAAGGGGAAAGCAAACGCAATAAAGGATTTGGCCATAGGAAATTATGTAGTTGGCAACTACGCCAAGGCGGCACAACTCAACAACACAGCGCTTAAACTGTACCAACAAATAGGAGACAAAAAGGGAGAGGCAGCCATATTAAACAACATGGCTATAGTTGTTCAGAACGAAGGAAAATTTTCTCTCGCCTTAAGTTATTACAAGCAAAGTTTGCAATTGCGCGAAAGTATAAATGATCAAAAAGGTATTGCAGATTGTAAGAACAATATGGGTAATATCTATACCGATATTGGTAACTACACAACAGCCTTAGAAAACCTTTTCGAATCTCTCATCATTAGAGAAAATATCAAAGACTCTTTAAGCATTGCCAATAGTTATGCAAACATAGCAGGGGTGTATTATTACCTCAAAAAGTTTGACGAAGCATTCAAACATGCCCAAAAAGCATATGACATACAAGAAATGTTGAATGACAAAGAAGGCATGATTCAATCTTCTGTTTCTTTAGGGGGTGTTTCAAGTGAAAGGAAAGATTATACCAGAGCACATTTTTATTTTGAAAGAGCCCTTCACATTGCCGAGCAAATAAACAATGAAGATGGTAAGGCTGTTGCGCTTACTAATCTAGGTGAAATACATAACCTCTTAAACGAACCAGATAGAGCCATTGAATACTTTAACCAGGCATTAACCATTTGTAACAAGCTTGAAGACCCTCAAGGTATTGCCATTTGTGAGGTAGGAATTGGGAGGTCTTTGTACAAAAAAAATCAAGTGAAAGAAAGTATTGTTAGGCTCCTTAATGGATACAAATTAGCCAATAACGTACACCATAAATTGCAACTATATGAAGCATCGAAATACCTTGCAGAAGCATATGAAAAAGACGGTAACAAACCGCTTCAAATAAAGTATTTGAAAGAATCCATCATGTATAAAGATAGTTTGTATAATGAAGAGAATGCCAGAAAAACCAAAGAAATTGAATTCAACTATCTCTTAGAAAAAAAACAAAGTGAAATTACTATTTTAGAGAAAGACCGCTCCATTCAACAAGCAAGAAATAGGTTTCAATACCTTCTTCTAATGGTGCTTATTATAGGAATACTAGGTTTGTTGTTATTTACATTTTATGTCAACAAGTTTAGAGTGAAAGAAAAGCAAGCCAAAGAATTGATTATTCAACAAAAAGCTTCCCTCGAAAAACAGGCACAAAACCTAGAAGAACTAAATAATTATAAAAATAAAACCTTCTCAATTCTCTCACACGACCTCCGAAACCCAATCTCTTCACTTGCTCAAATATTAGACCTAATAGACCATGAAGTGCTTAGCGAAGAAGATTTTGCCCAAGTAAAAGGGCGATTCAAAGCACAGTTGGAATCACTCCGTCTCTTATTAGACAATACCTTAAATTGGTCGAAAAGTCAAATGAGTGGCGAATTACAAGCACACAAAAAAATGGTGAATGTGCGTGAATTAGTGATTAGAAATTTTGACCTCTTCAAAGAAAATGCAGCTGATAAAAATCTAAAATTATCTCTGCATGTACCACCAGATTTGTTTGTATTAATGGATCAAGACCACCTAGATATCATCTTAAGAAATGCCATCCAAAATGCCATTAAATTTACCTTTCCAGAAGGAGAAATACATGTTACTGCTTTTCAAAATACAGATTCAATTACCATTAAGGTAAATGATAATGGTCAAGGTATGTCAACCGATACCTTAAGCAGTTTGTTTAGTTACAAAAAACAACCTGGCATTTACGGTACAAATGGCGAACGCGGAGCAGGTATCGGCCTTATCCTTACCAAAGAATTTGTCGACCGTAATTTGGGTCAGATAAAAGTGAAAAGCGAATTAAACAAAGGCACAGAAATAGAGTTCAACTTCCCTGCTTAAGCTTACACATCTTTCATAGATAGTGAAATGCGTTTTCTTACCACATCTACCTCCATTACCTTTACCATTACCTGCTGTTGCAACTTCACTATTGTTGCAGGATCAGATACATATTGATTGGCCAATTGCGAGATATGAACCAATCCATCTTGCTTTACGCCAATATCTACAAAGCAGCCAAACTTGGTCACATTACTTACTATCCCGGGCAACACCATACCAATTTCTAAGTCTTCCATTTTTCGGACCGAACCAAATGAAAATTGTTTGAAGCCCTCCCTAGGATCTCTTCCAGGTTTTGCTAACTCTTTTACGATATCGTCTAAGGTATATGTTCCAACAGTTTCACTCTTAAACATCTCTGACTTTATCTGGTTCCTATACGCTGAATTTTGGATCAAATCATTTACTGTACACCGCAACTCCTTTGCCATCTCTTCTACCAATGCATATCTTTCTGGATGAATAGCACTATTGTCTAAAGGATTGTTTGCCCCAGGAATGCGCAAGAAAGCAGCACATTGCTCAAAAGCTTTTGGCCCCAACCTACTAACTTTCTTCAATTCATTTCTACTTTTAAAGGCTCCATACTCGCTCCTGTAGTTTACAATATTTCCTGCTAATTGCTCATTTAATCCAGAGACATACATCA
Organism: uncultured Bacteroidota bacterium; assembly: GCA_903834625.1. GTDB lineage: Bacteria > Bacteroidota > Bacteroidia > UKL13-3 > UKL13-3 > B1. Next base: position 33,249 of record CAILJQ010000216.1, read on the forward strand.
GCAAACTTTTGCCAGCACTGTTCAAATTTACGCCCACCAAATTCACACACGACTCAACTACCACATCTAATTTCGCCTTTAACAAATGTTGGTCAACATCATGTTGGTATTGTCCTACTCCTATCGACTTGGCATCTATTTTTACCAACTCTGCCAATGGATCGGCCAAACGCCTACCTATTGATACCGCACCCCTTACAGTAATATCCTTATCTGGGAACTCTTCCCTGCCTATAGGAGAAGCAGAATAAACCGATGCCCCATTTTCATTTACCATAACAAGGTCAATTCCATCTGGCAAATTCATTCCACGCAACCAATCCTCAGTTTCTCTTCCTGCGGTGCCATTTCCAATAGCAACGACTTCAGGTTTGTATGCGCTTATAAAGTGCATCAACTGTTTAAACGCAGCATCAACTTGCCTTTGCGGTTCATGCGGAAAAATAACCGCATCATCTAAAAGATCTCCTTGCTCACTCAAACTAACCAGCTTGCAACCCGATCGAAAACCTGGGTCGATGGCCAAAATTCTTTTATTCCCAAGTGGCGCTGCAAGCAATAAATTACGCAGGTTATCTGCAAACACCGCAATGGCGTCTTCATCGGCTTTTAACTTAAGTTGCTTTCTTAATTCATTTTCCAATGAGGGAGCCAATAGCCTTTTATATGAATCTGTTACAGCCTGCTTCACCTGCTTACTGCTATCTGTATTTCGCTTTACCCAATGTTTTACCAAATGATAAAAGGCATCCTCTTCTTTTGGTTCAATAGACAAGCGTAAAAACCCTTCTTCCTCGCCACGAAACATAGCAAGTATTCTATGTGATGGGCATTGACGTGCACGTTCCGTATACGAAAAATAATCGCGGTATTTTGCCCCATCCAGTTCCTTTCCTTTTACCAATTTGGCTTGCACAATAGCTTCCTTTTGAAAAAGGGTTCTTAACTTCGCACGTGTCTCTGCATCTTCACTTACACGTTCTGCTATAATATCTCTAGCCCCCTGAAGAACCTCTTCAATGCTTGTAACTTCGCCTTTGCAATACTTGCTTGCCTCCCTAGAAAGGTCTTCATAGTTTTCCTTGAGCAAAAAAATAGCCATTGGTTCAAGGCCTTTTTCTTTGGCAATACTTGCCCTCGTCTTCCTTTTGGGTTTATAAGGCAAATACAAGTCCTCTAACACATCTTCCTCCCAACATTGGATAATACGTTGAATTAATTCTGCCGGTAAATTACCTATGGTTTGTAAGGTACTTAAAACAGTTTGTTTACGCTTTTGCAAAGCTTCCAATCGTTGCAAATGATTTCGAATGAGTTCAATTTGTACTTCGTCTAAGCCGCCTGTTAACTCTTTTCTGTAACGTGCTATAAAAGGGGTAGTACAAGCATCTTCTATCAATTGAATGCAAACCTGCACTTGCCTCTGAGATACTCCTGTTAACTGCGTAATCTGATTCGCTATTTCCTTCTCTGCCATATGCTAGCAATACTAAGAAATAAATCTAATTCCCCTGCCTTTTTGTAAGCTATATTTCTATCCACAACTACCCTTCCTTTGAAAAAATGAGTTGGCCCATTCCTTATTTTAGGCATTCTTAGCTTTTGGTATTTTGCACCAAAATAAATACATTCGATTTTCGGGGTATTCGCTTTGTTTCGGTTCGAACCAAAATAATACCCTGCACACAAATAGATGTATGGCAAAAATTAGGGTAACACCAAACCTACCAGAACTTACTCACGAGAACTCACTCAAAACATTGGTTGAAAACAGAACCATTTACAACCTCGAAAATTGTGAGCTAAATTTGTTTGAAACCTATCAAAGGTCGGTTCAAGTGCCGCTTAAATTCAACGACCTTGTGGTTACCAGTATGCTTAGAGGCAAAAAAGTAATGCACCTTTTTGAAGATCCAGCTTTTGATTACCTGCCTGGTGAATCTGTGGTAATTCCTGCCAATGAACTCATGCACATCGATTTTCCCGAAGCATCTAAAGAAAAGCCCACCCAATGTTTAGCACTTGCCATCGACAACCATAAAATAGTAAATACCCTTGATCTGCTAAACGAAAAATATCCTAAAGAAGGAAGAAAAGATTATTGGAAGTTAGACGAACATAATTACTTCTTTTATAACAACGACGACCTGGCACAAACCATCAATAAAATTATTGGAATCTGTAGAAGCTCTGAAATCACCAAAGATGCATTGGCCGATTTGGCTTTACAAGAATTATTGATCAGAATCATTCAAACCCAAACGCTCAAACAACTAGATAAAGATGAAAGCAAACCCACCAATAATTACCTAATAGGCGTAGTTGGATTGATTCAAGGAAGCTTATCAGAAAAATTAAACCTAAAGGTAATTGCCCAACATGCAGGCATGAGCACGGCCTCTTTGTATAGGTTGTTCAAGCGTGAGCTGGGAATTAGTCCTGTAGAATACATCATTCTTGAGCGCATCAAATTGGCCAAGAAATTGTTAAAAGACCAAAACATGTATATCAAAAATGTTTCTTTCGAAACAGGATTTGATGATTGCAATTATTTCATCCGTACCTTTAAATATTACGAAGGTGTAACGCCTAAGCAATATCAAATGATGAATGGTAAAGATCAATCGGCATAAGTAAGAAGAGTTAAATTGCCTAACTCCTCTTGGGTAAACATCCTCGATTGGGTCAAAAACCTCAAGCCCATAGGTATCTCCAGAGAAAAACTAGCGCCTCTTCCAGGCGCTATATGAATGTTTAATTGTGTGTATTGCCAATACTCAAATTGGTCTTTACTCATCCAAAATTTACACCCTTCAATTTCTCCCAAACATACATCACTGCTGCCTACTTTAAAGTCGCCAAGCTCAAAGCACATAGGCTGCGAACCATCGCAACATCCGCCACTTTGATGGAACATCAAATCGCCATATTTCTCCTTTAAAATAGCAACTGTTTGCGCTGCCTCCTTACTTATTGTTACTCTAGGTATGATCATGGTATAAAAATAAAAAATTCCGACAGAGATTGCTCCCTGCCGGAAATGATTCTAAACGCGGTTCCCACTAAAAGAAGCCGAGTTTGTTTTTGTTGTATGAAATCAACATGTTTTTGGTCTGGCGATAATGGCTCAACATCATTTTGTGGGTCTCTCTTCCAAAACCAGATTTCTTGTAGCCACCAAATGGTGCATGTGCTGGGTATGCGTGGTAACAATTTACCCAAACCCTACCCGCTTGAATAGCTCTTGGAACTTGATACAATTCATGTGCATCTCTTGTCCAAACACCCGCTCCTAAACCATACAACGTATCGTTGGCAATTTCTATGGCTTCTTCAGTGGTTTTAAAAGTGGTTACACATACAACCGGACCAAAAATTTCCTCTTGGAAAATGCGCATTTTGTTATGGCCTTTAAACAAAGTAGGTTGAATATAATATCCATTGGCTAAATCACCTTCCAATTTCTGAACATCACCGCCACACAATACTTCAGCTCCTTCTTCTTTACCTAACTTCAAATAAGATTGAATCTTTTCATATTGATCGTTTGAAGCTTGTGCACCCATCATGGTAGATGAATCTAAAGGATTACCCATTTTAATGGCTTTGGTGCGCTCAATTACTTTGCTCATGAACTTATCATAAATACTTTCATGAACTAAAATTCTAGACGGACATGTACATACCTCTCCTTGGTTCACGGCAAACAATACTGCTCCTTCTACCGCTTTATCAAAAAACTCATCATCTGCATCAGCAACAGATGGGAAGAAAATGTTCGGAGATTTTCCACCCAATTCCATTGTAACAGGAATTAGGTTCTCTGAAGCGTACTGCATAATTAATCTGCCAGTGGTAGTTTCACCTGTGAAAGAAACTTTTGAAATTCTTGGCGATTGTGCCAACGGTTTTCCCGCTTCTGGACCGAAGCCTGTAACCACATTTAATACACCTGCAGGAATTACATCTTTTAATAACTCCATCAAACATAAAATAGAGGTAGGTGTTTGTTCTGCAGGTTTAACCACAGTACAACATCCCGCTGCCAATGCTGGAGCAATTTTCCAAGTGGCCATCAATAAAGGGAAATTCCAAGGAATGATTTGCCCAACAACACCAATAGGTTCAGACAAAACAATACTCACTGTAGTATCATCTAATTCAGAAATGGTACTTTCTTCTGCACGAATAACGCCCGCGAAATAACGAAAATGATCAATACACAATGGCAAATCTACATTGATGGTTTCGCGAATAGGTTTACCATTATCAATGGTTTCAATGGAGGCAAGTAACTCAAGGTTCTCTTGCATTACGTCTGCAATTTTGTTTAAAATGCCAGAACGATACGTTGGAGATGTTTTGCTCCATGTAACAAAAGCTGCATGCGCTGCATCCAAAGCCAAGTCAATATCTTCCTTGGTTGATCTGGCTGCTTTGGCAATGAGTTTGCCATCTACAGGACTGATGTTTTCGAAATACTCTCCCTTTACAGGAGCAACAAATTTTCCTCCGATAAAATTATCGTAATGAGGTTTAAAAGTGGGTCTTTGATGTGACATAATTGTTTAGTTTAGAATGAGTACAACAATTTTGCACAATAAAAATCCCACTGAATAGAAGTATTCAATCAAAAGATAGCACAATTCGTGCAGCCAAGAAAAAGATAGGTTATAAAGTTATTCCGCCGTCTACGCTCAAGCAATGTCCGTTAATAAACGAAGCTGCTTCAGAACTTAAAAACACATAAGCATTCGCTATGTCTTGGGGTGTTCCCAATCTTTGCAAAGGTG
>CAILJQ010000217.1 GCA_903834625.1 uncultured Bacteroidota bacterium
CGGTAGTGGTTGAAATAACGGTTTGACCTCTACCTAATGTGTCTATAGCTTTCGTTTTAACACCACCACCACTTAATATGGGGTTAATCATTACATCTGCACCATCATTATAGGTTTCAATATCTTCCACAAAGCCAAGGTAATGAAGTTGATGATTGGCTTTTACTTTTTGAACCAAATGTTCGGGTAGGTTTTTGCCACAAATAAGGATACAAAAATTATCTCCCAGTTTTTTTTGAAGCAATGGGGATATATGGTCTGCAATAAATTCAACCGCTTCATAGTTGGGTTGGTAGCTTAAAGTTGCAAAGAATAGAAGAATCTTTTGGTTTGAACCTAGGAGATGCCTTTGCCTAATAATTTGTTGGGCATTTGGTATAAGTGCAGGTACTTCTTTTTGAGGAATGCCATAAGGTGTAAGCAAGGTTTTATTTGGGTTCAGCCCGAACCCATTGATGGCCTTTTCCTGGTCTATATCACTTACAAAAATAACCAAATTGGCCAAGCGATATACCCATTTTTCATACAAACGCATAAAGGGCCACCAGCTTTTACCCATGCTTTTAAAACGTAAGTATTCAATGTTGTTGCTGCGGATAAAAACTTTCTTGCCAGTAAACAATCTCAAAAAAGGAATCATCCATCCCATAAAGGGTTGGTCAAAAAATATGGCATCTGCTCTATGGTATTTGATTTTACCTAAGACCACAAATAGGAGAAATGGATTCAGGTAACGCGTGGTCTTAAAACGCATCCCAAATTCTATGTCGAAGCTAAAAGATTTTGGGTCAACAGGCTTATAAGGGTCAACAGTAAATACCTTTAAATCTGTTTGATGTCCTATGAAACTGAGGATTTGTAGGGTAGAAATTTCTCCACCCGTAGTGGCCGGTAAAAAAGGGTAGGAGATGATGGCAAATATTTTTTTTCTTTCAGACATCTCAACAAATATGCAGGTTTGTATGCAATTCAGCTACTTTTGGATAAATTTTTCGTACATGGAACAAATTCAAATACACCAAAAAGATTTCCATATATACATAGAGGAGCAATTTATCTTGCAAAGAATTGCTGAATTAGCAAGCGCCATCACCCGTGATTTTGAGGGCACACAGCCATTGTTTGTGGCTGTTTTAAATGGCTCCTTTATTTTTGCCGCAGATTTAATGAAGCAAATTAGTTTCCCCTGTGAAATTCAATTTGTGAAAGTGAGCAGTTACCATGGCACGCAAAGCACCGGAAAGGTTCAACAGTTATTAGGACTAAATGTACCTGTAGAAGGAAGGAAGCTTATTGTCATTGAAGACATCATTGACAGTGGACTTACCATAGATTTTTTGAAAAAAGAATTGGAAAAAATGTCACCAGAATCGGTGCATATATGCAGTCTTTTACTTAAACAAGAGGCTTTAAAAGTGCAATTAGAAGTACAATATACTGGGTTTGAGGTTGAGAACCAGTTTTTAGTAGGTTATGGATTGGATTATGACGGCTTAGGTAGAAACCTTCGCCATCTCTATCAGGCCATTGAACCGGCAGAATAACTAAACGCCGGTATCTAATTTTACTTTAACAGCATTGGCCCCTTTATGGTTCATTTCTATTTCAAATGTAACCTTGTTGCCTTCTTTAATGCCATCAATTAATCCATTGATATGGACAAACACCCCTTGTTGGTTTTTAGAGTCTTTGATGAATCCGTAACCTTTAGAATCATTAAAAAACGTGACAATTCCGTGGCGTAACACTTCTTCTGGTTCAGCAGGAGCTTGTTTGCTCACGCCAATTACCATATCTTCTGCGTTGAACTCTTTCTTTTTCTTTGGATCTGGTGGAACGCTTGTTAAATTGCCATTCTCGTCAACATAAGCAAGCATATCTTCTAAACCTAAACCCTTTTGGGAATTGGCTTTACGCTCTTGCTTTTTCTCTTCTTTTTCTTTTCTGCGTTTAAGCTTTAATTTTTCTTTTTCTTTCTTGCTGAAGGTTTCCTGTGATTTCGCCATTTCGTGGGTTTAAAAGTGAATGCTGTAATTTTTTCAGCGCACAGGCTTGTTGAGAGTTTGAGCAAGTGAAAATATCCGGCGGGGCGAAGGTAGCTTTTTTAATTGGATTATTTACCAATTTGCCCAAAGCCACCACTTTGCCTTGTTCACTTCAGGAAATTTCTTATTTTTCAAACATGAAAAAAATGCTGTTCCTTATAAGTTTCCTGCTCATGCTTGTGGTTTCAAATGCACAACATGAAGGCGAGGAAAAATATGTTCTAGAAACCGATCCCATTGTATTGGCGAGGATAAAAGAATGGCAAGGACTAAAATTTGGTTTATTAATGCACTGGGGAGCATATAGCCAATGGGGTATTGTTGAAAGTTGGTCTATTTGTCCGGAGGAATACGGATGGTGTGAACGCAAAAAAGGGAGCAACCCTCAGGATTATCAGACCTATTTAAGAGAATATGAGGCTTTGCAAAAGAGTTTTAATCCGGTTCGGTTCAACCCCGATCAATGGGCAAAGGCTGCTAAAAACGCAGGCATTAGGTATATGGTATTTACAACCAAACATCATGACGGTTTTTGCATGTTTAATTCAAAATATACAAATTACAAGGTAACAGATTCTGCCTGTGCTTTTGCCTCAAATCCTAAAAGCAATATTACCGCAGAAGTTTTTAATTCTTTCAGAAAACAGGGCTTATGGACAGGCGCCTATTTCTCTAAACCAGATTGGCACTCGCCTTATTATTGGGATCCAGCCTATCCGCCGCGGGATAGAAATGTGAATTATGAACCCGAGGCCAACCCACAAAAATGGGAACAGTACACCCAATTTACCCATAATCAAGTTATTGAATTGATGAAAGATTATGGTAAGGTTGATATACTTTGGTTAGATGGAGGTTGGGTTTGTAAAACTCCTAAAATCACCATAGATAAATGGTATGAAGAACAATTGAAAGACAATGCAAATGGTTACCTAAAACATAGAATTATAAACCAAGACATAAGAATGGATGAGCTTGTAAACAAGGCTAGGGCCATTCAACCAAATTTAATTGTTGTTGATAGAGCTGTTTACGGCAAAAACCAAAATTACCTCACACCTGAGAATAGAGTGCCTTCAGCCGCCTTGCCCTACCCATGGGAAAGTTGCATCATTTCTGGTGGGGGTTGGGCGCACACTACAGGAGCTAAATATATGAGTGGGAGAGAAGGAGTTCAATTGTTGGTAGATATTGTTGCCAAAGGAGGGAATTTACTCTTGAATATTGCACCCACGCCGGAAGGAGAATGGCAGCAAGGAGCGTATGATTTGTTACAAGAATATGCCAGTTGGATGGATGTTAACAAACAAGCCATTTATGAAACCAAAGCCATGGCTCCCTATAAGGTGGGCAATGTATGCATGACTCAAAAAGACAATGGGACTAAGTATTTTTATTATTTATGTAAGGAAGGTGAAACCCAAGTTCCATCTCAAATTGAAATCAATTGTCATGCTCCTACTAAGGGTGCCAAAGTATATTTAATGGGTTCAAAGACAGCTTTAAATTGGCAAGAAAAAGGGGAGGGATTTATCATTTTTGTGCCCAAAGAGTTGCAATTAAATCCGCCGTGTAAGTATGTATTTACCTTTGAAGTTCGCCAATAAGGGATTCAGGATATTGGTTTTTGTAGGTGGCAGATGGGTTCTAATAATCGCCATTTTTCACCAGGTTTTGAATTGGGAATGGCTTGTTGGTATTGCCACATGAGATTTTCCCATTCTTGAACTTTAGGGTTGTTTGCATCTAAGCTTGCTTTCTGGTTAAAAGAAAAATCAGATTGGGTAACTAATACCATGAACAACCTGTTTTCTACTCTAAAAATATTGCATGAAAGAATGCCAGATTGCCATAAACTATCTTGTATTTCTGGCCATACTTTTTGATGGTATTGTTCATATGTTTTTATTCCCTCAGCATCTTGTTTTAAATCGAGGGCCAAATAGTAAGTTTTGCTTTGGGCTGATGAATCCATATAGATGTACTAATTATAGTTCTGCGTAAAATTGTAAGAGTTGTTTTTTGCCTTGAAATTTGAAATGAAGCCAAATAGATCCATATAAATTCATGGTGTCCCAAAGGACTTGCAATGCTGCATTATTATAGTGTGGCTGTTCAAAATAGGTTCGGTCTTTTTGTAGGTAGTTTTCAATAATTTCTATGTGTTCTGTTAAAAGCATGTGGCAAAATGGCTCTTGGGTATAGATTGTATTTACATCTGTTTTCCATTTTTCTTCCTCTTTCTTGAAGGTTTCCATTCTTTTAGCAATAATATCGTAGGCAAGGGTTTCATTCATAAATGAACCTGCCTCATGAAAGCTTAAATAATTCTTCCATTGCACTTCGGAGGTTTGTTCGATGCTTGCCAGCTGTTGGTGCAAACCATTGAGTGTTTCTAGTTTATTCTGCTCAGAGGCCTTTTGGTAAAAATAGGTAGCAATGAGTTGGTCGTGCACATTTAGTTTTTCCTGAATTTCTTGCAATTCTTTTTCTAAGCGTACGAGAAGAATAGGCGCATCATTGGCTGCATACCGTGATCCATCATAATCAAATGTTTTAATGGAGTTATTATTGTCTGACAAAGCTTTTAATTGGGAGATATCAGATTCAAGTGCACTTTGCGTATAGGCCAAGTCAATGATGGATTCAGAAAACAATTGTTCTCTTTGCACTTCCTTGGGATCATTGTTATAAACTATTGGCAACCTTGCATTGAAGTAATTATTGAAAATTTTAGGTAAGCTATTTTTATCAAATTCTACTAAATATTCTTTTTCAAACTCTGCTGTACTTAATGGTATGGTTGGGTTGGCATAAGTAACTTTTTGGAATATTTTTACAGTAATTGCCTCCGATGTGTTTTTAAAATTGGAGAACAAAGATGCCGCTGGAATTTCTGGGAAATAGGGTTTGTGTATGCCGGTTTTTTCAAGGGCTTTCACCCTGTCTTCTACGGAAGGATGGGTGGCCCATTGTTGGAACATATTGAGCTTTGATTTATTGTATAAGTTTAGGTGTTCTATACTAACTGAAGGTAACTGATTCACTTTAGGTAGGTCATGCATGGTTGCCAAATGTTCCATCACAAAAAATTGATTTGGGAAAAGGTTGTAACTTGTTTTGCATTCGGATAATTTGTTTTGATAAAAGTTCAATACTTCTGAATAGCTGGTATTTGCCAGATCCATTCTTAATAAAGAATCAGCGAGGGGTTTATAACCTGCAACATGTGCTGCAACCTCATCTGCATGAAACTCCATTTCTCTACTGAGGCTATTATGACTTGCATTGATAAAATCATAAACCCATTTAAGGATTTTTTGAATGATACTTGCTATCTCAGCAGCAATGTTAACAAAGAAGCCCATAAAGCCATGCACGCTGCTCCATTTTCCTAATATTTCGTTGTATCCTTCTGTATCGTAAAGTAAATTATAAAGGACCCTATTTACGTTGTACACATAACTTCCTACTTTCATGCTTCGTTGAGAGAAATGTCCGAACTCATGCGCCAAAATAGCTTTTAACTCGTCTCGGTTAATAGTGTTTACGAGTCCAATACCAATAAGTAGATTTTTTTTAATAGGCAGAAACATGCTCCAAAACGAGGAGTCGTAAAATACGCTTGCATTTACTTCTGAGGAAAGGAATATGCGTTTTGGAAATTGAGTATCTACTTCCTCCACTATTTCTTTAATAAATTGAAACAATTCGGGTTCATCAACTTCGGTAATTTCAATGTATTCACTTAAATCGTTTACATGTTTTTTGAACATGAATTTAATTAAAAAAATGAGTTGCAATACGCCTATACTCAATAATCCTAAACCAATTATTATGGTAATGAAATTTAATCCCAAGCTTACTACCAAATAGGCTAAATAGGCGCATAAAAAAGTTAGACCTAATGCCAAAAAAACCAAAAGTAGGTAAATTATAATGAATAGGATGATGGCGAAAATTGTTTCAATGGCTTTCCTTTTGAAACCCTCACTAATTTGGATTTGGTTCATTTGGTTCATGTCAAAATATAGGTTGTCAAACTAAGTAAATGTTTTGAATAAATAGCTCTTTTTTGGCGTGTTTCGCATTTTTTTCCTTCAGGTTAAAAACCTGTGAATAAAAGAGAGAAATATCTCTCAATAGCTTCATTTTTATTGCTCTTTTAAGGTTTCATAGGAAGAAGTTTACCGAAATTATTATTGCTTGCAACTTTAATTAAATCATATTAGAGGTTTATATATAGTGAAAAATTAACCTATAAGTTGTAAATATGAAAATTGTTTGTATTTTTGCCTCGGGTTTGTTTGCCATGCAATACAAGGGTAGCTCATTAAATGAATTGGCTCGCCTCATAGCACTTTGGAATGACCCAAAATATATAGAACAATGGTTATGGGTGAATCAAAATGATTTTGCTTCTTCAGATTTGGATGAAATAGCCAGTAGGCTCATTGAAGATGCTTTAACTATGGAAGAAATGGTGCTTGAGGCACTAGATATTGGTTTAGATACTGTATTCAGGCCTTTGCATAATTTAAAGAGTGCGCAACTGTTTATTTCTAAAGAAAAGCTGCGTAGAAATTATTTTAGGTTATATGCCATTAGAATAGATGAGAATTGTTATGTTATTACAGGGGGCGCCATTAAGGCTCCCATGGTATTAAAAATGCAAGAGAGAGATTTTTTGCAACATGAATTAGATAAACTAGATAAAGTTCATGATTTTTTAAAAAATCATCAAATAATAGATAAAGAATCGTTTTACGAAATGTTGGAGGAATAAAAATGGAAAGGAAAAAGAAACAAGAGAAATTGATGGAATTGGTTTCCAAAACAGATACCCAATTGGTAAAGGCAATGCGTGAAAGAGTGCGCAACAAAGCCATGCTAAAAGAATCGAAGAAAATTGCCATGCAAATACTTTTTAAATTGCGTGCCAATAAAATGACGCAAACAGAGTTGGCCGAAAAAATGAAAGTAAGTCCACAATTTGTAAGCAAATTATTAGCAGGTACTGAAAACCTCACCCTAGAAACAATTGTCAAAATACAACAGGCACTTGATATGCCAATTTTGGTTAGTTATAAGAGCAAAAACGAACATGAAGGGTTCTCTCCCGTTTTATATTCAGTGAAAATTACGGTATCGGAAAATGCCCAAATTTCTATAGACCCATCCATGATGCATGAATCTTACCTAGCATGAGCAAACAACAATTGAGTATCCCATTTGAATTTGCCTTAAAGGGAATGAGAACTTCCCAGTTCGCATTTTTTACCGATGAGTTCTTATCCAAAGAAAAGGTAGAATACCATATTTCTTTTGATTTTAAATTTGATACCCAACAAAGACAAACCATGGTTCTGTTGGGTTTAGTTTATAGTCAGGGAAAAAAAATGTTGTGTAAACTCGACACAGAAACATCTTTTGAAATCAGAGAAAGTTCTTGGAATGCATTTCAAAAAACAGATGCTGGTCGCATTATTCCTAAAAGTGCTTTGGCTCATTTTGCGCATTTAGCGCTTGGTTCAGCCCGAGGTATTTTACATAGCAAAACAGAAAATACTGCCTTGCATGCCATCATCTTGCCACTTATCAATGTATTGGAGATGGTTAAAGAGGATGTACAAGTAATTGACAATCCGCCTCATTAACCATAAAAAATAGATAAGAATTGTTTATATATTCTACTTTTGATAAAATTTCTCAAGAAAATTTCATGAAAAGTAAAAGGCTCGTTTTTCTTCTTTTTATACTTCTTCTTTTAAATTCTATTAAGGCTCAAACAGGGTCTCCAGATAGTTTATTTAACAAATTTGATAGGGGCTTTTCACATGGAAATGGTCCCAATCACATTATCTATAAAACGATCACCCAACCGGATGGAAAGGTTTTGGTGGCCGGTAATTTTACAAAATGGAACGAGGAGAATGTTAAACTCATTTGTAGGTTAGACAATGGCTTTTTGGATACAAGTTTTAAAGTTGCAAGTGATTTTGTAGGAACTGTTTATGATATGGCCCTACAGGCAGATGGAAAAATTGTGGTGGTAGGCAATTTTGATTACTATCAAGGTGTGTTAAGAAGAAGGATTTTGCGCTTGCATCCAAATGGATTGTTAGATTTGACTTTCAATCCAGGCGATGGTTTTAATGATGTAGTTAGATGTGTGTTTATAAATGATGCAGGTAAAATTTATTGCGGAGGTGCTTTTACTCAATACTCGGGTACTTTTAAAAATAGATTTTTACGCCTTCATTCCAATGGAAATTTAGATACTACATTTGTTACTTCCAATATTCATAATGGGTCGGTAAATAATATGTTCTTCGACACCGATGGCAGCATGTTTTTGGGAGGGTCATTTACCATCGTAGGTGGAGTTTCAAGTGTGTATTTCGTATGCCTATATCCAAATGGATTGCGTAATCCATGGTGGTATGCTAATTTCGGTCATTATGTAAATGTTATTCGCAAAACTGCAGATGGTAAGTATCTGGTGGGCGGGCAATTTGATCAAATGAACGGTTTTCCTGTAAAGGGTTTAGCGTTGTTTGATAGTAGTGGATTTATGTTGAGGACTTTTAATCCCGGTGTTGGCTTTAATCAAGCGGTTAATGACATACAAATTAGGCCAAATGGAAACATTATTGTAGGTGGGGCCTTTACAAAATTTAATGACGATACGGTAGGAAACCTAGTGGAACTTTTGCCAAATGGACAACTAAATACTACATTTCCTTTTGGTAAATCAATTCGGGATTCTGGAAGCTCTGTTAATACCATTCAATTATATAATAATGGGGATATCATAGTATCAGGTAAATTTAAAAGTTACAATGGTTATGATAGAAACAGTTTGGTTCGAATTAAAGAAAATGGAGCAATTGATTTAAGTTTAAATGTGTTTTCTGGTTTTAATGGAAAGGTAAGAACTATTGCCCACTATCCAGATGGTAGACTCTTGGTTGGTGGCAGTTTTACTTGTTATAATGGGTACTATGGAAAAGGTCTTGTTCGTCTGTTTGCTAATGGCTCTGTAGATTCAAGTTTCCATATTGGTATGGGTATTGGTGCAAATCCGTTTTACTCGTCGATTTACCAAGTAGCTATTCAACTCGATAACAAAATAATTGTTGCAGGTTCCTTTTTTAAATTCAATAACAAACCAGTGGGTAATCTTATTCGGTTACTCCCTAATGGCATGTTAGATTCCACTTTTTATAGTGGAGTTGCCGGACTTAATGGGACCATCCACTGTTTAAAACTATTGAAAGATGGCAAAATGTATGTAGCTGGGGAATTTGATACTTATGATAACAGTTTCTCGCAAAAGATAGCACGTATCCTACCTAATGGTAGAAGAGATACTACCTTTCGATGCAGCGATGGTGCATTATCTGGATTTGCCGCCAATGTTTATGCCTTAGAAGTACAAAACGATGGTAAAATTTTAGTGGGAGGTTTCTTAAGTAAATACAAAAACACCAACATCAATAACCGAATTGTACGCTTATGGCCAAATGGTGATTTAGATGAAAGTTTTGATGCACAGCAGATGTGTGATGGAGGTATTTATTCTATTTCCATACAAGAAAATGGAAAAATTGTTATTGGGGGTAATTTTCAAAATTATGATTCACGGGTTAACAGAAGAATTGCTAGACTATTAAGTAATGGAATATTAGACTCAACTTTTTACCCTGGTAGCATTGGTTTTGATGCGCGTGTGAATAAAGTATTGGTTCAACCAGATGGAAAAATTTTAGTGGGTGGATTGTTTCAAAATTTAAATGGAGTTCCGCAAAAAAGAATAATTAGGTTAAATCCAAATGGATCAGTTGATGGTTCCATTTCATTCAGTAATGGTTTTACAGATTCTGTTGAAGTAATATCACTACAGCCCGATGGTAAAATATTGGTGGGTGGTAGCTTTACATCGTATAATGGAATAGGCAAAAACAGATTGGTTCGAATCAATAATCCTTGTATCCCTCATTACCTAATACGCTCCATTGTTGCATGCAATAGTTATTTGTTTAATGGAAATGTATTAACTCAATCTGGATACTATAATGCGTCCTTCACAAGTGTGTTTGGCTGTGATTCTATTGTTGAATTAAACTTAACCATCCTGCCTAAGAGCTTAAATGAATTGCAACTTCACGCCTGCGATTCTTTTGTTTGGAATGGCTTAGTTTATAAAAATAGCGGCCCAGTTCAACAGGTTTTTTTAGCTCAAAATGGTTGCGATTCAGTAGTCACGGTTCAGTTGAAAGTTTCAAATTCTTTCCATTTTTATGATACTGTACAAACCTGTGATAGCTTTATTTGGCATGGTGCCACTTATAATCAATCAGGGGTTTACCAAAAAGATTACAGCTCACATGCCTCATGTGATTCAATTTTTACCTTACACCTAACACTTACAAAAATTGATACTTCCCTAAGCAAGGTTGGAAGATTTGGTTTAATGGCCAATATGCCCAATGCTCAATACCAATGGCTAAGTTGTGTAGGTGGTGGTTTTCAAGAAATTTCTGGTGCAACCAATGCTGTTTTTGTTGCCACAAACAATGGTAGTTATGCTGTTAAAATTGTAAAAAACAATTGTATTGATACATCAGTATGTTACACAATTTCAAGTGTTGGTTTGAACCCAACACAGGTGGCTCCTGAGATTACTATTGCTCCTAATCCAAGTTCAATCAATCCCATGCTTTTTATATCCAACGCCAATGGGATGTTTGCAATTAAAATCATCAATTACTTAGGAGAAGAGTTGTTTGCAGACCAAATAAATGCCAAACAATTAATAGAAATTCCAACCGAAAAATTAGCCGTAGGAATTTACCTTTTGCTGCTAGAACAAAACGGAATTATTTTTAGCACTAAAATAGTTAAACAATAAGCTTATTTTTTTTCTCGGTCTGAACCAAAGAATGTAAAATAACTATTTGTCCTAAATGGTAATGTATATGCTCAATTATACCCAATATGTTTCGGTAATAATTGCCATACTTTGGGTGGGTAAATTCTTCTTCCAACTTCCAAGGTGACAACTTTTCAATCGCATCTGCGAATGATTCTGCCCTTGAAAATAGTCCATTTACAAAAGCCTCCCATTCCGTTTGAGATGGTACTTTTGGATGTGAAAAACTCTCAGAATCCTTTCCTTCCAAAGCGCCGTCTCTTAAAACTTTTTCTGCTACTTCTAAAAAATAATTGATGTGATAACACAAGGATAAAATGCTGTTATTTGATCCTATGATTGTAGTAGCTTCTTTTAAGCTTATCCTATTCAATACTTCTTTGAGGTGTGTTACAGACCAATTGCCACCAAAATATACCTCACGCAAATGTTTGGCTAATTGGGCCGTAGCATAATGTCTTGCCTTAGGCTGAAGGCCCGTTTTCCAGTCTTGAACCAATAGAGCAAAACTATCCGAATCAACAGATACGCCATCAACCACGTAGTCTTCTCTGCAAGTTCCTTCATACATAAATCCGAATTTATGGAGGAGTTTTTGAGAAGGAATATTATTCCTTCCAACTTTGGCTTCAATTCGATGTAAATTCATTTCTTCAAAACCGTACCTTAACACATGAGCTAAGGCTTCCGACATAAGTCCCTTTTGCTTGTATTGGTCATTTCTAAGGGTGTAGAAAATTTCGGCTCTCCGATGTGTTGGATTCCAAGTATGAAAGCCACAATCTCCTATGGTTTTATGTGTTTCTTTGTCTTTTAACAAAAAGAAAAACAAACTGTACCTATGGGTTTCCATCCCTTTTTGAATCATGTTTTCATACACGTCAAATGTCGATTCTTCCAGGGCAAAATAATTGAGCAATTCTTCTTTGCTTTTTTCAGCAAATAATTTTCTTAAAATACCGGGTGAAATAGGATCGAGGTAAAAATGGGTAGATTCTATCATAGTTATAGACTTATTTAATGGGTATTTTCTTTTGATTTGTTATTCGCCAAAATGGCAATGATGGCAAAACAAAATAGAGGTACCAAATAGGCAAATTGTATCCCATTTATATCTGAAAGAGCCCCCATAATGGGTGGTAAAATAGCCCCACCACTTATTGTCATAACCAATAGAGATGAGCCGTATTTACTGTCTTCTCCCAAACCTTGCAAGCCGTTGGTAAAATGGGTGGGAAACATAATGCTCATGAAAAATTGCGTGCTCACCAATGCATATATAGTTGCTACACCACTTCCCCAAATGGCAAATGCCATTAAAGCCATTGATATAATGGCATAAATTCTTAGGAGAATATTTGCCTCTATTTTATGCATGAGCCAACTGCCAAAAAATCTACCGCACATAAATAACAACAAGGAAATGGATAAATAAGTTCCTGCACTTTCTTGGCTTATCTGATACAAAGAACAATACCTAATGAAAAAACTTCCAACACCTACTTGCGCTCCTACATACACAAATTGCGCAAGCAGGGCTTTTCTCAATTGCGGGTATTGCCATAATCTCATGAAAGAGAAAGATGTATAATTATCGGTTTTAATTTGGGGCAATTTCAAACGCATAAATAGGAGCATAACAATGGCTACAAGAATACCAATGGTTAAATAGGGGGTTTGAACCAAGTTGGCATCCCTGGTGAGGTTGTTGTCGCTTAATATTAACTTACTTCCTGCAAATGCTGCAATAGTTGCTCCTAAGCCATTAAAAGCTTGTGCAAAATTTAATCTTTGGGGTGCTTCTTTCTCAGAACCTAATATGGTTACATAAGGGTTTGCTGCAGTTTCTAAAAATGTTAATCCACTTGCAACCACAAACAAGGCCATTAAAAATAGGGGATACGAAGTTGCATTGGCTGCGGGTATAAATAAAAATGCTCCTGCAGAGAATAATGCCAGTCCCAATACAATGGTTTTTTGGTATCCCATTTTTTCTATCAACCAACCTGCTGGTAAGGCCATAAAAAAGTACGCAATGTAAAACGCAGAATCTACCCAAGCAGATTGCATATCACTTAACTTACACGCATTTTTTAAATGTGGGATAAGTATAGGGTTGAGGTTATGCGCCAATGCCCATAAAAAGAACAAACTTACAATGGCATAAAAGGCTTTGTTAGCTTTCATGGGTTTGTTTCCTTCCTTCTAATTTTTATGGGTAGAGTTCCTTCCAATGACTTATCTGCCACCAAAACCAAATAACCACCGCCGCCTGCTCCGCTTAACTTCCAGCCATAAACTTGGTTTTCTACGCTTCTAATTTGTAAGATAATTTCCTCATCAACCATGTTTGGAAACATTTTTATTTGTGCTTCAAATGCCGCGCGCATGTGGCTTCCAAAGGCTTGTAAATCTTTTGCTAAGATAGCAGCATAACAGGCCTTCGCAGCTTCTGATAGCGCCATTGCTTGAGGTTTGTTTATTTGGGTATTTGCCAATACATCATAGCCATCTTTTCTTGAACCAAGGGGTAACAAAAAAACATGTGTTTCAAGCCAATCTAATATGGTAGGGTCTAAACAGCTTTCAATTTTCTCGGGCCAATATTTACCAGCATACCAACTATAGGCCAAACCGCTATATACAATACCTATGGCATCTTGAGAGCCTGCAATCTCTGTTTTTCCCGGTGGGTTTTCATAGGCAAATAACATTTTAGCAACCTTTTCAGAATTGCTTTCGGGTAATTGATTAACCCATAACTCAGTGGCAATTTTACGGGTTGAGCTGGCCATTCCACTTCTTTCATTAAACAATTGATTGGGCTCCAAACAAATGGTAATAACGGGTCCAGTTGCATGAATTGAAACAAAAGGCTGATCCAACCAGCCACCCGCTAAATCAAGTCGGTAGGGTATTTGGTTGAGTTTTCTCAAATCAGTAGTGGAACGAGCTGGTAAACCTGCATGTGGCTGCCTGGGTAGAACTATCAGTTCAATGTTCTTTTGGGCACACAATTGTTTTTTATCTTCACTCACACCATCCTCATTCACCACAAAAATAGCTGGTTCAATTTCCTCCAGTTCTGGTAAAAAATCGAGGTAACCACTGCCACTGCTGATACGCACTTGGTATACATCAGCGAGTGCTTCAAGCATAAATTTGCGCTCCTGTTCATTGTTCACAGGGTATCTATTTTTTAATTCAAATACGGTTTGGTCTGAACCAAGGCAAACATACACATCGCCATAAGCAGCTGCAGAACGAATAAAGGCAACATGACCGCTGTGTAACAAATCAAAACAACCACTAACTAAAACTTTCTTTTTCATAAAACTGTAGCAAAATAAGAATTTAGCTTTAAGCTTTTACAAGTATTTTTCTCATGATACCTAAGCCAAATTTTGGGATAAGTAAGACCCAATTGATCTTAGCTATCACCAATCTCATGATACTTATGACAAAATTTGGGATAAGTAAGACCAATTTGATCTTAATAAGGGAGCGTAAATGAAATTGTAAATGTCCAACAAAACCAGCAAACTCCGCAATAAGCGGAGAAGCCTTAGCCAGATAATGTTATACAAAAAAAGAGAAGGCAACCTGCGCAACCCGGAGCAGGAATTGGCGTAAGCCAATGACTCGGGCAACCCGCAACGTATTCTTATGACCTGAATCATGATACCTCAACAATCCCAAACAAATACTATAATGGCCAACTATTGCCTGCTGTATAATTCGCCAAAATAAATATATTTGAGTTCATGGGATTTGAATACAAAATAAAAGTATCGCTTTCTAATGGCTACAAAGAGGAATTGGACCAATTACTCAAATCAAGAAAAGATACTAAAAATAACTTTTCTCCCGAGATAGAAATAAATGAAGATGGCATTTATGTGTGTGAGTATACCAAACCCAATGTTTGGCAAAACCTTGACTTCCTGCATCAATTTTTGCTTGACCACCATTTAGATTTTGAAGTGATTGAATTGTAAGCTATCAAAATAAATCTGTATACTGACCACGGATTAGTGTATTTGAATGGATTAATGCTAAAAATTATGGCCCTTGTAAATTTTAACCTTCAGCCCACCTTAGAAAATGAACAAGTGGTTATGCTCCCCTTGAATGCTGATGATTTTGAATACCTCTATGTAGTAGCTTCAGATCCCAAAATTTGGGAGCAACACCCTAACAAAGACCGATGGAAGATAGATGTGTTTTTAACCTATTTTGAAGGTGCTATGGCAAGCAAGGGTGCTTTTAAGATTATGGATAAGTTAAACAACAAGATTTTAGGTTGTTCTCGTTTCTACGATTATGATGCCAATGAAAATAGCATCTTCATAGGATATACTTTTTTTGCTACCAAATACTGGGGAACAGGTATAAACAAAGCAGTAAAAAAATTGATGCTCGATTATATTTTTCAATATGTATCAAAGGTGTATTTTCATGTGGGTTCAGAAAATAAACGCTCACAAATAGCCATGGAGAGATTAGGTGCCACCAAAATAAATGAAGTAGAAATTGCCTATTTTGGTGAACCAACCAAGCTTAATTTTGAGTATGTTATAAATAAATTGGATTGGATGAAATAACAGTGTCCAATTTCTGAATTCTCTTATATTCGCTCATGCGAAAATTTATTTTTCTTTCTTTTACGTTTCTTAGTTTTTTGGTTCAGGCACAACAAGACAGCAGCAAAATGGCGTGGTTTGGAGATGCTAAGTTGGGTATCTTTATTCATTGGGGAATTTATGCTGTAAATGGTACCAGCGAGTCGTGGGCATTTCATAACAAACAGGTGCCCTACGACAAATACATGCAACAAATCAATGGGTTTAAAGCCCAAAACTATGATCCACAATATTGGGCAAACCTCATCAAACTTTCTGGGGCTAGATATGCCGTAATTACCAGCAAGCACCATGATGGCGTGGCGCTTTGGAATACCAAAATGAATAACCTAAGTATTCCCAAAAAATCGCCCGCAAAACGAGATGTGTTAACACCCTTTACCCAAGAGCTAAAAGCTAATGGTATAAAACTTGGTATATACTATTCATTGATAGATTGGTCGCATCCCAATTATCCGGGATTTTTAAAAGATTCAGCACGCTATACGGTTCAAACCGATACCCTAAGATGGAATACTTTCAGGAAGTTTTATCAAGGACAAATTCAAGAATTAAATACTGCTTACCAACCCGATTTGTTTTGGTTTGATGGCGATTGGGAGCATAGCGCAGCCGAGTGGCAAGCAGCCAAGGTGCGTCAAATGATTTTAGATAAAAATCCCAAAGCTATTATCAATGGTAGGTTGCAAGGTTATGGCGATTATGCTACGCCAGAGCAAAATTTCCCCATCTCAAGACCCTCTACACCTTATTGGGAATTATGCCTAACCAGTAATGATAATTGGGGATTTAGGTTTATAGATTCTAATTTTAAAACACCTTATGAGATTATAAGCATTTTTGCAGATTGTATTAGCAATGGAGGAAATTTGTTATTAGATATTGGTCCAAAAGCTGATGGTACAATTCCCAAAGAACAGGTGCATATTTTAACCGAGTTAGGTAAATGGAATAAAAAGCATGAAGAAGCAATTTTTGCAAGTATTCCAGGCTTACCGCCTCAACATTTTTACGGTCCGTCTACCATGTCTAAAGACTCCCTCACCCTTTATTTATTTGTGTCATCTACCAATTCCCAACAAGCGGTAATTCGTGGTTTAGATAATAAAATCTTATCGGCAGAAGTCCTAGGTTCAAATAGATATATACCTGCGAAAGTAGTAGGGAAAATTTCATGGAGCCATGTGCCGGGGTTAGTTTATTTTACAATTCCACAAGAGTTGAATGATCCATACATCACCGTACTCAAAATTAAATTAGATAAACCACTTAAACTTTATTCAGGCAAGGGGGGATTTGACTAGTCTTTATAGTTCACCCAAAGGTAAGCCGCACATCCAATGGCTACAAAAGCGCTGGTCATAAATGCCAATTGGGCTGAACCCGAAAACCAAATAAATCCACATAAAGAGCTTGCTATTAAAAGAGCAATACTTTGCAAACCTGCAAATGTTCCCATGGCACTTGCGCTTTCATTTTTGGGAATGGTATGTGCTATGAGTGCTTTGGTAATTCCTTCACTAGCGGCTGCGTACAAGCCATATAGAAAAAGTACAATCAATAAACTGGAAAGGTTTGTGCTGTAATTGATGCCAAAGTAGGTAAGGGCAAATAAAATAAGTCCAAAAATATAGGTATGCTTTAATCCAATTTTATCTCCCAGTGCTCCCATTGGGAAGGCAAATAAGGCATAAACCAAATTGTAAAAAATATAAGATAGGGTGATGTGTGTATCACTTAATCCAAGTTCTTTGGCACGCATTAATAGGAACAAATCTGAACTGTTAAATAAGGCAAAAATGAGTAGAACAGTTGCCAATTTTTTGTAGGCAAACGGCGCCTTTTTCCAATAATCAAAGGATCTGAAAAAGGAGGGCTTTGTAGTTACTTTACGTTCAA
Organism: uncultured Bacteroidota bacterium; assembly: GCA_903834625.1. Classification (GTDB taxonomy): domain Bacteria; phylum Bacteroidota; class Bacteroidia; order UKL13-3; family UKL13-3; genus B1. The sequence continues at coordinate 17,523 of CAILJQ010000217.1, forward strand.
TAGAATGCTTATCTTTAAGCAGCATGGAAACCAAAACAGCTAAAATTCCTGGGATAAAAGCCAATAGAAAAAGTGTTTGGTAATTGCCTGGATTGTAGTACAAAAATACAAGTGCTAAACAAGGACCTATGACCGCACCTAGTGTGTCCATGCTTCTATGAAATCCAAATATTTTCCCCCTATTTTCTTGCGTTGATTCGGCGGTTAAAATGGCATCTCGAGCGCCAGACCTTATGCCTTTCCCAAGTCTATCTAACAAACGTGTAATGAAAATCCAAAGTGGAAAAGAGGCAATAGCCATTAAGGGTTTTGCGAAGGCACTTAATGTATAACCAGCTTGTACAAATGCACTTCGCTTTTGTAAGTAATCAGATTGTTTGCCAAAGTAGGCTTTGCTATATCCCGCCAGGGCTTCTGCCAATCCTTCTAAAATGCCAATAAATAAAACAGAAAAACCTATTGATTGTAAAAAGGAAGGCATGATGGGATACAGCATTTCACTGGCTGCATCTGTAAGCAAACTAACGAGCGAAACAAGCCAAACGGTTTTGCTTAATGCCTGTTGTTTCATTGTTTGTTTTTAATGGCATAATGCAATTGAACTAGGCCAGTTTCAAAGGGCGTGCACCCCAACAATTCTAAATTGTTTAATTCTTCACTTCGCTCAGCAAACAAACGAATACCTGCACCTAACATCACTGGAATGATAGAAACAATAATTTCGTCTATTTGCCCTAAACCAAGTAATGCTTTTATGAGCTGGGAACCTCCATCGCAATAAATGTTCTTTCCCTCTTTGTTTTTTAGCTTTTGAACGAGTTCTAATAAATCACCATTATAAAAAGGTGCTTCATTTTTGGTTTGTGATAACACATAAACCTCCTTATCTGGATGATAGTTATAGCCCATCTCTATCACTTTTTGGTATGTTTTTCTGCCTAAAATAAGGGTATCAACGGTCTCAGTAAACTTTGTATAACCATAATCTTCCCCTTCCTTTTCAACACACTGCAAGAATGAAATATCATCGTTTTGGGTGGCTATATAACCATCTAGACTGCAGGCTATATATAAAATGATTTTCCTTGGCATGGTGCTTAGGGGTTTTATTTTTCCAAAATAATTTTCAGGTTATTCATACTTTGACGCATGTTTTTACCTAACATCATTTTAAAAATAAAGTTGAATAGGCTCATGGGAAATTTGGTTGGACTGCTAAAGTCCCAAATCACCACACATGAAGTTGCTCCAGTTGCTTCAATCCTAAAACTTGCTTTAGCCACACTTTTCATAGGGCGTTCAAAGCGAATATCGTATTCAATGGTTGAGGGTTCAACTAATTTTGTGATTTCTTGAGTACCTGCACCTACATTTTTATTGGTACTATCCCATGTATTTATATATCCCACTGTGCCGTCTAATCCATTTCTGGTAATTGTTTTATCAGGGTCGGCCATATTCCAAACAGAAAAATAATTTTGGTTATCGGCATATTTTAAATATTCATACGCTACCTTTTGTGAGCATTTGATTTCGATTTGTTGTTTAATATACATGTTGGTAGCCATCGTTTTCAATTTTAGGTAGGCAAATATAAAAAAGCTGTTCAGAGTTCATTTACAAATTATTTCGGTTCGAACCGAATGAAAGGTTTTAGTGAAATGGTTATTATTTTCCAATTCCTTACAAAAATCATTGCAGGTTGAGAAATTATCACTTTTCTTCGCAGCATCATTTACCATTTATGTTAAACATTGTATTATTCGGACCCCCGGGAGCAGGAAAAGGCACACAGTCTGCCAAGTTGATTGAAAAGTACCAATTGGTTCACCTGAGTACAGGCGATATTTTTCGCGCCAATATTAAAGGTGGAACAGAATTAGGTGTGTTAGCCAAAAGTTATATTGACAAGGGGCAATTGGTTCCAGATGAAGTAACCATTGGCATGTTGGCCTCTGAGGTAAACAAGGCTACTGATCCTAAAGGCTTTATTTTTGATGGCTTCCCGCGTACTTCTGCTCAGGCGGCGGCCTTAGATGAATTATTACAGAGCAAAGGAACATCCATTCATATGATGCTAGCCTTAGAGGTTGAAGAGGAAGAATTGCGCAAGCGTTTACTTATTAGAGGAAAAGATAGCGGCAGAGCAGATGACCAAGACCCTGTAGTTATTCAAAAGAGAATAGATGTTTACAACGCAGAAACCATGCCTGTTAAGGACTATTATTCTGCTCAAAATAAGTACAAAGGAATTCAAGGAATAGGGGAGATAGACCATATTTTTGCAGCCTTGTGCGCAGAAATTGACCAAGCTTAATCCAAACATATTTTTAATACAAGCCCATAAAGATTATCTTTGTGGGCTTTTTTATTGCCTTTTTGGGCAATAGCGAGGCATTATTCCAAAAATATGGCTGAATCTAATTTTGTTGATTACGTAAAAATTTGTTGCCGAAGCGGCAAGGGTGGAGCAGGTTGTATGCACTTCCTGCGCGATAAACATACGGCCAAGGGCGGTCCAGATGGAGGAGATGGGGGTAAAGGTGGCAGCATTATTTTAAAAGGTAATACCAATTTGTGGACCTTACTGCATTTAAAATACCGCAAGCATGTTATTGCTGAACCTGGTTTTAATGGGGAAGCATCATTACGCAGAGGTAAAGATGGAAAGAATGAAGTAATTGAAGTGCCTCTTGGAACCGTAGCACGCGATGCCGAAACAGGTGAATTCTTGTTTGAGATTACAGAACATGGACAAGAAGCGGTACTTACAGCTGGTGGAAGAGGTGGTTTAGGAAATCATCATTTCAAAACATCTATCAACCAAGCGCCTACTCATGCGCAGCCAGGCGAAAGTGGCAAAGAAGAATGGCGGATTTTAGAATTAAAAATATTAGCGGATGTGGGTTTGGTTGGATTTCCGAATGCAGGAAAATCTACTTTATTATCAGTAGTTACAGCCGCTAAACCCGAAATTGCCGATTATCCGTTTACTACATTGGTACCTAATTTAGGCATTGTTTCATACCGCGATTACCAATCTTTTGTAATGGCAGACATTCCTGGAATTATTGAGGGTGCCCATGAAGGAAAGGGTTTAGGAACGCGATTCCTTCGACATATTGAGCGCAATGCAACCCTTTTATTTATGGTGCCAGCAACCAGTCCAAATATTAAGGATGAGTATAATGTATTGCTACGCGAACTTAAATTGTACAACAAAGAATTAACCGCTAAGTCAAGAATGTTGGCCATTACCAAATGTGATTTGGTAGATGATGCTACCCTAAAGGATATCAGAAAGAAATTACCTCGTGTACCTATTGTGTTTATTAGTTCTGCAACAGGAAAGGGAATTGATGAACTCAAAGACAAACTTTGGGCAGTTATTCACGAAAATAAATAATTTTATAACCCTACCTCAGAACTTATTCTGGGGTAGCGGTTTCTTCAAATATGCCATGGGCCTTGTCTTTACGGCAGTTGTCCCAAGTAAAATACCTTCCATTCATGGCAATATAAACACCTGGAGGCAAGGTTTGAGCAAAGGCTAAGGCCCCTCCTAAATTGAATAAGCCATCACTGGAACCAAATTTATATGGAATCATTGCGCCTGTTAGGATGATTGTTTTATGGATATTCTCCGCTGCTAAATAGGCTGCTGTTTCGGTCATGGTATCGGTACCATGTGTAATCACAATTTTGTTTTCTTCGCAGGAAAGGCAGTTTTCAGCAATGATTTTTCGGTCGCCATCAGTCATTTCTAGGCTGTCTATTAACATAAGGGTTCTAATGTTAATGTCTAACCTGCTTCTGCCAAGTTTCAGAATTTCATGGATATGCGTGTCTTTGAAAAACAATTGTCCGTTAAGTTCATTGTATTCTTTATCAAAAGTACCACCGGTTACAAACAGCCTGATATTCATGCAATTTTTTTTCTTCAAAGTAAGGGATATGGGTGTAATGAATCAAACCTTTATGTCACCTTTTTTTATTCTGAGCAAAATCATTTAATTTTTTCATACAATTTGATAGTTTCGTATCCATGGAGGGCATGGCCCGTTAAAAATCCAAATAATGACAGCTATAACAGATAAAGAAGTAGAATCGGTTGTAATCAGGTTTGCCGGAGACTCAGGTGATGGCATGCAATTGACCGGTACACAGTTTACCAATGCCACAGCGCTTCACGGTAACGACCTTGCCACGTTTCCCGACTTTCCAGCTGAAATCAGGGCCCCGTTAGGCACATTAGCCGGTGTATCCGGTTTTCAAATTCATTTTGGTTCCACCCAGATTAATACACCCGGCGATCAGTCTGATGTATTGGTAGCCATGAATGTGGCCGCATTAAAGGTGAATATCAAAAACCTCAAAAAAGGTGGTGTTATTATTGCCAATACCGATGGTTTTGATGCCAAAAATATGCGTTTGGCAAATGTGCCAGATGACCAAAATCCCTTGACAGATGGTTCGCTTTCAGAATTTGATTTAAAGACCATTGATGTAACAAAAATTACACGTGCAGCACTTGCTGATAGTGGGTTAACCACCAAAGAAATTGACCGTTGCAAAAACATGTTTGTATTGGGTTTGGTGTATTGGATGTATCACCGCCCAATGGAAAACACCTTAAACTTCATTAAGAGCAAATTCAAAAAGAATGAGGCTGTAATGACCGCAAACATTAAGGTATTGCAAGCTGGTTGGAATTATGGTGAAACCACTGAAATGTTTGCCAATAGATATACTGTTGCAGCAGCTAAAATGGAACCAGGTCTATATCGCGGTATCATGGGTAACCAAGCCGCAGCCTATGGTTTAATTGCTGCATCAGTAAAATCTGGTTTGCCATTATTCTATGGTACTTATCCTATTACTCCAGCTTCAGATATTTTACATGATTTATCGAAATACAAAAATTTCGACATCAAAACATATCAAGCAGAAGATGAGATTGCCGGTATTTGTTCAGCTATTGGTGCTGCCTTTGGTGGTCACTTGGCTGTAACAGGTTCTTCGGGTCCTGGTATTGCTCTAAAAGGTGAAGCCATAGGTTTAGCTACCATGTTAGAGTTGCCTTTGGTTATTGTGAATATCCAACGTGCCGGACCAAGCACGGGTATGCCAACAAAAACAGAGCAAGCAGATTTAATGCAAGCCATGTTTGGTAGAAATGGTGAATGTCCTGTTGTGGTTCTAGCAGCACAATCTCCAGCCGATTGTTTTACTTTGGCATTTGAGGCCTGTAAAATTGCCCTCGATCATATGATTCCTGTGTTCTTCTTAAGTGATGGATATATTGCCAACGGTGCTGAACCTTGGAAGTTTCCTAAAACAGCAGATTTACCAGAAATTAAGGTAAACTACGCCAAAGAAAGAGCTGCTTCAGATGATAAATTCTTGCCATACAAACGCGACGAAAAATTAAGTCGCCCGTGGGCTATTCCTGGTACAAAAGGATTAGAACATCGTATTGGTGGTATTGAAAAACAAAACGAAACAGGTAATATCTCTTACGATGCTGCCAACCATGAATTCATGACCCACTTACGTCAGGCCAAAGTTGATAAAGTGGCAGATTTTATTCCAGACCAAACCATTGATAATGGAGAAGAATCAGGCGATCTACTCATTTTAGGATGGGGTGGAACTTATGGTGCGCTTAAAACTGCAACCGCACAACTGATAGCAGAAGGTTACAAAGTATCACACGCACAAGTGAGATATATCAATCCTTTCCCTAAAAACCTAGGCGATATGTTGAAGCGTTTTAAAACAGTAGTGGTGCCAGAATTAAACAATGGTCAGTTAGTGAAAATCATCCGCGATAAATATTTTGTAGATGCTATTCCATACAACAAAATTCAAGGACAACCTTTCATGAGTCACGAGGTAATTTCAAAAATTAAACAAATTTTAGATTAATAAACCCGGGTGAAAACCCTTATAGCAAATACAATGACAGCAGTAGCAGAAAAATTAAGCTCAAAAGATTTCTCTTCCGATCAGGAGGTGAGATGGTGCCCGGGTTGTGGCGATTATTCTATCCTTAAACAGGTACAAACCGTTTTGCCAGATTTAGGCCGACCTAAGGAAGAATTTGTATTCATCTCAGGTATAGGTTGCTCTTCTCGTTTCCCCTATTATATGGATACATTTGGTATGCACTCTATCCATGGTAGGGCTAATGCCATTGCAACCGGACTAAAAGCTACCCGACCAGACCTTTCTGTTTGGGTTATCTCTGGTGATGGTGATTCAATGAGTATTGGTGGTAATCACTTTATCCATATGCTTCGTAGGAATCCAGATATCAATTTATTGGTGTTCAATAACCAAATTTATGGGTTAACTAAAGGACAATATTCTCCAACGTCAGAGCAAGGTAAAGTAACCAAATCTACCCCAATGGGATCTGTAGATTATCCGTTCAATCCTATTGCCTTAAGCTTAGGTGCCGATGGAACTTTTGTTGCCAGAACTATGGATCGTGATCCTAAACACCAACAAGCCATGATCCGCAGGGCATATGACCATAAAGGAACTTCGTTAGTTGAAATTTACCAGAATTGTAACGTATTCAACGACGGTGCTTTTGAAATCTATACCGAGAAGAGTTCTAAAAAAGAACAAACCCTCATGATGGAGCATGGTCAACCTTTGGTTTTTGGTGAAAACAGTGATAAGGGTATCAAACTAGATGGTTTCAAACCTATTATTGTAGACCTAAACGATGCTTCGGTTAACGACCTATGGATTCATGATGAGACAGATTTGGTAAAAGCTACCATTCTTTCTCGCTTCTATGATGATCCTTCACATGATGGTCATTTCCCTCGACCATTTGGTGTTTTTTATGTTAACAATAACAAGGCAACATTTGATCAATTGTTCAACGACCAAATTGCTTATGCCAAAGAAAGTATGGGCGCTGGTGATCTTGATAAGTTGATTGCTGGTAAAGAGACTTGGGTGGTTAACTAAACCAGTTTAAGTTCATTTTTATATTGTCGCCAGGGTAATGAATATTGCCTTGGCGACTTTTTTATATTTCTATACATGGAATTAAGAAGAAATTAATATATTCTATTTTCATATTTGAGATAGGTTTTCACCCAACCCAAAAAAATATGAAACTAACTTTTACCCGTAGCTTAATTAAGTATGGAATTCTTATGTCCATGCTTGCAATTTCAACTGTAACATACACCAATCAGAATGGTCCGGGACCAGGCCTAACAGGTGCACCAGGAGATGGAAATTGTACCTCTTGTCACTCAGGTTCACCCGTAACATCTGGTACTGCATTTGATGCCATTGCGCTAACTGGATTACCGGTAGGAGGTTATGCTCCTGGAACCACTTATACCTTAACTTACAATGGAGGTTCGGCTGCTACTTCAAAAAATGGTTTTCAAATTTTGCCATTAAGTAGTACCAATGCTATGGCTGGTTCTATTACTGCGGGTAGTGGACAAACTGCTATGGTAAGTGGTTCAAAAACCTATTTGGGTCATACCGTTTCTGGAACATCTTCTACCAGTTGGAGCTTTAGCTGGACTGCACCAAACCCAGCTGTTGGAACCGTAACCTTTTACACCACATTAAACGCCACAAATAGCAGCAATGGCTCCACTGGTGATGTGGTGTATTTGAAAACGTTTACAGTAAGCTCTGGAAATTTACCAATAGCAACTATTACTTCACCAGCCAACAATGCCATATTTTGTGCGGGTGATTCCATACAATTCACTGGAACTGCTACCAATAATCCAAGCTCCTATGCTTGGGATTTTTTAGGCAATACACCTAGTTCGTCAACCATACAAAATCCTAAAATTTTATTTAATAATCCAGGCTTTTTTACCATTCGGTTCAGAGCAACCAATGGAAGTGGTACTTCTACCAATGCACAAAGAACCATTCAAGTGGTGGCTAAACCAACAGCTAGTATTAGTCCTGCTGGGCCAATTTCTATTTGTGGTGGAGATTCCGTTACATTGTCTGCACCTACAGGCACGGGACTAACCTATCTCTGGAGTCCTGGGAACCAAACGTCAAAAGATATCAAAATAGCAAGTGCAGGAACCTACTCTGTGAAGGTGACGAATTCTTCAGGGTGTTTTAGGATCAGTCCAAATACAGTTGCCACGGTGAATAGTAAGCCAGCAGCTCCCGGAATAACTTGTGTTGACAGTATTTGCGCTAAAGACTCTTTGAGCATTTCAACATCAGGTGGTTTTTCAACATATAAATATTATGTAAATGGAACAGAAGTGGTGAGCACAACCACCTCTATAGTAAAGTTGAAATTAGATCCCGGCACTTTCCAAGTAGGCGTGAGCGGTTTTAACGGTACATGTAACAGTGAAATAAGTTCCAAACAAGTGATTGTAAGTAGCCAATTAGCTGCTCCAACTTTAACATGCGGCACAAGCACAAGCAATTCAATTACTTTTAATATTGTTGGAGGTCAAACACAAATTAGCTTAGATTCTGGAAATAATTGGGTGAGTCCTAATGGAACCAATAGTCACCAAATTTCAGGGTTAAATCCCAATCAATCATTGTTTGCAATGGCAAGAACCATAGATGCTGCTCCATGTTTGTATTCGTTAGTTGCCTCCAAAACATGTGTGGCAAGTAGCTGCCAACCTATAAGCTATAGCATTCAAAAACCTGCTTTTGTTTGTTTGGCTGGCCCAGGTGGTATTCAACAAAAATCTGCCTTGGTAAAAGTAAGAAATGTAAGTGGGCAAAATACTTTTATAAAATTTGGAAACTTAGCCTACTCAAAAAATGATAGTATCTTTCTTCCTATTGTAAATGGTAACAATAACTTCTTGATTAAAGTGATAGATTCTGCCAATGCTTCTTGTGGCTCAAAAGATTCTACAATAACTATATTGGGTGTTGGTCCAATTGATCCGCTTCCTCAAATAGACCAAAACATTGTACCTGCTTGTTCAAACGGAAACGTAACTATTCAATTGAGTTTTCCAGGAAATACTGCTATGTTGGCTCAATATTATAAGGATGAAGATAGTGTTCCATTTGCAAATAGAACCCGTGCACAAGGATTTAGCCTGAGCAATATTCCAGTGAATTTATTTGGTTTTGTGAATGGCACTTCTATTAAAGTAAGGGTTATTGATAGCATATATAATTGTCCTACTTACTCCTTAAATGAATTGATGAGTATTGTGTTTCCTGCTCCTGCAAAAATGCAAGTATTCAAAGAAAATTTAAAAGTTGAATTGCGCGACACGGGTGCTTCTGCTTCCAGAAATTGGATTTTTGGTGATGGCAATACAGCCCAAAATACGCCACGCATTCAAAATCATACCTATGCTAATGCAGGTACATACAATGTAACTTTAAAAACCACCGACCAAAATGGTTGTGTAGATAGCACCAGCAATAGTATTCAAATTGTAGCAACAGGTCTGAACCAAATGAATGCTGTGGCTGGATTGACCTTATACCCTAACCCAGCTGTAGGTTTCGTTCAAATATCTTATACCAGCAATGAAATGGCAAATGTAATGGTAATGGATATTCATGGAAAATTGGTGGTAGAGAGTCGCTTAATGAGCGGAGA
>CAILJQ010000218.1 GCA_903834625.1 uncultured Bacteroidota bacterium
CATAGATTTCTTGGGTGCCAACTAACTTGATTTTTCTGTTAGGAAGCAGTTTTAAGGTTAGACCTTCCCTTTCTGCCATTGCGATTATTTTTCTAGGGCTCATTAAATTTCCCCTTCAATAATTGGCAAATCAGTACGAAGGTTCTCAACTTCACCAAAGGTTCTCAAGTTTTGAGTGTGAGTATCTTTGTAGTTGTTGAATACCTTTGGCATTTCCCAAACCCAAGAACTACCCCTGCCAATACCAATTTTTTTGGCTTCGATGCCTAATTTCTTTTTAGCCCTATTCATTGTCGAATTTGAGTGGCCAGCACCAATGCAGTCTTTCTTGACCTCCGTTGCTGGCATTTCACCATTAGATAAGATGCTGTTTAAAAATTGCATGCACTCTGCCATACTTCCGCCATCTGAATCATCTTCTGCATCTACCAGCAGTTCTCTTGCTGAACCTTCTATGGCATCACCCCAAAGAACCCTAGATGTTTCAATACCACCTTCGGTTACTGCTTGTTCAAGTGAATACTCAAAACCGCCATTGTCAGCACCGATATTGGATTTAGCGCGAAGGAAGATACGAACATCCTCACTATCGTCACTTTTGCTTTTTGATGCAACCAATACAATCCTTGCAACTGCACCAAAAGCCAAACTGCCAGTAATCCTTTCGATTGGCTCCTTGCCTGAAGTACCTTTTGAAAAATGGGTTATTCCAATAATTGCAAAGCCCATGCTTTCAGCCATCTGAATCAATGGGGCTAAATCTTTACGAACTTCTGCATTTTTGTGTGAATCGCCCTTAACTACCGAAACAATTGGGTCAATGATTAAAAGTTTCACATCGCCAACTTTAGCTATTGCCTGCTGAAGAATTAGCATGTCGGTGCTGGGATTAAATGGCTGTTCACCATCCTCACCAATAACACCCTGAACAAAGTGAACCTTATCAAGATTTGCACCCATAGCCATGAGTCTTGGAGTAAGCGTGTCTGAAATGTCATCTTCACCAGTCCAAACAACCACATTGCCACTTGGTGACCTTGTGTTATCTGGAAACCTTCCGCCATTAGTGATGCTGCTTGCCAATGCAAGGCTTATTGTTGTTTTACCAGTGCCTGCCACCCCACCTAATAGGTGAAATTTGCCACCTGCAATCCAACCATCCCAAATCCAATTAATTGGTTTTGGTTTGAGCTCTGATGCTTTTAGCAATATGACACCTTGTTCTGCCTTTATTTCTTGTGGTAGTAATGGCAATGCCAATACATTTTCTTTTGTTGCTAATGGATTTATCTGAAGCCAATCAACTACATCACCCTTTACAGGCAAGTTAAGGCTTTCGACATCAATTGATATGACCTCGCAATGTATGCCCTTCAGAATCGCTTTAACAGCCCCTGCATGGACTTTTCCACTGTCATCGAAGTCAGCCCATATAACTACTCTTTTCCCTCTCAAAGGTTCAAAATCAGCCCCATCATGCGAAGTTGCCCCACCGCTTGTTGTTGCAACCAATCCAAGCCCAACTAGCACATCAACCTTTTTTTCGCCTTCCACCCAAAAGACTGTGTCGGCATCCTTAATCAAAGGCAACTGATAAAGCGGTTTCTTACCTTGAAATTTAGGTTCGCCCAGTATGAAGTTTCCATTCTCTTGATAGAAGGGTCTAATGATTTTTGTTTTTTCAGGGTGATTTAGTCGCATCCTTGAATAAAGCCACTCGCCCTCTGCACTTGTGTAGTGATGCAAACTCTGTGGCTTATAGCCCTGTTTAATAAATGACGAAGCAAATGCCCTTGCTTGTTCTTTGATGATGTCGGTATTCATGATTGACCCCATACACCAAGTGCAATACAAGCATCTTTAAAAGACATGCCAAATCGCTTTTGATGAAAGGCAACGATGTCACCACCTTTCTCGCCACATGCCAGGCATCTGAATGCCCCATTTTCAACTCGCACCCTCAAACTGGGTTCTGTGTCTTTATGAAATGGGCAGATTGCTGACCGCCATTCACCTTTACCAATTAGGTTTAAGCCATTTTTTTCAAAGTAGCCAAGTGGATTGGGCAATCTTTCCTTTTGAAATTTAGTATTCATTTATGCCCCCACGGAATGCCGTACCACCTGACTTGTTTTGGATTTGCACCCCAGCTTGAAGGGCAGCCTTCTTATACATATCCTCGATAACTTGATGGGCATACATAATTTTTCCAAAGGCTTCGCACATGCCATTGAATCCATCTTGGTCGCCATTGTTGGATTGCAGTACTTTTAAAAAATTGACTTCCTCTGCGGTCAGGGAGTCAAACCGCATTTCCAATTCCTCAACAAGGTCTGCCATAAGGCAGATTGCCTTTAGCCTAAATTCATTCACAAGTCCAATTGGCATTGCTTCAATGATTTGATTAGAAAGTATGCTCATGCTGCCTCCGACTTATATCCAAGTGGATTGGCTAGAAACTTATGCAATTCCTTGTTTTGATAAAAGGTGCAACGAATCCCCATGCGAATGGGTTTTGGTGCCTTTCCTTGAAGACTTAATCTGCGGAATGTTTCTCGGCATACTGGTGAAAATTCAGCAAATTGTGACCAACGGCTGCACCCATCATGGGGCAATACCTTTGGTCTAGGCAAATCATTTTTACTAGTCATCTAGAGTTCTCCTATGTTGAGGATTGCGAATAATTGCAATCCATAGGAGCTACTCTATTTATCAATCTTCCTCATGTAAAAGAAGAAAGTATTCAGTTTTTAACTGTTTTTTTCTTTTGGTTTATAGGGTGTTATGTCCTCAACACCCAGTTCTAAGTCGAGTATTGCATTTACCATTGGGACAACACAATCAGACATATACTCACCATAGGTTTGGTACATTAGTTTAAAAAGTTGTTTGGTTACTGCCGACCTATTTGAGGCAATATATTCCGCACTATATGTGCTTGGAATATACTTCAGTTGCTCTAAATAAGTCCGAAGCAACACAGTTAAATCTAAGCGGTCAACCTTGCCTAATAACCAAGCCGACCTTTCCTCATGAGAGCAGGATTCCCATTGAAATTTTTCCAACTCATTATTTTTCGCATTTTTTTCTAACTCTTGATGCACCCCTGAAATAAATCCCCACAAAAATATTGGTGCAACTTCAAAACCAAGTCTATGGCTCTTTTCAGGATATTTTTTGATGATGTCTTCGCTTAACTGATTTTTAACTGTTAAAAAAGATTCCTGAAGGGCTTCATCAGAGTTATGAATGGCTACTATTAATCTATTTACCTGCTCAGAAATCTTTTCAACTTCTTTTTTCTTAAATTGCGGCGTCATTCCATTACCTGACCTCACAAAAACCTCACTTAGCATTGAATAAATTTGAGGAATTAACCAAAAACCTAAATTATCTTGATTTGGAAGAAAAGCCTTTGTTGAAAATAGTTTTTCCCAGCACGCCTTCATATCAATATGGGTGCCAAGCCGAAAGAGTGCCTGTCTAATCTGCGGAAAATTTTCACTTATAAATTCATGGCTTGGCTCAAAGGAATTTGAGTAAAACTCTACCAAGTCCTTTGGTGACCATTTTTCTAGTGGCGGAACTTTATCCATTTAAGCTCTCTTAATGTTTATTACTTTGGCACCACCCTTAATGCCATCTAAATAATCAGCCCACTCTTGCATCATTTTTGCCCTTTGTGGAATGTATTCAGCATGGTTATATGCACCACTCACCTTATCTCTTTCCAAATGTGATAGTTGAACCTCAATATGGGCATGTTGATAGCCAACTTCATGAAGGATTGTTGATGCAACACCTCTAAACCCATGACCTGTCATTCGACCTTTGTAGCCCATGCGATACAAGGCAAAAAG
>CAILJQ010000219.1 GCA_903834625.1 uncultured Bacteroidota bacterium
CAAAGTTGAATTATCTGCTATAGTAGATTGGTTGAAAAAGTCGAAATATGGTTTTGCAATGGTAGTTCTTAAAGGGTTATTTGTAAACTTAGCAACTGGTGTTGGCCAAGCATTTACTGCTGCTGTTGCGGTATCAGTACAACCACTTGCTTCTACAAACAAATGTACCACATGGTTACCCGGCTGGGTAAAGCTTTGGTTAAAGGTGGTTTGGTCAAATGGTGAAGCATTCAAAGGTGTTGTATTGTAATCTGATTGATCCAAGAACCATTTGTAGGTACTTCCAGTTACTGGGCTTGGCGTGGCAGTATAAATACTGTTCAATACCACGCCATACCTATCGTCTACACAACCCTTGTCTGGCGCTATGCTAAAGGTAGCATCTGGTTTTGGTTTAATCACATAAGTGGCAGAATCACTCACCGCCGCACATACATCTGGGTTGGTGGTTAAGTCTACGCTAGTTGCTTTAAAGGTAATGGTACCGCGTGCAATATCTGCTGCGGTTGCAGTATAGCTAATGCCTGTAATGCCATTGTCTGCAATACTTCCATTGCCATCTACACTTGCCCACTTCCAGGTATAAGGTGAGCTTGGTACTGTTTTAAAGCCTACATTAAATACAGCGCCATAAGAACATACGCTGCCATCATCTGTGATATCTATCACCGGTGCATCTTGGATTCGGATATCTATCGAATCTCTGTTGTCGCAACCTGTTCCCGCATCTTTATAGTAATACTTAATATTATACCTTCCCGCTGGAACACTTCCAATAGTGAACTTGCCATTGGTTACATCAAAAAATCCTGATGACAAGGCTGGGAAGCTACTCATCACACCATCCGATGAGGATACATTGTTTGGATTCATAAAGAATACCACATCTCCCATTGTTTTACATACTGCACTATCGCTCATACTCATGTAATCTATGTCTACTACCGGATTCTCATTCACCTGAATGGTGGTAGTATCTGCTACCCTACAAGTGGTAGAAGTATCGGCATAAATCAAATTGTATATTTTGGTATACTTCTCTATTATTGGATGACCAGGATTGAAACTGCGGCCACTGCTGATTGCCAATTTATATCCCTGATCTGGGGATCCCAAATACCAATAACTGCTTAATGGATTGGTCGAATTGGTGGATCTACCCAACATATGTGTATCCAAATCTACTGCTGTACCTGATTTACATAATGGTGGTGCAATACCCGACTCCAATGTTGGGGATTTGATTACCCTAAATATCGCGGTATCCGAAGCAACACATCCTCCCGATGGACTTGGCGCACTGTATCCTGTGATTGCTGGAACAAACGTTACTGGGTTAGTGTTTGGGAAAGTTGCAGTAAAGGTGTAGGTAATGATATTCGTATCAGGGAATACCTTAACTCCTGTTCCCTTTGGATTAAATCCATAATTGTTTGCTGTTGGATTGGTTCTAAATATTCCATTTCCCTGCCACAATTCATTCAAGGCTAGTGCTCCTCCATTAGGAGAGTACTTTTGTGTTCCTGGGGTGATGTACAAAATAGGATCAAAATCACAGAATGACCTACTTGTTCCTGCATCCAATACTGGAACCGGAAATACCGATAATACTAAGGAATCATATATTCTACATCCATCAACATCAGTTACACTTAGTCGCATGATATTGCCTCTAGGTACAGCTGGTGGGGTGCCTGGTAAATTGCTCAAATTATTTACTATTACCAATCCTGCATTAATCGCCAATGGATTTTGAGGATAACTCCACAAAGAGGTTATCTGACCAGGTTTATTTGTTGATGAAATATTCGGCAACAACAAGGAATTGGTATTTCTACAAATTGAAATATTGCTCGGTCGGTTGATGGCCGGTAAATCCTTTACCGTTACATCCATCGAATCTACATAGGAACAAGTTACTCCCCCATAGGTAATAAATCCTGTTACCTGATAAGTGGTATTGGTGGGTGGTGATACCGTTAAGGTATTACTCCTACTCAATACAATTGTTGGGTCTACAATTGGAACCTGACGCCATTGGAAACTATCTATCGCTGCACTCGTTCCCAAGGCTACTATATTGATCGGTGGATCATTAAAACAAATGGTTTTGTTCTGTCCTGCATTTACCGGAACCTGTGCATTGATATATACCATCGAAGTATCAAATCGAACACATCCAAAATTATCAACCTTACGTACTATATACTGACCACTGTCGCGTGGCAATATTTTCTGAGAGGTGGTATCTGTAAAATCTAAGGTAGAAGGAGTCTTGCTCCATCGCCAAAAACTTACACTGTTAGCACTATTTCCTGCATTCAAAGTATCACGGTCAGAATAACAGAAACGAACGGTTGGTGGCAATTCCTTTAATGGCAAGTTACGGGTGAATAAATTAAAGGCTGCAGAATCCTTACATCCATTTAAATCCTGGATAACCACCTTATATGAACTGTTCACTCCCGGTGTTGGCGGGTTTATAGTACAATTTGAATCTATTCCAAAAGCACGTATTACAGTGGTTGAATTCAAGGTTCCACTGTAAAAAGTATAGCGGTAACTCAATCCATAAGGTGTTCCATAACGCCCTCCTACCCTAACAGATACTGGTGTTCCAAAACAATTAAATGAGTCGCGTGTAGTTACATCAACTGGGTTATTTATAAATACAGAATCAATTATATTGTCATTCGGACATCCGTTTGGCAATGGCGGTGGTGAAGTGGTTAAATTCAATCGAATCCGATACCAACCGCCCAAATTGAATCGGTGGTTTGTTACACTACTCGCATTATAGGTCTGGTATGAATTTGAATTTGGTGAGGTTTCTACCAAAAACTTGGTATAACTATTATTTAAAGGAACACTGTTTTGTAAGGTATAGGTAAAATCATAGTAACCACAATTCTTATTGGTTTTATTGATAATGGCAACAGGAATCCTCCGCACCAATATACTGAAGGAACGGGTTACACGAGCAGGAACTGGACAGGCTCTATCTTTGGCTGTAACAATAAAATAATAAGGTAAATTACTAGCCATACTTGCAGGCGGAGTCCAACAAAAGCGAACGCTATCAAATTTTGGCCCTAAAGATGACCTGTTTACTGGGTTATAACACTTAATAAAGGTAGCTCCATTCGAAACCAAATTAGTTGGATTATTCCAGGTAATATCTGTAGAATCTGTTCCTGCTGTATTATCCCAGGCAGAAATCATAAAACACAATTGCTGACCGGCACAAACGGAATAACTATAATTGGGCTGAGGACTGGTTGGAGTCCCATCGTTGTTCCAAGTTCGCAAAACTGGTGGGTTATTTGCTGGACAAATTTTGCTATAAAACTGAATATCCCTTCTTGTAATTCCCATCAAAGTAGGAACACCTCCGATATTCTTCCATTGTTTTACCTCAATAATTAAATTGGCCACAAAATTCCCCAAGGGTCTAAAACGAATATCTCCAGTAACAGCATCAATATTGATACCTGCAGGTGGAACCGCTGGTGGACTTTGAACAGGTGCTCCCAAATAGGGCAAGGGAACATTCGGACTATAAGGTGAAGCATAAGTTAGCGCCAAACCTGGACCACCTAACGATTGACCAAAAGCATAACTCAATGAATCTCCATCTGGGTCAATCGCACCCAAGTTATAGGTAAAATCTTGTCCAGCACAAGTTACTGCCACTGGGTCATTGGTGAAGGTTGGAGAAGAATTACAATCGGGTGCACAACGGTTTATAATAGCTTCGGTATAAAAATTTTGTCCACTAGGCGATATTAATGTAGTAATTGCG